>JAZNST010000079.1:0-13508 GCA_045591405.1 Ruminiclostridium sp.
GACATGGCTACGATCCGACTTGTCAAGTCCGCTTGAAAGCTTCATATCAAAGGTTATTCTGACGTTACCCGCAGGGCAGACATACGCTTCTCTCAGATATTCGACGTTTGCCGTAGGTCTTAGTCTGACGGTTGCATTTGAAGCGAAAAAGTCAGCCCCCGCCGTATCAATAAAACGCTCGTCGTTCAAAAAGGCGTAGTCCTGACGGAGCATTCGCAGATATTCCTCATAAGTGAGCGTTACGCTTGTCTTTGAGGTATATTCGCCGTCCTTCATCTTCTGCTCAAGCTTAATAAGCTCCGGCGAATGATTATATACTCTTATGCGGTATTTCTTTCTCATTGAAAGTCCCGCCTGCTTATCGTTATAGGCGGTAAGATAAGCGTCGTCAAAATAAAGACTCGTTATCACATACTGACCGTCAGCTGAGTTTTCATCGTGCCTCATCACTGCCCTTAGCCTTTGACGGAGCACGGAATAGGTCGCCTGAGAGATAAAAAACTTCTTCTCGTGCCGATATTTTTTCTTCTCCATTTCGCCTCCTAACAATCCGAGATATTCTTTACGATTTCTTCGACGATTTCTTCGGGGGTTTTGCCCTTTGCGTATATTTTTATATCCGCATAGCGCTCGTAAAGCGGACCTCTGATTTCAAAAATATCCTTGAGCGTTTCACCCTTCTTGCTTGCGATTCCTCTTGTCTTGATATTGGAGAGGCGGCGTTCAAGCTCGTCAAGCTCAAGCTCAAGATAAACGCACACGCCGCTTCGCTTGAGCTGAGTCATTGCCTTTTGAGAAAAAACTGCGCTTCCTCCCGTTGCAACGACCGTATTCTCCTTTTCAGTAACCGACAAGAGCGCCTCCTCTTCATATTCAAGGAAGCGGTCAAGCCCCTCAAGGTCAATAAGCTGTTGGAGCGTGTTTCTTCTTTGAACCTGGATTATAAGGTCTGTGTCGATAAAATACGTTCCGAGAGTTTTTGCGAGAATTACGCCCACCGTGCTTTTTCCGCAGCCGGGCATTCCTATAAGAATTATATTTTTCAAGCTGTTATCCTTCCTTAATACCACGCAGGGAGCTTACAGCGGAAGCTGTCGAAATCCTTTGCAACCCTTTGCGCGCGCCATTTTCCGTAGCCCGATTCGTTAAGAGAGCCGTCCCTTGAAAAAAGCGCTGTGCGAATTGCATAAGCCGCCGCATAAAGCGCCATAAGCGAGAAAAAATCATTTGGAACAGCGTCGGGGAAATAGCCCTTTAGCTGACCTCTCATAAACGAATAGCTGAAATTTTCAGACATCGGAGCAAAATCACAGACCGGATCTCCCCACGCCGCCGTCTCAAGCGGCAAAAGCCCGATTGCTCCGCTTTTATCCACGTAAAGATTTCTAAGGCAAAACGCCCCGTGAAGCGCAACCTGCGGTCGCTGTGACACGAGCGAAAGCGTATCTTCTATGTATTGCGCCGCTTCACGAGCGCCCTCGAAAAGCTCGTCGTCCGCCTGAGCCGAGAGAGAAAGAAGCTCTTTTTTGAGCAAGTCGTCAAAATCCCCCTT
The DNA here is from genome assembly GCA_045591405.1 of Ruminiclostridium sp. Lineage (GTDB taxonomy): Bacteria > Bacillota > Clostridia > Oscillospirales > Ruminococcaceae > Ruminiclostridium_E. The sequence continues at coordinate 1,553 of JAZNST010000079.1, forward strand.
TATCTCCTTTGGAGGAGGCGTCACAAGGTGAATTTTGTGAAGAAGCCTTCCTGCCTTTACGCCAAGCTCAAATTGCTCGGTTGTAGAAAGACGCCTTGCAAAATCGTCGGCGGAAATCCCGTCGGGTAAGCTGTAAACGCTATAAACGAGGCAGTCCGAGTTACACGCTCCGACCTCTGTGGGTAAAGCGCAGGGAATATTCGCTTCTTGAAAAAGCATATAGTTATATTCGGAGATTCTTCTTATTTCGTCGTAATGCTCTATCGGGAGAGTTTTCAGAATGAATCTTTTTCCGTTTTGCGTGAAGCAGTAGCACCTTTCGTCAGTTAAAGCCGAGCCTTGTCTGAAGCGAGTCACGCCAAGACAATCCTTCAGCTCTCGACCGACAAGAAGCGGAATTTCCGTCTGAGAGTCGATTTCTCTCAGCTCGCTCCAGCGGCTTATGCCGTCTATATCACGGAGCTGTTCAAACTCCACCTTTCTCATCTCCTTATTACTCGCCCTGAATATAATCGGGGAGCTTATCGTAAAGCGCCCTTGAGCGTATATTTATCTGTGCTCTGAGCGCTTGCTGATGCTGAAGCCGTCGAGGGATTCTGTAAAGCCGCCCGTCCTTTTCAAAATTGGCGCCCGTTTGCTTGAACCAAAAGCCTGTCCCTGTTCTTTTACATTGCTCACGAAGCGAGAGAATCCAATCAAATTTACACACACGAGCACTTTCTCCCGACTCGCCGCCTGCGGTCAGGCTGTCTATTCCTATAAGATATTTTTCAAGCTTTATTTCTTCGAGCAACGGCTCGCAAGCGATTTGCTTATGCTTCATAGGAAGCGAAAGGAAAATCGGGAGCCGAAAATCCGCCATTTTCTGATTTTCAACCGTACAGCATAACGTCACGTTTTCATAACCCTCGCCCCAGTCGTCGGGCAAATGCTCCTTTGCTCTGTGGATTCGCTTTGTGATTATAAAAAAGTGAAGGTCGGGACGGGCTTTTATAATAGCCCACGCCTCTTTTCGCCATAAGTCAGCGTCCTCAACGAAAAAATCGCTCGTCATACAGGTAAACACAGGCTCGTCGGAGGGCTTGAGTATGTAATTGCCGCTTCGGTCCCTTCTCAGCGGAAGGTCAAAGCACTCGTTTTTCTTCACAATGAAGCTGTCGGTTTTATTATGTCGGCTGTCGCCCCTATAAACGTAGCAGTTAAGGCAACCGGCACTTATCTTCTGGCAACCGTGCCACAGATTCCATACAGGCATCAGAGAGTTTTTACGAATTCCTTGAGATATTCTCTGAAATCCGCCCCTACCTCGCTGTGTTCTATTCCGATTTCAACGACAGCCTTGAGGATTCCGAGCTTGTTGCCCATATCGTATCTTGTTCCCTCAAAGTCAACGCCTAACATTCCCTTTGTCCTTGAAAGAATCTTCATTGCGTCGGTGAGCTGATATTCGCCGTTTGCGCCTGTGGGGATTGTTTCAAGGATATCAAAGATTTCGGGCGGAAGCAGACAGCGGCCGAGAATTGAAAAGTTACTCATTATTTCTTCGGGCTTTGGCTTTTCTATCATATCAGAAACGCCGTAGACGTTTCCTTCCTTCTTTTCAACCTTGAGCGAGCAGTATTTAACGACAAATTCAGAAGGTACCTCCTTCATCGAAACAACGCCCAGACCGTACTTGTCGTAAGCGTTACAAAGCTGCTTTGTTGCAGGAGTTTTACTTATAATAACGTCGTCGCCGTAAACAACCACGAACGGCTCGTTACCCACGAAGCTTTTAGCGTACATTACAGCGTCGCCCGTTCCTTTCATCTGCTGCTGACGCACGTACTGGATATTAGCGATCTGAGCGATATTGCTCACGCACTCGAAAAGCTCGTTCTTACCCGAAGCCAAAAGCGCACCTTCAAGGTCGGGAGAACGGTCGAAATGATCCTGAACCGCTGTTTTGCCTCGGCTTAAAACGATAAGGATATCAGTTATCCCCGAAGCCGCAAGCTCTTCTACTATATACTGAATGGCGGGCTTGTCCACAATCGTGAGCATTTCCTTTGGGATTGCCTTTGTTGCAGGGAGTACTCTCGTCCCAAAGCCTGCCGCCAGAACTACCGCTTTTTTAACCATAAAAATCTCCTTTTTGCATAGTTTTACCTATCCATATCAGTATATCACAAAACAACTGTGAAATCAATACAAAAATAACCGCCGCGATTGACAAAAAAGCTCGGCGGTGGTATATTATTAAAGTATTATTGCATTAAAGGAGATAAATAATGAAAAAGCTTATTTCACTTTTTCTTACGCTTGTTATGTGCGTAGGACTCTGCTCGTGTAATTCGTCGTCCGAGCAGAAGACAGACTGGGATTACATATCCTCAAAGGGCGAGCTTGTAATCGGAATCACCCTTTACGAACCAATGAACTACTATGACGACCAGAATAAACTCGTAGGCTTTGACACAGAGTTTGCCGAGCTTCTTTGCTCTAAGCTCGGAATAAAGTGCAAATTCCAGATTATCGACTGGAACTCAAAGGAAAACGAGCTTAACTCAAAGACCATCGACGCTATCTGGAACGGCCTTACGATTAAGGAAGAAAGAAAAGCACATATGGCGTTTACAACCGCTTATCTGAGAAATAAGCAGTGTGTTGTAATTAAGGCTGACAACGCTGAAAAGTACGCTAGCCTCGACGCAATGGCGGGAGCTTGCGTTGCTGCTGAGTCAGGCTCTGCGGGCGAAGACGCAATCATGGCTGATCCCGTTCTTTCCAAGAACCCCTTTGTCGGCGCAAACGCACAGAAGGACGTTCTTCTTGAGCTTAAATCGGGAACGGTTGAAATCGGCGTTATCGACTATATTATGGCTAAGGCTTCCGTTGGCGCAGGAACAAGCTACGATTCGCTTATGATCTGCGAGAATATTCAGCTTATGCCCGAAGAATACGCAATCGGTCTCAGAAAGAGCGACACAAAGACGCTTGAAAAGTTCAACGCCGCTATTGACGAGCTTATCGCTGAAGGAAAGCTTCTTGAGCTTGCTGAAAAATACGACCTCGTCGATGAATATAAGGCTCTTTTCTGATTAAAGGATTTAACCTATGTCTTTTCTTGATGTAACGCTTCAGCTTGCCGACGGCTTTACAAAAACGCTTGCGATTTTCGCCATCACGCTTGTGGGGGCAATTCCGCTCGGACTTTTAATAATGCTCGGTACGCGAACGAAAATAAAGCCTGTGCGCTGGCTTGTGAAAACTTTTGTGTGGATTATAAGGGGAACTCCGCTTATGATTCAGATTATAATCGTCTTTTACGGCCCCGGACTTATTTTCAACTGGGGGGCAATCGACAGATTCCTTGCGGTAATTATTGCCTTTGTTATAAACTACGCCTGCTATTTCTCAGAAATTTACAGGGGCGGACTTGAAAGTATATCAAAGGGACAGTACGAGGCAGGTCAGGTTCTTGGAATGACAAGAACTCAGATTTTCTTCAGAATCGTTCTGCCTCAGCTTGTAAAGAGAATCGTTCCTCCTATGGGAAACGAGATAATAACTCTTGTCAAGGACACCTCCCTTGCCCGTGTAATTTCAGTCGTAGAGCTTGTAAAGGCGGCTCAAGATATTGTAAGCCTCCATTCGATTATATGGCCGATTTTCTACGTTGCGGTTTTCTATCTTGCATTTACGGGCGTGGTTACTCTCCTGCTCAATTTTGCTGAGAAAAAGCTCAACTATTATCAAGGCTGAGGAGGGCGTTTATGGCATTGCTTGAAGTAAATAATCTGTATAAAAGCTTTGACGGCGAAGAAATCCTCAAGGATATAAGCTTTTCCCTTGAAAAAGGGGAGGTGCTTGCAATCATCGGCTCATCGGGAAGCGGAAAAACTACGCTTTTACGCTGTCTTAACTTTCTTATCCGTGCCGATAAAGGCTCGTTCTGCGTAAACGGCGAAACCGTTTTCGACGCACAAAACCCCGAAATCTCCTCTGAAAGCGAGATAAGGCGAAGAAGGCTTCATTTCGGGCTTGTGTTCCAGTCGTTCAACCTTTTCCCACAGTACACTGTGCTTAAAAACGTTTCGCTTGCGCCGAAGCTTCTTTCGGTTGAGGGAAAAAAGCTCAAAAAAGCCGAGAAAAAGGAAATCTACGCCGAGGTTGACGAAAGGTCGAAAAAGCTTCTTGAAGCGGTCGGTCTTTCCAATAAGCTGAACGCTTATCCGTGCGAGCTTTCGGGCGGTCAGCAGCAGCGTGTGGCTATTGCAAGAGCGCTTGCTCTTGAGCCTGATATTCTGTGCTTTGACGAGCCCACGAGCGCACTCGACCCTGAGCTTACAGGCGAGGTATTAAGGGTTATAAAAGAGCTTAAAACAAGCGACAGGACGATGATTGTCGTGACTCACGAGATGAACTTCGCAAAAAATGTCGCTGATAAGGTTATTTTTATGACCGACGGCGTTATCGAAGAAATCGGAACGCCCGACGAAGTATTCGGAAATCCCAAGAGTGATAAAACAAGGTCTTTCCTTGAAAAATCTCTTGAAGGAAATATATAACATATTAAAAGAGGTAATGAAATGAAAAAGAGAATTTTTGCAGTAGTTATGACGCTGTTGGTAACAGTTATGTGCTTTGCCGGCTGCGGCGCTGACACAAGCCTTGTTGGTAAGTGGAAATGCGAAATGGACTACACAGACGAAATGAACGAGGGCTTTGCTCAGGGACTTGGACTGTCAGGACAGGAAATGGCTGATTACATTGTTTTCACCGACTTTGTCCTCACTATCGACCTTGAATTTACACAGGACGGCTGGAGATATATGAGCATTGACCTTGATTCGCTCAAGGAACAGGCTGATAAGAGCAAGGCTATTATCGAGAACGGTCTGAGAGCATATCTCATTGACGCTCTTATTTCGGGCGGTTATGAGGCTTCCGACCTCGACGCTTATCTTGAAGAAACAGGTATCGACCCTGCCGCTGTTGCTGAAGAAGCAATGGGCGAAGCCTTCATTCAGGCGCAGAAGGCTGCATTCACAGATTCAAGCAAGTACTCTGTCAGCGACGGTAAGCTCTTCACATTCGCCGAGGACGAAATTGCAAACCCTGACCTTTACGAATCCTTCACTCTCGAAGGCGACGTTCTCACGTTTACAAGCGCAAGCGACGGAACAGCAGGCTACCCCATCACTTTCAAGAAGGTAACTGAATAAGCTAGAACGACAACAAATAAAGGAGCAGTAAATCTGCTCCTTTTTTATTTATAAAGTTATTGCGGCACGCCGCACAAGTAAAAGCTCAAGGGAGAATTTCCTTGGCGTGCGGCGGAATCGGCGGAGGGGGCACGCCTCAGCCCTTTAAGCCTCTTGATTGTCTGTCCATATCTTCAACCACAATATCAAAAATTTCGCCGAGCGAAGCGCAGTATTCAAGCACATCCCAAGGCTTATTGGTGTGGAAGTGAATCTTTATAAGCTTGCTGTCGCCGACTGCAAGAAGACTGTCGCCCTCGAAGTTTTCTCTGATGTAATCGTTGATTACGTCCTCGTCAAGTCCCTCGCCTTCAATCAGAAGCTGGGTGTCGTATCTGAATTCAATCATTTTCTTTCTCCTTTTTGTTTTTATAAAAGTCTCGCTGTGCAACCGCAAGCCTGTCACAGCGTTCGTTTTCCTCGTGTCCTGCGTGGCCCTTTATCCAGTTGAACTCGACGTCGTGAATATCAAGAAGGTTAAGAAGCCGTTCCCAAAGGTCAACGTTCAACGCAGGGGATTTATCGCTTTTTTTCCAGCCGTTTCTTTTCCAGCCTCTTGCCCAGCCCTTAGTCACGCTGTCAACCACATATTTCGAGTCCGTCTGAAAAATCACCCTGCACGGATATTTGAGCGCTTCAAGCCCCGTGATTACGCCCATAAGCTCCATTCGGTTGTTGGTAGTTTCAACCTCTCCGCCCGAAAGCTCCTTTTCCCGACCTTCATAGCGAAGAATCACTCCGTAGCCTCCGGGTCCGGGATTGCCTGAGCAAGCGCCGTCTGAAAAAATATATACGGTTTTTTCCATTATTTCTCCTTTGCAACGGCTTTTTTTCTTCGAAGCGACGAAAAGAACCCGAAAACCTTGTCAAAGATTCTGTTCGTAAGAAGCGGCAAAAGCGTCATCAGAACAGTTCCGCCTGCGCTGATTGCTCCGATAAGAATCCACATATCAAGCGTCGGCACAATAGTGGAGAATATCCAACCAAGCCCAAGTGCGCCCACAAAGAAAATAGCTGAAATTACCACAAGCATAGCAACCTTCCACGCCTTGAGGGGAATTGCGGTTCTGATTACGACAACGAGCGACAAAATTCCCACGACGTAGGTTGCAACCGTACTCATCGAAACCGTATCAAGTCCCATAAGCGACGAGAAAAGCGTCACCATAAGAGCGCTGAAGCCAACGGCAATACCTTGTGGAATCGCCCTTTTGAGCGCGTTATGAATAAAGTTGCCTCTTATGAGGTCAAAGTTCGGCTCAAGCGCAAGAAGGAAGCTTGGGATTCCGATAAAGGCGGCGCTTACAAGCGAAATCTGAAGCGGCTCAAACGGATAGGGGTGTGGAAGAATGAGAAAAGCGATTGCAAGAATAGCCGCATAAGTAGTTTTAGAAAGGAACAGCGCCGAGCTTCGCTGAATGTTGTTTACCGAGCGTCTGCCCTCGGCTACGACCTTGGGCATCGACGCAAAGTTACTGTCAAGAAGAACGAGGTTTGAAACCTGTCTTGCCGCGTCGCTTCCCGATTGCATTGCAATCGAGCAGTCAGCCTCTTTAAGCGCAAGAACGTCGTTCACGCCGTCGCCTGTCATTCCTACGGTATGTCCCTGCTCCTTGAGCGCCTTTACCATCGCAAGCTTCTGGTCGGGCTTTACTCTGCCAAAAACTGCGTATTTCTTTACTGCTTCGGGGATTTCTTCAAGCGAAAGCGTCGAAGCGTCAACGTATTTTTCAGCGTCAATAACGCCTACCTTCTGAGCAATAGCCGACACGGTAACGGGGTTATCGCCCGAAATAATCTTGATTCCAACGCCCTGCTCCTTAAAAAAGCGTAAGGTCTGAGGCGCTTCGTCACGGATTTTGTCGGTTATGAAAATGAGTGCAACAGGAGAAACCTCCTTTGGAAGCTCTCTGTCGTTAAAATCCGCCTGAGCCTGTGCGAAAACAAGAACTCGCTGACCCTTGTTTGCCGCCTGCTCACAGATTTCGGCGTAATCCTTATAGCTTTCACGAAGCACGTATTCGGGGGCTCCAAAAATAAGACTGTAATCAGAAAGTCTTGCCCCACTCCACTTTTTTTCCGAAGAAAACGGGATTATTCTTTGAGCCTTTGAAACCTCGCCTTCGATTTTCCACTTGTCTTCGATTGCCTTAAAGGTCGGGTTGTCGTCGGTGAGATTAAAGATAAATTCTCTTATTTTCCGTTCAAAGTCAGCGTTTTCATCAATGACGCTCACCTCGTCCACAAGCATTGAGCCTTCCGTTATCGTCCCCGTCTTATCAAGACAAAGCATATCGACTCTTGCCAGAGTTTCAACGCAGCTCATTTCCTGAACGAGAGTCTTGTGCAAAGAAAGACGGATAACCGAAACCGCCATAACGACGCTTGTAAGAAGGAAAAGTCCTTCGGGAATCATTCCGATAATTCCTGCGACGGTGCTTACAACGGCTCTGTCAAAGGGTTGGTTCGTTCTGAGCATTGAGTTGAGCATAAGACCGATTGCAATAGGGATAATGCAGATGGAGATTCCCTTTAAGATAGCCGTGAGCGAACGGACGACCTCGCTGTTGGGCTTTTTGAGGTACTTTGCGCCTGCGGTGATTTTACTTGCGAAATTGTCTGCGCCAACGTGAATTACCTTAGCCTTGACCGTTCCGCTTACCACAAAGCTTCCCGAAAGAACCGTGTCGCCGGTTTTTTTAAGAACGGCGTCGCTTTCGCCTGTAACAAGGCTCTCGTTTACCTCGCATTCGCCCTCTACAACCTCGCCGTCAGCGCAAATCTGTCGCCCTGCCCGAAGGAGCATAAGGTCGTCAAGGACAATTTCCGAGGTTTCAACCTCCTGCTCGCTTGAATTTCTGAGCACGTGAGCCTTGGGCGCTGAAACAAGCGTGAGCTTATCAATTACCTTTTTGGCTCTGATTTCCTGAATGATACCTATGAGGGTGTTGGCAAGAATTACCAACGCAAAGGTACTGTTCTTCCACGAATTTACCGCAAAGCAAGCCGCCGCAAGCCCGATATTGAGGAAGTTAAAAAAGGTGATGCAGTTGGTTCTTATAATCTGACCTATGCTTTTTGTGGGAGGATCGACAACTCCGTTTACCTGACCTTGCGCTTTCCTTTTATCTATTTGCTCTTGTGTGAGTCCTGTTTCGATATATGTATTCATAATTTCTCCGTTGAAGTTTGATCCCATATATTTTAGCACAAATCCGCCTATATGTAAATAGGTATGATAAGCTTGGTTTTACTGACGCAACAAGGCGCAGCCCGTTTTAAGAGCTGCGCCTTTGAAATTTTAGTCTCGCTTTTGGTCGCCCGAAGCGCAAAGAGCACTGTCAAGAAGCTGAATAAGCTCAAGGGTGCTTCTGAAGCACTCCTCCTTGCTCTCGTCTATCCAGCAAATAACGCCCTGCCAGCTAGCTCTTTTGCGATAAAGAATATCGACCTTAAAGCTCGCAAGCACCCCTTTTTCCTCGCCACAGCCCTTTTTTGCGCTGTCCCAGAGGCATTTTGCCTTTTGTCTGCCAAGAAAGCTTCTGTGTTCAGATTCGCTTGGAACCTCAATATCGTCAACAAGGTCTTCTATAAGCTCAATAAGCCCCATAAGACCTGTAAAGCTCTTATGTCTTTCCTTATAAGGACTGTATATCGAGCCCACCGGCTGTTTATTATCATAGGAATCCACGTGGACAAAGCAGGTTCTGAAATCGTTGGGAACGGTTGAAAATAATTCGTTATACATAGCGGTCTCCTTATATATGTAATGTCTGATCTTCTGCCTTTATTATCTCATATTTTGGTTACAGTTCGGGTACATTCGGGGGAAGTAAGCCCTGTTTCTGACAACTTTGTGAAAAATAGACAAACATAAGTGTTGATAAACTTACATTTGTGGTAATAATCCTCTTGACTTTATTCTGCAAAAAAAGTAAAATTATAATAAGACAAGTATTACATTTTACTCGGAGAAGAAATATGCTCAATATAAAAATGCTCGGTGATTTCTCAATTTCATACGGAGATAAGGTAATTAGCGAACAGTCCAAGCGTTCAAAAAAAATGTGGTCTGCGCTTGAATATCTTATCGTGTTCCACGACAAAAACGTGTCGCAGGACGACCTTATTGAGCTTTTGTGGGGCGACGACGATAGCGAAAATCCCCTCGGCGCGCTTAAAACTCAGATGCACCGTCTGCGTGCGCTTTTGTCTGAGCTTGAGTGTCCTCAAAGCATAATAGTCAATGCAAACAAGTCCTATGCGTTCAACACGGAAATTGAATATACTATTGATATAGAGGTTTTTGAAAAATATTTTAAGCAAGCGCTTGCAACTGAGGACGAAGACCTCAAGCTTGAGCTTTTGCTTAAAGTCGTTGATTTATATCACGGAGATTTCCTCTCAAAATCCTCCTATGAAACCTGGGTTATCCCCCTGAGTACGTATTATAAGAGCATTTATACGAAGAGTAACCACTTGCTTATCGAGCTTCTTGAAAAAAGAGAGCGACTTCAGGACGTGAAGGCCGTGTGTAACGACGCAATCAAAAACGACCCTTATGACGAGTTCGTTCACTATCATCTTATTAAGGCTCTTTCCGAGCTTGGCGAGCAGCAGACTGCCAAAAAGCATTATAAATACGTTGAAGATATCCTTCAGTCAAAGTTCGGAGTTACGCCGTCCGCTGAGCTGACCGAGCTTTATGAGAAGTCGATAAAAACCGACAAGAGCATCGAGAAAAATCTCAGAGTTATCTCAAAAAATCTTATGGAGGAGCAGGTTGTCGGCGGAGCGTTCTTCTGCGAATATCAGATTTTCAAGCATCTTTACAGACTTGAGGTCAGAGAGTCAAAACGCAGCGGAATCTCAAATACCCTTTGTCTTATTTCGGTAAGAACGTCAAAGGGCGAATTGCCCACGCAAAGCGTTCTCACTACGACGATGGGACGACTTGCGGATTGTATCTCGTCTTCAATAAGAGGCTCTGACGTTTTCGCAAAATACAGCGTTTGTCAGTACGTCCTTTTCCTGCATAACACTAACCACGAAACAGGGAAAATGGTTCTCCAGCGCATCGAACATAATTTCAAGCACAAAAATACAAATAAGGACATAGTTCTTGACCTTCAGTTCAAAAAGGCAGGAGAAGACGAGGACGAAACCTATGAAATTTAACCGAAAAATTTCACTTTTGATATTGTCAGCCGTAGTATCTCTGAACTGCGGCTGTGTCAATATTTCGGGAAGAACGCTTGACGAGGATATTTTTTTGCCCTCTGAATCGACACCAAACGACACAAGCGCTCCTCATACGACAACCTTTGAGGAATATTCGGGAGTAGGAAACGAAATTATGACTGCTCCGCCCGAAGACTCCGAGGTTACAGTTTACATAAACGAAACTTACAGCACGTATTCCTTCACGGAACAGGACGAGCTTTTCCTCGGCGACTGCCTGTTCATCGGCGATAGTATCTGTAAAGGCCTTGCTTTTTACGGGATTACTTCTATGTCTCATACCTTCGGTCTGGGCGGCGTTGCGGCAAGAAATATCTACGATTTTACCTTTGACCCCGGCGACGGAAGCGAAGTGGCGCTAAACGAGCTTATTACCCTCAAGCCTCAACCCAATATCGTTTTCACTATGGGAATGAACGACGTAAATATCACCACGCCCTCTGTCTACGCAAAAAATTACAAGAAGCTTCTTGAAAACACGCAGGCTATTGCCCCTGACTCTGAGCTTTTCGTCTTTTCGATTACCCCCGTTCTTCACGATAGCGAATTTACCGAAAACGAAAAAATCGACGCTTGCAACAAGGCGCTTCGTGAAATGATTGAAGAAGAGCAGAACGAAAAGTGGCACTTTATTGATATTTCCCCGGAGCTTAAAAACGAGCTTAACGCTCTTAAAACCGATTACAGCAGCGGCGACGGTATCCACATTACTCAGGACGCTTACTACGCTGTTTTATGGCAATTCTGCCAGCAAAGGAATAACTGATAACTCCCCTCAGCACGAGCGCGACTTGTTGTTGAGGGGCTTTTTTGAGCCGAACGATATACGGAATGTAAAAAAGTGAATTGATTTTACAGGTAGTTTTGAAAGACGGAGATTTAAGCGCCCTCGCTCTCCCCCCTGCCTCTCACTCCCCGTCGCCAAAAAAGAGGAGCGGTTTAGAGCGTCACTCTAAAGGACAGTTTGGGGGAATACGGTATATCTCGAAAGAGGTATGCCGTATTTTGCTTTTGTGGACACAAATGCAGTGCTTGTCAGGAAAATTGACAAGTTATAGGTGAGCTAAAAAAGGCTCCCTTGTGTAAAGGGAGCTGTCAGCGAAGCTGACTGAGGGATTGTTCTACAAGATAATCAATATACTCGCAAACACCCCGAAAGTTTTTATGTATTTCCGTATGCAGTGCTTGTCAGGAAAATTGACAAGTTATAGGTGAACTAAAAAAGGCTCCCTTGTGTAAAGGGAGCTGTCAGCGAAGCTGACTGAGGGATTGTTCTACAAGGTGATCAATATATTCACAAACACCCCGAAAATTCTTATGTATTTTCGTATTCGGTATTCTGATAACGGTTAAACCGTATTCTTCAAGAAAAGCGGTTCTTTCTTCATCATATTGCTTTCCTTCTTCGGTATAATGCCCCGAACCGTCAAGTTCTATGACGAGCTTTGCCTCTGCGCAGTAAAAATCCG
>JAZNST010000080.1:0-4620 GCA_045591405.1 Ruminiclostridium sp.
GTAGAGGGAGACTCTGCGGGCGGTTCAGCAAAGCAGGGAAGAAACAGCGAGTTCCAGGCTATTCTTGCCCTCTGGGGAAAAATGCTCAACGTCGAAAAGGCAAGAGTTGATAAGGTAATTTCCAACGAAAAGCTTGAGCCTGTGGTAAAATCTCTCGGAACGGGCGTCGGCGACGACTTTGACCTTTCTAAGCTGCGTTACAACCGAGTAATTATTATGGCGGATGCCGACGTTGATGGCGCGCATATCAGAACGCTTCTTCTGACCTTCTTCTTCAGATTTATGAGACCTCTGATTGAAAACGGCCACGTTTACCTTGCTCAGCCTCCGCTGTTTAAGGTATTCAGAGGAAAACAGGTTCGCTATGCCTTCTCAGACGAAGAAAGAGATATGTATATAACCGAGCTTGCAGGAGAAAATAACGCAAAGGTTGAGGTTCAGCGTTATAAAGGTCTTGGTGAGATGGACCCTGAACAGCTTTGGGAAACCACAATGGACCCTGATACGAGAACTATGCTTCAGGTTACTCTTGACGACGCGGCTAAGGCTGACCTTACCTTCTCAATCCTTATGGGCGATAAGGTTGAGCCACGCCGTGAGTTTATTGAGCAAAACGCACAGTATGTAACTAATCTTGATATTTAACTATAAGTATATACCTTTCCTAAATATACTCATAGTAAATACACAGAAAAGGGATTTATATGAATACTCATAAGAATAACGAAAAAATCATAAAAGCCTTGTCTGAGATGGAGCCTATTCCCGACATAAGCGCAGACGAGAGAATAGAACGAGAGGTTAAGCTCAAGGAGCAGATGGAAAAAGCTACTGAAGAAGCGCCCCTTGCTTTTGCAAGGAGAATTTCGGGAGTTTTATGTATAGCCTTGTGGGGTTTTTCGGTTTTTGCTCTTTTGTTCGGCTTTCTTGACCTTGGTGCAATGATACCCTTTATGCTTTTTTCGCTTGGGCTGTTTATAGGGCTTAATATTCCTGTTTTTGTGAAAAAGGGGAAGATAATTGATATAATTATATCTGTTGGGGCAACGGGAATTTGCATGATGATAGCAGTAGCGATGCTTATAAATCCTACGCCATACTAAACCGAAAGGAACGTAAAGAAAATAGAAAGCTTTGTATTAAAATTCAACAACAACGAGCAGGAGATAACCGAAAGCTTTATCCTGTTCCAAAGAAAATATATGAGAACGAGAAAAATCCTTTTTTCAATCGTTTACGGGATTGCCGCCGTTCTCGGAATAAATCTTATAATAACAAATACCACCAACCCTATCGGATACGTTCTGACGGCTCTTTCTCTGGGAATGGTCTTTTCAACGTGGGCAAGGCCGTATTTCGTCCGTAAAAGACTTCTCAATACCTTAAAAAGCTTCAGCCGTGAAAATTACATAGCTGAATTCTTTGAAGACAGAATTGAGATTGACACGGAAATATTAGAGGACGAAAAGATGGAAACCGTCGCAGTCACAAGCGCAGGCGTTATGACTGTGGACGAAAGCGTTGAAATCCCCGAAGAAAACGAGATAAAGCACGAAAAGAGCGTAATAGGACTTACTGAAAATACGCTTGACTCTCTTGAAAACGAAAAAATGTTCCTGCTTTTTGTGAATCGTTCTTATATGTATGCGTTCCCTAAGCGTTGTCTTACCGACGAGGAGCAGGAGAAAATAAGAAATTATCTGAATGACAAAAATATCTAAGCGGAAAGAGGATAAAAGATGAGCGACCTTTCACCAACAGAAAAGCTTATACAGGTTGACATAGACAACGAGATGAGAAAATCCTTTCTTGAATACTCGATGTCTGTTATTGTGCAGCGTGCGCTGCCTGATGTAAGAGACGGTCTGAAGCCTGTTCACAGAAGGATAATCTACACAATGAACGAGGCGGGAAACACCTATGAGCACCCCTATCGAAAGTGTGCTTATACAGTAGGTGAAGTTCTCGGTAAATACCACCCTCACGGCGACTCGTCCGTATACGACGCTATGGTACGACTTGCACAGGATTTCAGTCTTCGTTACCCGATGGTTGACGGTCACGGAAACTTCGGTAGTATTGACGGCGACGCTCCTGCCGCTTACCGTTATACTGAAGCAAGAATGAGTAAAATGGCCGGCGAGATGATGAGCGATATCAACAAGAATACCGTTGATTTCACCACAAACTACGACGATAAGCTTTTAGAGCCTGTCGTTCTTCCGTCGCGCTTCCCGAACCTTCTTGTAAACGGAAGTACAGGTATTGCCGTAGGTATGGCGACAAATATCCCTCCTCATAATCTTAACGAGGTAATAGACGCTCTTGACCTTATAATCGAAGAGCCTGAGGCTTCGCCCGACCGAATTATGTCTGTGATAAAGGGGCCCGACTTCCCCACAGGCGGGATAATTATGGGAAGAAGCGGAATCCGTTCCGCATATTACACAGGCAGGGGAAAAATCACCCTCAGAGGTAAGGCTGAAATAGTCGAAGAAAAGACTCACACAAGAATTGTAATTACTGAAATTCCCTATATGGTGAACAAATCCCGACTTCTTGAAAGTATCGGGGCAATTATGAGAGAAAAGAGAATTGAGGGAATCTCGGTTCTTCGTGACGAATCCGACCGAAAGGGAATGAAGATTGTCCTTGAGTTAAAGCGTGACGCTAACGCTAACGTAATTCTCAATAAGCTCTATTCCTACACTCAGCTTCAGGACACCGTCGGCGTAATTATGCTTGCTCTTGTAAACGGCGAGCCAAAGATACTTACGCTCAAACAGATGCTTGAGCAATATATCCTTTTCCAAAAGGACGTAATCAGAAGAAGAACAGTTTACGATCTTGAAAAGGCAAGAGACAGAGCGCATATTTTACAGGGCTTTATGCTTGCTATTGATAATATCGACGAGGTAATCTCAATCCTTCGTTCCTCAAAGACGGTTCAAGAGGGTAAAGAACGCCTTATGGCCCGCTTTGCCGACGAAGATATGTCTGCTCTCTTAAAGCGTGCAATGGACGAACGCTTCTCTGAAATCGAATTTGAACACACGAAGGGACTTTCTGCGGCTCAGGCTGATTCGATTGTTCAGATGCGCCTTGGTCAGCTTACAGGTCTTGAAAGAGACAAGATAGAAAACGAGCTTGTTGACCTGATGAATAAAATCAAGGATTTTATGGAAATACTTGAGAGTGAAGCTGCTGTTCTTAACGTAATAAGAGAAGAGCTTGCCGTAATGAAGAAGAAATACGGTGACGAGCGCAGAACTGCGATTGAGGACGTAAGCGGCGAGGTTGATATCGAGGACCTTATTCCCGTTGAAGAAAGCGTACTTACTTATACGAATATCGGCTACATCAAGCGTCAGCCCGTTGAAGCCTATAACCTCCAGAAGCGAGGCGGAAAGGGCGTTTCGGGAATGAAGCAGCGTGACGAGGACTTTGTTGAGAATATGTTTATCGCTTCAACTCACGACAATATTCTTTTCGTCACGAACCTTGGCAATATGTATAAGCTTAAATGCTTTGAAATTCCTGAGGGAAGCCGACAGAGCAGAGGAACGAATATTGTGAATCTGCTTCAGCTTTCCGAGGGCGAAAAAATCGCCGTAATGATGAAAACGGCTGACTTTGCTGAAAATAAGTTCTTCGTGTGCGTGACAAAAAGCGGAAAAATAAAGAGAACGCCTCTTTCTGATTTTAAGAACGTGAGAAAGAACGGACTTCGTGCGATAAATCTTGCCGAGGGCGACGAGATAGCGGCGGCTCATCTTACCGAGGGCGACAGCGACGTTATTGTTGCAACTCATAAGGGTATGGCGATACGCTTCCACGAAACAGATATACGCTCAATGGGAAGAACTGCGGGCGGCGTCCGTGCAATCAAGCTTCGTGACGATGACTACGTTGTTGGCGCATGTAAGATTTACGACGATAATATGACTATTCTTATCGTGACCGAAAAGGGAATGGGAAGAAGAACGCTTCTTTCGAGCTACCGTGTTCAGCGTAGAGGCGGCTTTGGTATGATGAACTATAAGCCAAAGGCAATAGAAGAAAAGGGCGGCGTATGCGGTATCCGTTCTCTTGGCGCTGACGACGACGTTATTATGATAAGCGCAGACGGCATTATTATAAGAATAAGAGCCAACGCCCTCAGAACTATGGGCAGATACGCAACAGGCGTCAGGGTAATGCGCCTGTCTGACGAGGACAAGGTTGTAACGTTTACCCGAACCGAGCACGACGAGACCGCCGAGCTTGAGGAGGTCGAACAGGCAAGCGAGGAAGAAATTGCCGCAGCCGAGGCAGAAGAAAGGGCTGAGGTAATAGTTGAAGAAGACGTTGCCGACGACTCAGAAGAATAATAGGAAACGGAGCTGAAAGGCTCCGTTTTTTGTTGTGAGAGCGAGCGCTTACTTTTCACGAAAGCCTGTTAAAGAGCCTCTAGCTCCGTCAGCTCCGCTTATCCGTCTGAAAATCCAAGCGCAAACCCTCGTGGCACCCACTCCGCCTCGCTTCGCTCGGCTTCGGGGTACGCTGAGGCTTTGCGTCCTTCGCCCGACTCAAAGGCGCACCGTCCACACAGGCTAGGGCGCAGCCCCCTGAGTTTTGCCT
>JAZNST010000081.1:0-62437 GCA_045591405.1 Ruminiclostridium sp.
ATTATCCTTTTTTCATTATCCACTAAAACACTCGCAGATTACATTAACGATATTATAAAAATCTTTTTCGCTCATGTTAGACAAACAACAATAATCCTAACACCGTTCAAATTAATGAAGTGTTCGGATTATTTTTATCTTTGATGTTGTTTTTCTGAATAAAAAGCCTTGTGTTTGCCGTACTGCTTACGCAAGGCTTGATTTCTTTTTTATGATATGGTATAAATAGTAAAGAAAATGGGAATTTATGGAGATATATTATGAAAATAAAGCCATCGTCAGATGATTTCAATGAATACTTAAACGAAGATAAAGTGATTGATTTCACAAACGTCAACATTTCCCTTCTTGCAAACTCGTTATTT
Organism: Ruminiclostridium sp.; assembly: GCA_045591405.1. GTDB lineage: Bacteria > Bacillota > Clostridia > Oscillospirales > Ruminococcaceae > Ruminiclostridium_E. The sequence goes on from JAZNST010000081.1 coordinate 366, forward strand.
GAAAAAGCTGAAAGTGAAATTGACTTTATAAAAGCGGCTTATGAATATGTAAGAGATAACATCTCTCATTCAGCGGACGTAAACGAAGACGTTCTCACCTGTAATGCCTCTGAGGTCTTAAAGGCAGAGCACGGAATATGTTTTGCCAAGGCTCACCTTCTTGCCGCTATACTACGCTATAAATCAATTCCGACAGGCTTTTGCTATCAGAAGCTTATTTTAGATGATGAAAAAGCGCCGATTTTAGTTTATCACGGGCTAAACGGTGTTTACATCAAAGAGCTTAAAAAATGGATACGACTTGACGCAAGAGGAAACAAAAACGGCGTAAACGCACAGTTTTCCGTAACTGATGAACAGCTCGCCTTCCCTATTCGACAGGAGATGGGAGAAGAAGACGGATTTATAATTTACCCAACGCCCGATAAGAAGATTTTAGAAAAGCTTAAAAATAATAAAACACGAACGGAATTATGGGACGATTTGCCCACAGAGCTTGGGTATGTTGCGCCTGAAGAGTTGTTAAAAAACGTAGGTAAAATACATACAACCGAGCTGGGCGCAAAGCGCATAAAAAGAAACTTATCCCTTGAAACGACAGACGTTGTTGAATGGTGTAAAAGCAAGCTTTTGTCCAAAGAGGCAGTCATCTCACGAAAAGGAAAAAATTGGTACGCTGACGTCGATGGTTCAATAATAACGATAAATGCGTACAGCTATACAATTATCACAGCACACAAAAAAGAGGTTAAGTAACTATGAAGCCGATACAAATTGCGGCTCTTGCCGTTATTGCAGTTTTTTATATCGCTTATTTTACAAAAATGTTTTTACAGCGTCGAAAAGGCGTTAAAACAAACCAGATAGCCAAGGGCAAGAAGCCCCGAAAAGTACTCGTGATTGAACTACTGATGAAAATAGCGACATATTCCATCATTGCGGTAGAGGTTTTTGTAATAGCAATGAATTTCCGTATGTGGAAATCCTCTTACTCATGGATTGGTATAGGCGTTGCGGCTCTTGGCGTTCTCGTTTTTATCGTGGCAATGATAACTATGAGAGACAGTTGGCGAGCAGGAATCCCCGAAAAAGACAAAACCGACCTTGTAACAACAGGAATCTACCGTATAAGCAGAAACCCCGCCTTTCTCGGCTTTGACCTGATGTATATAGGCGTTCTCATCGCTTTTTTTAATTACCTCCATTTATTTTTCGTGCTTTTTGCTGTTGTAATGCTTCATCTGCAGATATTGCAGGAGGAAAAATTCCTCACCAACGCATTTGGAAAAAACTATACCGATTACAAGAAGCGCACGGGCAGATATTTTATTTTTGACAGAAGCTACTCCAGGAAAAAGACGATAATTATTACCGTATCGTTCTTTCTTTGCTTTGCTCTGGCATTCGGAGGCTTCGCAATTTATGGAATGGGACAGATGGGAAAGCTCCCTGAGCTCACCTTTAAGGAATCGCTCGAATACACAACAGGAAACAACCCCGACGCAGTGATAACCGTCGGAATAATCAAAGACGGAGAAGCAACCTATAAAGTATACGGAAATAACGGCGAGCTCCTCCCTGCTGAGCTTCACACATACGAAATCGGCTCTCTTACAAAAACCTTTCCCGCCGCTATGGTAAATAAAGCCGTCGGCGAGGGAAAAATCAACCTCGACAGCACAATAGACAACTATCTGACATTGCCCGAAGGAAACGAATACCCGACAGTAAAGGAGCTTCTTACTCATACGTCAGGCTATGAAGGCTATTATTTTGAGGCGCCGATGATTTTTAACTTTCTCGTGGGCAAAAACGATTTCTGTGCAATCACAAAGCAGATGCTTCTTGACAAAGCAAGTAGCTTAAATATGGATAAAAACGACTACAACTTTAATTATTCAAACTTTGGTTATGCGGTTCTCGGACTTATTCTTGAAAGCGTTTATGGTACTGATTACACAACGCTCTTAAATGATTTTACACAAAACGAGCTGAAGCTTAAGAATACAAAAATCAGCGAAGAAAACGGTGATCTTGAAAACTATTGGGATTGGCAGGCACAGGACGCTTATCTTTCCGCCGGAGCTATAACGTCAGACATATCCGATATGCTCTTATACGCTCAGATGCAGCTGGAAAATAATACGTATTTTGCCGATTGCCACAAAAGCATAAAGCAAATAAACGCCAATTCTGACTTTTACGAAAGTCTGGACGTTCGTATGGACGAAATCGGCTTGGCGTGGATAATCGACAGTAAGAACGAAATCGTGTGGCACAACGGTGGAACAGGAGATTATAACAGCTATCTCGGCTTCAGCCCCAAAACAGATACAGCAGTAATCATTCTTTCAAACCTTCCACCGAGCTATCGAATCCCTTCAACCGTGCTTGGAGTGAAGCTTCTCAAAGAGCTGACGAATTAAGAGGAAAACAATACGAAAAAGCACTGATAAAACGAAAGGAAAGGCTAATGGAACAACAGCATAAGCGCAGAGAAAGATACAGCGGCACTCATCCGAGAAAATTCAGCCAGAAATATAAAGAGCTTAACCCCGAAAAATATCAGGCGGACGTCGAAAAAATCAAGCAAAGCGGAAAAACACCCGCAGGTATGCACATTCCCATTATGGTTAGCGAAATACTTGATGTGCTTGCGATAAAGCCCGGAGAAATCGGATTTGACGCAACGCTTGGCTACGGCGGTCATACTCTTGAAATGCTCAGAAAGCTTGAGGGAAAAGGTCATATTTTTGCAACAGACGTTGACCCGATCGAATCTGAGAAAACAAAAAAGCGTCTCGAAGAAAAAGGCTTTGGAAGCGAAATTCTCACAATTTGCCGCACAAATTTCAAAAATATAGACAAAGTCGCTCCCGACGATAAATTTGACTTTGTTCTTGCTGACCTTGGCGTTTCGTCAATGCAGATTGATAACCCCGAAAGGGGCTTTACCTTTAAGCACGACGGCCCTCTTGATCTGAGGCTTGACCCCTCGTCAGGCGTATCAGCCGCACAACGACTTCGCGAGCTTTCAACAGATGAAATAGTCGGAATGCTTGTTGAAAACTCTGACGAACCGTACGCCGAACAGATCGCAAGAGCAATCATTCACGCCTATAAGAAAAAACAGCCGATTGAAACAACAAAACAGCTTGCTTCAATTATTGAAAATGCGCTCTCCTTCTTGCCATCTGCAAAACGTAAGGACGAAGTGAAAAAGTCCTGCCAAAGAACCTTTCAGGCTTTACGAATTGACGTAAACAGCGAATTTGAAGTGCTTTATGAATTTATGGAAAAGCTCCCTCACGTGATGAAGGACGGTGGCAGAATTGCAATACTCACCTTCCATTCAGGCGAAGACAGAATCGTAAAAAAAGCCTTTAAGGAGCACAAGCGCAACGGTCTTTTATCAGAAATTGCAGACGACGTTATCAGACCGAGCAAAGAAGAATGCTTCAGAAATTCAAGAGCTCATTCCACAAAGCTCAGATGGGCAATAAAATAATATAAACAGCACGTAAATATATTTACTTTCCGCTACTCTTAATGTATAATAAGAGTAGCGGAATTTATTTTTCGGAGGTGGAAAAATGGATAGGATTTATGACAAAAATTTATCCCCAAAAGAACGAGCAGAAGCAGTTGCCGACATGCTTACGATTGAAGAACAGGCAGCACAGCTTCGTTTTGACGCGCCGCCGATTGAAAAGCTGGGACTTCCCGCTTATAACTGGTGGAATGAAGCGCTTCACGGACTTGCACGCGCAGGAACGGCTACAATGTTCCCTCAGGCAATAGGAATGGCGGCTTGCTTTGACGCTGAGCTTATGGAAAAAGCGGGCGAAGTTGTCGCCAAGGAAGCAAGAGCAAAATATAACGCCATATATAAAAACGGGGATCACGATATATATAAAGGTCTTACCATGTGGGCGCCGAATATCAACATATTCCGTGATCCACGTTGGGGCAGAGGCCACGAAACCTACGGAGAAGACCCCTATCTGACAGCAGAGCTTGGAAAAGCCTACGTTAACGGTCTTCAAGGCGACAGCGAATATCTCAGAGTTGCCGCCTGTGCAAAGCACTACGCTGTTCACAGCGGTCCCGAAGCGCTCCGTCACACCTTCGACGCTAAAGCTACCCCCAAGGATATGGAAGAAACCTACCTCCCTGCTTTTGAAGCGCTTGTAAAAGAAGCTAAAGTCGAGGGGGTAATGGGGGCTTATAACCGTGTAAACTCAGAACCCGCCTGTGCAAGCGGATTTCTTATGAAAAAGCTTGACGATTGGGGCTTTGACGGCTATTTTGTTTCCGATTGCTGGGCAATCAGAGATTTTCACGAAAACCACAAGGTTACCTCTTGCCCCGAAGAGTCGGTTACTATGGCTCTGAAATCGGGATGCCACGTCAACTGCGGCTGTACTTATCAACACATAATATCAGCTTATAATAAAGGAATGATAACGGCTGAGGATATAAGAAAATGCTTTGTAAGAGCAATGACAACAAGAATAAGGCTCGGTCAGCTTGACAAAACCCCGTTTGACTCAATCCCCTACTCCATCGTTGCCTGCAATGAGCACGTCGAGCTTTCTCAGAAAATGGCGGAAAAATCGGCTGTTCTTCTTGAAAACAATGGCATACTCCCTCTTGATGAGAAAAAAATCAGTTCCCTTGCCGTTATCGGTCCTAATTCCGACAGCATAAACGCATTAACGGGAAATTACTGCGGAACGGCACAAAGATATATTACTTATCTTGAAGGAATTTCAGAACGGTTCAGCGGACGAATTTATTACTCTGAGGGCTGCTGTCTTTTTAAGGACAGAAGCGAAACTCTCGCTCAGGCAGGCGACAGATACGCTGAGGCTGTCGCTGTCGCAAATGTGGCAGACGCCGTTGTTCTTTGCCTTGGTCTTGACGCTACCCTTGAGGGCGAAGAGGGCGACACAGGAAACAGCTACGCTTCGGGCGATAAGCCTGATCTGAGATTGCCTGAAAGTCAGAGAATTCTCCTCAGAAAAATAAAGGAAACAGGAAAACCCCTTATCGTTGTTCTTTCTGTCGGAAGCAGTATCAACATTGAAACAGAATGTGACGCTTTGATAAATATGTGGTATCCCGGACAATACGGCGGAAAAGCTCTCGCAAGGCTTTTATTCGGAGACGTGTCCCCTTCGGGAAAGCTCCCTGTCACATTCTATAAAAACACTGAGCTGTTGCCGGATTTTGAAGATTATTCAATGCAAAACCGCACCTACAAATTCTGCGACGACAACAACGTGCTTTATCCGTTCGGCTTTGGGTTGACTTATGAAAACGTAAAAATAAAGCTTTCGGACGCTGTCTTTGAAAACGACTCGGTAAAAGTCACGGCAGAAAACATCGGCTCGAAAAGCGGCGATGAGGTAATTGAAATATACTCCCGTGTTAACGGCGCCGATTCCTCAGCCAAGCACTCTCTTTGCGGTTTCAAGAGAATTGAGCTTGAAGCGGGAGAAAAAAAGCGTTACGAAATAAAGCTCAGCAAATCTTCGTTTGACGTTGTGAACGAAAAAGGAGAACGAAGGCTTCAAAGCGGAAGTCATACGCTTTTCGTAGATTTTTCTCAGCCTGATGAAAATTCAATCAGACTTGACGTTGAAATATAAAAACAAAGAAAAGGAGAAAAAAGCGATGAAAAAAAGAATAATTGCAATGCTAGTGTGTTTTTGTTTTGTTGTGAGTCTTTGCGGTTGCAGCGATCAGAACTCCGAGCCGCAAGCACAGACAACAACCGCAGAAGCAACAACGGTTGAATCTCAGTCAGAAACAGCCAAAACAACTGAAAAAGAACCCGAAACTCAGCCAACTGACGCTCCTACGACCGACGCTCAGACAACCACGCAGGAACCTCAGAACGAAACTTCCTCAAAAACAACCGAGCTGACGGTTGCCACTCCCGAAGAAACGACCAAGGCGCAAACCTCCGCAACAACAACAGTTACCCAACCGCCTATTACGACTACAACCGAAAAAACGACAGAAAAAATCGAAGTAAGCGCACCTGTTGATTTTTATAAGGTTGTGGAAGCTGAAGACGCTGTTCTCAAGGGAAGTCTCAGCATTGTAAATTCAAGCGGAGCAAAAGTAGTCGAAAACTTTGACGGAGACGACGATTCTGTTGAATTTACGGTTGATTTCCCTACTGACGGACTTTATAAATTCACGATAAAATCCTGTGCATTAGGCCCCGACAAACTCAATAACTTCCTTATTGACAACGAAGCGGTCGGCACATTCTCAAGTAAGCCTGGCTCGATGAACGATTATGTGCTCGATAATATTCTTGTTATGAAGGGTACTCACAAAATAAGAATTACAAAATCTTGGGGCTGGATTCAGCTTGACAAGATTATAATTGAAGCGGCTGAGGGCGTAGACGAAAGTATTTTTGATACGCCGACAGAGCTTATTAACAAAAATTCTACCGCTGAAACAAAAGCGCTTTTCAAATATCTCACGGAAAGCTATGGAAACGTCACACTCTCAGGGCAATACTACGGCGGAAATACGGTAACAAACGAGCTTGAAATAATAGAGGATATAACAGGAAAATACCCTGCAATCATCGGACTTGACCTTATGGATTATACCCCTTCAAGAGTAGCGCTTGGGGCATCTTCCACAAGAAATATTGAAGAAGCCATTGAATACGACCAAAGAGGCGGAATTGTAACAATGTGCTGGCATTGGAACGCTCCGACAGAATATCTTTATAGCGGAGTTGACAGCGAAAACGGAAATCCTCGCTGGTGGGGCGGCTTTTATACAAGAAATTCAAGCTTTGATATTGAAAAGGTAATGAACGGACAGGACGATGCAGGCCTTGCGTTACTTGACAAGGATATTGAAAAAATAGCTGAATGTCTTAATAAGCTTGAAGAAAAAGGCGTTCCTGTTCTCTGGCGTCCCCTTCACGAAGCAAGCGGCGGTTGGTTCTGGTGGGGAGCAAAAGGTCCCGAAGCCTTCAAAAAGCTTTGGATTTATCTTTATGATAAGCTCACCAATACTTACGGATGCAACAATCTCATCTGGGTGTGGAACGGACAGCACAAGGATTGGTATCCCGGAGACAATTACGTTGACATCGTAGGCGAGGATATTTACCCCGGAAACCGTGTTTATTCCCCTCAGACTCCGAAATTCTGCGAGGTTGCCGATTATTCGGATGAAAATAAAATTGTCGCTCTGACAGAAAACGGCTGTTTATTTGATGTTGACCTTGCATATATTTCAGGTGCAAAGTGGGCTTGGTTCTCTACCTGGTGCTCTGACTTTGTCATTAAGAACGGAAAATACAGCGAAGCTTTTACGGAAAAATCGGTGCTGATTGAAGTTTATAACCATGAAAAAATTATAACGCTCGATGAGCTTCCCGATTTTTGATAATAAAAACATAATCATATAAGAAAAATTGACAGAGAGCTTTTGTTCTCTGTCGTTTTTCTTATGAACAAAAGCAATTTATACGTTTCGTAGCGTAATCTGAAAGAAAGCCCCGTTCCCGCTGTCTTTCTTGCAAAAACAGAATAAAAACGCCGCCGTACTTTATCTGATACGGTGGCGTTATTATATCCGCTATTAAAATTACTTCTTCTCGCTTTTGAGAACCGAGCGAGCTTTTTTAACCTCAGCTACGTCCTTTGTCAACAGCTCTTCAACTCGTGTAAGCATTGAATCAACGTATTCGTTCGTAGAAACTCTGAACTCATTGTACTTGGTTTGAGCTTCGTGAATAATCTCGTTCGCGCGCTCGTTTGCCTGTCTTGTGATTTCTTCCTGTGAAACCATTTTTTCAGCCTTTTCCTCAGCCTTCTTGATAATTCTTTCGGCCTCGTTCTTAGCGTCGCTGATAATTATCTTTCTGTCGTTTACAAGATTCTGAGCCTGCTTTATTTCATCGGGCATACTCATTCTTATATCCTCAATGAGGCTTCTCATCATTCCAACGTCAATAAGCCCCTTCTTTCCCGAAAAAGGCACCTGCATCGCCTTATCAAGAATTTCGTCCATTGCTTCAAGTGTGTCGTCAATATTCATCTTTCATTCTCCTTATTAAGTAATTTTTTTACTCCGATTTTTATGTCGTTTTCAATTTCAGGCGGAACATACGAGCTTATATCCCCGTCAAACATTGCAACCTGTTTTACCATACTTGAGGAAAGGAAGGTTCCCACAACGTTTGCCGCAAGGAAAACTGTTTCAGCCTCATAGCAAAGATCCTTATTCACAAGAGCCATCTGAAACTCGTAATCAAAGTCAGACATTGCACGCAGACCTTTCACGATTACGTTTGCGTTCACCTTCTTGAAATAGTCAATCAAAAGCCCGTCCCACACGTCAATTTCGACATTTGTGAAATTTTTTGTAACACGCTTGAGAAAATCAACGCGTTCTTCCGCTGTAAAACAGGTTTTTTTGAGTACGTTCGTAGAAACGAGAACAATAACCTTATCAAAAAGCTTTGACGCTCTCAGAATTATGTCCATATGACCGCAGGTTACGGGGTCAAAGCTTCCCGGATAAACTGCAAGCTTCATTCGTCATCAACTTCCCTTCTGTAAACGGTAAGGTTTGTTCTTCCGTGACGATAAATCTTTGAAACCTTAAAATCTCCGTATTCTTCAGGGAGCACAGTCTCTTTTTCATGTTCGCAGATTATGATGCCCTGAGGCGACATTTTTTCAATAAGCTGAGGCATTGATTTCTGAATAAGCTTGTGCTCGTACGGAGGGTCGAGAATGGCAATATCAAACACCTCTCTCGTGCTTTTAAGAAAAACGTTATTCGGCGTATTCACAACAACCGCATTTTTTTCAAGCTGAGTGTGTGAAAGATTTACACGCACAACCTTGATTGATTCGGGGGAATTGTCAACAAAAACTACCTTCTTTGCCCCTCGGCTGAGCGCTTCGATTCCAAGCTGTCCCGATCCTGCAAAAAGGTCAAGCACAACCGCCCCCTCAACGTCAAATTGAATTATGCTGAAAATAGCTTCCTTTACGCCGTCGGTAGTAGGTCTTACATCAAAACCCGGAAGAGTCTTGAGCCTTCTGCCTCTGGCTGTTCCTGTAATTACTCTCACTAGAAAATCTCCTGAATATATAAATATAATTCTTGTGCAACCTCTGTTCCGACCCTAGCCGCTTTTGCAAGCTCTTCAACGCTCGCTTCTTTCATTGCACTTTTTGTCTTAAACTCTCTAAGCAACGCCGCCGCCTTAGCTTCGCCGATACCACGAACTCTTGTAAGCTCAAGCTCATACTGCTTCTTTTTATGCGACTGACGCTGGAAATTAATCGAAAAACGGTGAACCTCGTCCTGCAAGTTGGTAAGAAAATCAAAAACACGCTTGTTGCTGTTTATCTGGATTTCTCCGCCTTCCTTTGCAACGGCTCTCGTCCTGTGCTTATCGTCCTTGACAAGTCCAAAAAGCTCAACGCTTATTTTCATATCGTTAAGTACCTCTTGCACCGCCGCAACGTGTCCCTTTCCGCCGTCAAGAAGAATCAGATCGGGCATAACGCTAAAGCTCTCGTCTCCGTCAAGATAGCGTTGAAAACGCCGTCTGACAACCTCCTGCATGCAAGCGTAGTCGTCAATTCCGATTACGTCTTTTATAGTAAATTTTCGATAAGCAGGCTTAAACGGGCGGCCGTTACGGTAGACGATCATACCGGCGACTCTCGTTTGCTCGCCCATATTTGAAATATCATAGCTTTCGATATACATCGGGATTTTTTTAAGCCCAAGAAGCTTTGCAAGATCTTCAAGCGCAGAAATTTCCTTAGCAGTTCTTCCGACCTTGAGTGAAAGATATTCAGCCGCATTCGACTTTGCAAGCATAACCTGAGTCAGACCTTCGCCTCGTTTTGGAACGACAATCGAAACCTTTTTCCCTGTTTTATCGCTGAAAAACTGCTCCAAAAGCTCTTTATCGTCGATCTCACGGTCAAGGTATATTTCCTTGGGAATAACCTGTTGCCTTGAATAAAACTCGACAAGAAAATCTGAAATCATCTGCTGCTGTTCATATTCGTCGCCAATAAAGAAATTCTGCTTATCAATAAGCCTTCCGCCACGATAGCTGACTACTGCAACGCTGGACAGCTCCATATTCTGAGCAAGCCCTACTACGTCGTAGTCACTTGTTTTCGACGAATAAATCTGCTGAGATTTTTCCGCCTTTTCTATCGCCGCTATTCTGTCACGAAGCACCGCAGCCTTTTCAAATTCGAGCTTTTCGGATAATTCCTCCATTTCAGCCTTCATAAGCTCAATGCTGTGCTTGCTTCCGTTTTTTATATATTCAATCGCTGCGCTGACGCGCTTTTGGTAATCTTCTGCTGAAATCCGCCCTCTGCACAAGCCGACGCATCTTCCGATATGATTATTGAGGCACGGACGATTTTTCCCAAATTCCTGGGGGAATCTTTTGTTACAGGTCGGGAGCATAAAAATCCTGTTTACTTCTTCAACAGTCTGCTTTATCGTGTATCCTGAGGTATAAGGACCAAGATAAGTTGCATTCTTGTCATCAGTCTGAAGCGCATACGAAATACGGGGATATGCTCCGCCCGATATTTTAACATAGTTATAGCCCTTATCGTCTTTGAGCAATATATTGTACTTTGGAGTATGGAGCTTTATCTGACTTGCCTCAAGTACAAGTGCGTCAAGCTCGGTAGGCGTAACTATAAAATCAAAATCAAATATATTCTGAACGAGCTTAAACGTTTTTACATTATGTCGTTCAACGCTTTGAAAATAAGATTTAACTCGGTTTTTCAAGGCCTTCGCCTTACCGATATATATAATTTTCCCGCTTTTATCCTTCATAAAATAAACGCCGGGAGAAAACGGAAGCTTATTTGCCTTATCTCTTAAAAAGCCTAACCGTTCATTCATTTATATCATCTCTCCGTTCCGAGGAAAAAGAGCGCCACAGTTCCGGGACCGCTATGTGCGCCAATAACAGGATTAATATAGGTAATCTCAATATCCTTAACGCCAAGACGCTCTCTGACAAGCTTTTCAACGAACTGACAGTCCTCAAGACAGTCTCCGTGAGCGATAAAAACACGTTGTTTTTCGGGTTCAATCGCTGTTTTTTCCATTCTGTCAACGAGTGCGATAAGTGCCTGCTTTCTGCCTCTTACCTTATCTACGTTCACAAGACGTCCTTCGTTATCAACGTGAAGCACAGGCTTTATTCCAAGAACCGTTCCTGCAATGGCGGTTGTTGCTGAAATTCTGCCGCCTCTTTTAAGGAAGAACAAATCGTCAACCGTAAACCAATGGCACATTTTCAGTCTGTTTTCAATATGCCACTCGTAAACCTGTTCAATCGTCCAACCGTCACGCTGTTGCCTACAAGCGTAATCAACGAGAAGTCCCTGACCGAAGCTCGGTGAAAGCGTATCGACAACGTAAATTTTTCTGTCGGGATATTCCTTTTTAAGCTCGTCGCCAACAGCCTCAGCTATCTGATAGGTCTGGCTGAGACCTGAGGAAAAAACAAAATAAATAACGTCAAGTCCCTTATCAAGCGACTCTTTGAGCATTGATGAAATCGCCTCAGCATTAAGACACGAGGTTGTGATTTTCTTCTTTGAACGAAGCTGAACGTAAAATTCCTTAATCCACGCTTCATCATCGTCGGGTCTGAACGTATCATAGCGAATATCATCTGCAAAATAATCGAAGGAAAGAACCTTCAGGTTATATTCTTCAATCAGTCTGTTAGGCAGATTTGCCGATGAGTCTGTTATTATCTGATAAGCCATATTCTTCCCTCCAAATATATATATATTTATTTTAACACATCAAAAGGAAAAAGTCAATAAAACGCCTTTTTTTGTTACGCTTCAAGCTCTGTTTTCCTGTAAAGAACAGCATTTCCCTTTTTTGAAAAACGCTCGACTATTCCCACACATTCAAGAACAGAAAGCATAAGCGAAGCCTGACAGCTCTTTTGAAGGTTCTGAAACTGTTTTACCGTAAATTCGTCCGCTAAACCTTCAGGGAGAAAAAAGCTGAAATCCTGTGGCTTTTCAAAATAAAGCTCCCTTATAAGCTTTTTGGGTATTTTGTGATATCCGCCCTTGCCCTTTCGTCTGCAATCCCTGTTTTTTACATAAATATACTTGTCAAGCTCAAGCTCGGCGATGCACAGGGTGAAATTAGGGTTTGTCAAAAAGCTTTTTATCCTGTAAAGCTCAAGAAAAAGCTCGTTAAGGTCGTTTCTGGTTCTCGCAGAGCCTTTCTTGAATATTTCGCCGCTGTTTTCGTCGATATAGTGATTTGTCGTTTTCTTTTCAAAGGGATAAACAACCGTAACGTGACAAAATTCAAGCATTGAGCTTAGCTTTTTGTTGAGCTTTCCGAAATTTGCCGTCTGAATTTCCATTATCCCGCGCTCGTTCACAATATCAGCGTAAAACGAGCCGATTTTCGCTTCGTGACAGCTTTCGTCAGCGTAATAATGCTTCAATGCCGAGTGGATACATTTTTCGTTAAGAGTACCTATATTTACTGTTTCGCGCTCCTTTGCAAGAGCAACAGCCCGTTCAAAGCGTTCAGCGTCGGGCTTTACTATGACTTCACAGTATTCGTTCGCCTTGTGGAGCGTCGTCACGTCTTTTTCTATAAACGACGGAACACCGTAGGCTTCATTGCTTGGGATTATATCGGTTGCAAGCTCTTTTAGCTCGTTTATGGCGTTTGCAACAGCATAACACCTATCGCTGACCTCAAACATGGAAGCGTCGTTCATATTATCGCCAAAAGTCACAAGCTCATCCGCGCCCGTCATCTGCAAAAGCCTCAGTGCCGCCTTTGCCTTCGTAGCGTTTTTATTACCTATCTCGTACCAAAGCTCATCTTTATTATACGTATCAATCTGATAATTCCTTGCAAAGCCGTTATCGTAATTAAAAACGCTGTCAAGCTCGTCAATGCCGCTGATCGGATTTATTATCGTCATAAAATACAACTCGCCCTCAAAAAGCTCGTCGTAATTACTGCAAGGTCGAAGGCGCTCGTCGTCTTTTCTATCGTTAAGGAATTTTTTGTTGCGCTTGGTGGAATCCTTAAGATAATTTATGCGCTCCTTGCCATCGATAACCGAAAACACAAGCGGAGTTTCTCCGTTTTTTTCGATAAGCTCACGGGCAAGAGCCGTCTCTTTTTCTGAATACGTACATTTATATAAAATTTCACCCGTTGCAAAATCGGCAATCATACAGCCGTTGGTTACAATCACGGGAAGCTTGAGGTTAAGCTCCTTCATTATCGGATACGATGTTTTTATGCCTCTTGCTGTTGCAAAGGAAAACATAACGCCCTTTTCAATCAGTCTGTTAAGCATTTCGCAGGTGCGTTTTTTCAATTTTGCGTCGTTGCTTAAAAGCGTTCCGTCGAGGTCGCTGAGATAAAGTGTCATATTGCCTCCGTAAAAATAATCTATTTTTATTGTACCATAAATTTTGGTTTTTTCAACAATATTCGGCAAATTGACTAAAATGTTCGGGGAAATCCAAAATAATTTTATGTTAAAAAAATGACAGACTACTTGATTATTTTGCCTTTTTTATGTATAATAAAAAAAGATACAGATGAAGTATCATCAAACAAAATTTAGGAGGATTAACTCAATGGCAGTTAAAGTAGCAATTAACGGTTTTGGCCGTATCGGCCGTCTCGCATTCAGACAGATGTTTGGTGCTGAAGGTTATGACGTAGTAGCAATCAACGACCTCACTAAGCCTTCCATGCTCGCTCAGCTTCTCAAGTATGACACAGCTCAGGGTGGTTACTGCGGTACAATCGGTCAGAATCTCCACACAGTAACAGCTGACGACGAAGCAAACACAATCACAGTTGATGGCAAGACACTCAAGATTTACGCAGAAAAGGACGCTAAGGATCTTCCTTGGGGTGAAATCGGCGTTGACGTTGTTCTCGAATGCACAGGCTTCTACTGCTCTAAGGAAAAGTCTCAGGCTCATATCGACGCAGGTGCTAAGAAGGTTGTTATCTCTGCTCCCGCAGGAAACGATCTCCCCACAATCGTATTCTCTGTAAACGAAAATACACTCAAGGCAACAGATACTATTATCTCTGCTGCATCTTGCACAACAAACTGCCTCGCTCCTATGGCTAAGGCTCTTAATGATTACGCTGCTATCCAGAGCGGTATCATGAGCACAATTCACGCTTACACAGGCGACCAGATGATTCTTGACGGTCCTCACAGAAAGGGAGACCTCAGAAGAGCAAGAGCTGGTGCTGCTAACATCGTTCCTAACTCCACAGGTGCTGCTAAGGCTATCGGCCTCGTAATTCCTGAACTTAACGGTAAGCTTATCGGTTCTGCTCAGCGTGTTCCTGTTCCTACAGGTTCCACAACAATCCTTACAGCTGTTGTTAAGGGTACAGACGTAACTAAGGAAGGCATCAACGCTGCTATGAAGGCTGCTGCTTGCGAATCCTTCGGTTACAACGAAGATCAGATCGTTTCTTCCGACGTTATCGGTATGAGATACGGCTCCCTCTTCGATGCAACACAGACAATGGTTGCTAAGATCGCTGACGACCTCTACGAAGTTCAGGTAGTTTCCTGGTACGACAACGAAAACTCTTACACATCTCAGATGGTAAGAACAATCAAGTACTTCGCAGAACTCAACTAATAGTTGACAATATTAAAGGACGGTTTTTACGCCGTCCTTTTTTATGTGCATTTTTCAATCTATAATAAAAAGGGCTGTAATAAACAGCCCTTAATTTTTTATTCAGCCGAAGCAGCCGCTTCTCTTTCTTTTCTCTTTGCCTCAATATCAGCAAGAGCTTCTTTTCTTGAAAGACCGATTTTTCCGTCCTTGGGGTCAATCTTGATTATCTTAACGATAATTTCGTCGCCCACGTTGCAAACGTCTTCAACCTTTTCGACTCTTCTGTTTTCAAGCTCAGAAACGTGAACCATACCTTCCTTACCGGGAGCAAATTCAACGAATGCACCAAAGCTTGTAACACGAACAACCTTTCCCTTATAAATCGAACCGATTTCGGGAACAAGAACAATACCCTTGATTGTTTCAACGCAAGCGTCAGACTTAGCCTGGTCATTGCCACAGATGAATACGTTGCCTTCTTCGTCGATGTCAATCTTAACGTCAAAGTCAGCACAAAGCTTCTGAATAACCTTACCGCCGGAGCCGATAACTTCTCTGATCTTATCAACAGGAACCTTCATTGTTATCATCTTAGGTGCCCACTGATTTACAGTCTTTCTAGGTTCGGGAATAGCCTTGAGCATAATTTCATCAAGGATATAGTCACGAGCCTTGTGTGTCTTTGCAAATGCGTCCTTAATAATTTCAGGTGTAAGACCGTCAATCTTAAGGTCCATCTGAATAGCTGTGATACCCTTATGTGTACCACCAACCTTAAAGTCCATATCGCCGTAGAAGTCTTCAAGTCCCTGAATGTCAACCATTGTCATCCAACGGTCGCCCTCAGTGATAAGTCCACAGGAAATACCCGCAACAGGAGCCTTAATCGGAACACCTGCGTCCATAAGCGAAAGCGTAGAACCGCAGATCGAAGCCTGGGAAGTAGAACCATTAGAAGAAAGAACCTCAGAAACGAGGCGGATTGCATAAGGGAATTCTTCAACGCTTGGAATTACAGGCTCAAGAGCTCTTTCTGCAAGAGCACCGTGACCGATTTCACGTCTTCCGGGGCCTCTGCTTGCCTTAGTTTCACCAACAGAGTATGCGGGGAAATTATAGTGATGCATATAGCGCTTGGAATCTTCATCGTCAATACCCTCAAGCTTCTGAGCGTCGCTTACGGGGCCAAGAGTTGTGATTGTCATAACCTGAGTCTGACCTCTTGTGAAAAGGCCTGAGCCGTGAACTCTCGGAAGTAATCCAACCTCAGCGGCAAGAGGACGCATCTGGTCCATACCTCTGCCGTCAACACGCTTCTGTTCATCAAGGAGCCAACGACGAACAATCTGCTTCTGAAGCTTATAGATCGCTTCATCAATCATAGAAGCCTGATCGGGATAAACCACATCGTACTTCTCGTGAATAGCGTCCTTGATAGGCTGAAGACGAGCTTCACGAATATTCTTATCATCAGTATCAAGTGCAAATTTAACCTGATCGCCAAATTCATTATAAAGAGCGTCGAGGAAGTCATGGTCAATTTCCATAGAGGGGAATTCGAACTTAGGCTTACCAATCTGTGCTCTTATGTCGTTTATGAACGGAATGATTGACTTGTTGATTTCTTCGTGACCTGCCATAATTGCCTTGAGCATTGTGTCGTCGTCGACCTCGTTAGCGCCCGCTTCAATCATTACTACCTTCTTTTCAGAAGAAGCAACTGTGAGCTGAAGGTCAGACTTTGCACGCTGTTCAGCGTTTGGCATAAGCACGATTTCACCGTCAACAAGACCAACGGAAATACCGCCGATAGGTCCGTTCCAAGGAATATCGGAAATAGATACTGCAACAGAAGCACCGATCATAGCAATGATTTCGGGCTGAGTATCAGGATCAACTGCAAGAACAGTCATTGTAATTGCAACATCATTACGCATATCCTTGGGGAAAAGAGGGCGCATAGGACGGTCAACAACACGGGAAGTAAGTATAGCCTTCTCGCTAGGACGACCCTCACGTTTAAGGAATCCTCCGGGGATTTTACCTACTGAATAAAGCTTTTCTTCATAGTCAACCGAAAGAGGGAAAAAGTCAACGCCCTCTCTTGGCTTCGGGCTTGCCGCAACGTTCACCATTACGACTGTATCGCCGTAGTGAACCCAGCAAGAACCGTTTGCAAGCTCGCAGACCTTACCTGTTTCAACTGTCAGTTCTCTGCCTGCAAACGTTGTTTTGAACACTTTGTACTTTTCGAACATTTTCTGTTCCTCCTTTTATTTTTGGGGAACATTCTTAGCAATAAACTCAACCCTCATAGAAGGCTCAGTTTAATGCTAAAATCATGTACCCCGAATAAAGTCCCTTTAGTAAAGGGTTAAAGGGCAGAACATAGCGCCCTGCCCTTTTTTAACATTTTACTTACGGATACCAAGCTTTGCAATGATTGCACGGTAACGCTCGATGTCCTTCTTCTGAAGGTAGTTGAGAAGGTTGCGTCTATGACCTACCATCTTGAAAAGACCTCTTCTGGAGTGATGGTCGTTCTTGTGGAGCTTAAGGTGCTCAGTAAGGTCGTTGATTCTCTTTGTGAGAATTGCAATCTGAACCTCAGGAGAACCTGTGTCCTTCTCGTGTGTGCGGTTAGCTTCGATAACCTGTGTTTTTTCTTCCTTGAGTAACATAATTACACCTCTTAAAAAATATTTCCTCGTTCATAGATAAGGGCGACGGTGTTTCCCTCTTGGGCAATAGCCGCTTATCCAAGGACGGGTTGTTCTGCTGTCACACAGCAAATACATTATAACACACTCTTTCGTTTTTGTAAAGAGGTTTTATAATTTTATACGGCATTTTTTTTACTGTTTTTTCTCTGAGTCGTGTCGCCATGGATTCTTTCAGGCTGAGTCTTGTTGATAACGTTGTCAGCCGTTACACGAATTTTTACAATTTCGTTATTGCTTGGCGCTTCGAACATTGATTCGGAAAGCACATCTTCAATAATCGTTCTGAGACCTCTTGCGCCCGTTTTACGCTCAACGGCCTTCTTAGCGATTTCCTTGAGTGCGTCGGGTTCAATCTCAAGCTCGATTCCGTCAAGACCGAAAAGATAAACGTACTGCTTTACAAGAGCATTTTTAGGCTCAACAAGAATTTTTACAAGTGCTTCTTCATCAAGCTCGTCAAGAACGGTCACAACAGGAAGACGACCTACAAGCTCAGGAATAAGTCCGAACTTTACCAAATCCTCCGGTGAAACGCTGTGGAGCGCCTCGTTGAGAGATTTGTCGCTCTTACTGTGAATTTCTGCGCCAAAACCAAGCGCTGACGAATGGATTCTTGAAATGATATTCTTCTCAATTCCCTCAAACGCTCCGCCGCAAATGAAGAGAATATTCTTTGTATTTATTTGGATAAATTCCTGATTTGGATGTTTTCTTCCACCTTGAGGAGGAACGTTCGAAACTGTCCCTTCTACGATTTTGAGCAACGCCTGCTGAACGCCTTCGCCGCTTACGTCACGGGTAATCGACGTATTTTCAGAACGACGTGAAATCTTATCTATTTCATCAATATAAATAATACCGCGTTCTGCCGCCTCAATGTCGTAATCAGCCGCCTGAATAAGTCTCAGAAGAACGTTTTCAACGTCCTCGCCGACGTAACCCGCCTGAGTGAGCGTTGTAGCGTCTGCAATAGCAAACGGAACGTTAAGAATTTTCGCAAGCGTCTGAGCAATCATCGTCTTTCCCACGCCCGTAGGACCAAGCATAAGAACGTTACTTTTCTGAAGCTCAACTTCAGGCTGCTTATCGCCATGCGACATTACTGCCGCAACTCTCTTATAATGATTATAAACCGCAACAGAAAGAGTCTTTTTCGCCTCGTCCTGTCCGATTATATATTCATCGAGGATTTTCTTGATCTGTGAAGGCTTGAGGAGGTTTCTGCTGTCAAAGGCGTATTTGCCTTCCATTTCGTCGTCTTCGGGATCGTATGAATCAATAACATCCTCGTCAACTAACATATTATAGGAAGCAACAACACACTCATTACAAATTACGCCGTTTTTTCCAATAAGCATTCTCTGAACCTTATCGTCGGTTTTACCGCAAAATTGGCATTTTAACATAAGTTTCTCCTAATCCGTTCAATGCTTTTCGATAATTTTGTCTACAAGTCCGTATTCAAGTGCTTCCTGTGCAGTCATATAATTATCTCTGTCTGTATCAAGACAAATTTTTTCGTAAGGCTGACCTGTCATTTCAGAAAGCATTCTGTTCATCTTTTCTCTTGTTTTAAGAATCTGCTTAGCGGCAATATCAATATCGCTTGCCTGTGCTCTTCCTGTTCCGCCGATAGGCTGATGAATAAGAACGGTTGAGTTGGGCAAGCAGTAGCGTTTACCCTTTGTTCCACCTGCAAGAAGGAACGATCCCATAGAAGCCGCCATACCTGTGCAGATTGTGGAAACGTCGCACTTAATATACTGCATTGTGTCATAAATCGCCATACCGTCTGTAATTACACCGCCGGGGCTATTGATATAAAGAGAAATATCCTTATCAGGGTCCTGTCCTTCAAGGAAAAGGAGCTGTGCTACAACAAGCCCTGCCGTAACAGAGTTCACTTCATCATAAAGCATAATAATTCTGTCGTTGAGCAAGCGGGAGAAAATATCATATGCACGCTCTCCTCTGCCTGTCTGTTCAATGACCGTTGGTACAAGTGCGTTAAATTCAAACATAGTGCAGTATCCTTTCTTGGCATAAAAAAGTGAATTGTGACGAAAAATTGTCCGCTAAAAACAGCCGTAGAGCTTCCGTAAAAAGAAGCTCTCAGCGTTTTTGTGATTATTCGGCAGTTTCTTCAGCCTTTGCCTTCTTAGCTCTGGGCTTTGTGATCTTAGCATTGTCCTTAACGAACTTAAACGCCTTTTCAACCTTAGCGTCTTCAGTAAGGCTGTCAGCGGGAATTACAGCCTTTACCTTGTCAATGTCCATCTTATACATTTCGGCAAGGTCAGCGTACTGCTTTTCAAGCTCTTCCTCGTTAACTTCAATGTTTTCAAGCTTTGCAATCTTCTCAAGAGCAAGACGGAGCTTAACCTGCTTTTCAGCTGTCTGCTTGAAGTTTTCTCTGAACTGCTCCATTGTTGTACCTGTGTACTTGAGGTAATCATCAAGCTTGAGACCATAGCTTCTGTTTCTGTATTCCCAGTCCTGAATCATATCAGAAACGCGGCGTTCGTACATAACCTCAGGGATTTCACCCTCAACGTTTTCGATAAGAAGGTCGTTAAGAGTGTTATCAACTGCTGTATCAGCTTCCTTTTCAGCTGCTTCTGTAAGCTTAGCCTTAATGTCAGCCTTAAGCTCGTCGAGTGTATCGAACTCAGATACGTCCTTAGCAAATTCGTCGTCAAGAGTTGCAAGCTCCTTGCCCTTGATTTCGTGGATCTTGCACTTAAACACAGCGTCCTTACCTGCAAGCTCCTTAGCCTGATATTCAGCAGGGAAAGTAACGTTTACGTCGAAATCTTCGCCGATGTTCTTACCTACAACCTGTTCTTCGAAGCCGGGGATAAATCTTCCGCTTCCAAGCTCAAGGTTGAACTTTTCAGCCTTTCCGCCTTCAAAAGCAACTCCGTCGCAGAAGCCTTCGAAGTCAAAAACAACTGTGTCGCCGTTTTCAGCGGCTCTGTCGGTTACGTCAACGATTCTTGCGCCGTTTTCCTGAAGCTTCTTGAGTTCTGCGCCGATTTCATCGTCACCGATAGTCTTGACAGCTCTCTGTGCCTTTAATCCGGAATATTCTTTTACGTTGATTTCAGGCTTTGTTGTGAATGTTGCCTTAAATACAACGCCCTCTTCCTTCTTTACAGAAGCAACTTCAATATTGGGCATATCAACAACGTCAAGCTTAAGCTCGTCAATAACCTTAGCAACTGTTTCCTGATACATACCGTTGATAGCGTCTTCAAAGAAAATGCTCTCGCCGTATGTTGTTTCAATCATCTTTCTTGACGCCTTGCCTTTTCTGAAGCCGGGAATTGTAATATTCTTTCTCTTTTTCAGATAAGCCGCCTGAACGGCTGCCTCAAATTCTGCGGCGTCTGCCTTGAATTCCACTTCGACTGTATTTACAGCCGTGTTGTTGTTAGAAATAATTTCCATTTTATAGTCCTCCGTTTTTTACAGCTAGAAAATATTATAGCATATATCTACAAATATTTCTAGTAGTTTTTCCAAATTTTTATAAATTTTATTTTTTTACAAGAACAGGCGTGAAATCAACGCAATCACACGACGCAATATGATACTCAACTCCGTCGTATTCGCCGGTAAAAGCCTTTTTCACTGCCATTCCGTGAATGTGACCGTAATAGCAGTGCCTTATCCCGTATTTTTTCAGAACCTCAAGAATGTAATAATTCTTATTATCTGCGAAAATCGGCGGGTAGTGAATAAAAGCCGTAAGCTCTCCTCCCTGCTTCATACCCTCTGCCGCCGACATATCAAGTCGCAAGGCTTCACGATTGAGGATTTTCTGGTCGCAAGGCTCACTGTCGTCATTAATCCAGCCTCTTGTTCCGCAGATCGAAATTCCGTCTATAAGATAGGAATTGTTGTGAAGAATTTTTATCCTGTCAAATCCGTTTTCCTGTAAAAATCCGTTCATCTTCGTCATCGTGTCCCACCAATAGTCGTGGTTACCCTTGAGGAAGATTTTATTTCCGTTGAGCACGTTATTGATAAACTCAAAATCCTTCTTGGTCTGAGAAAGCGACATAGCCCACGAAACGTCTCCGATTACAACAACCGTGTCGTCATCATTGACAAGCGAATTCCAGTTTTTCTCTATCCTCTCAACGTAATCGTCCCAGCCCTTGAAAATATCCATAGGCTTGTCTGTTCCAAGCGACAGGTGAAGGTCGCCCAATGCATAAAGACTCAAAATCTCACCTTACTTTTTAAGAAAATCAAGAACTATCTTAGACATTTCCTGCTTTTCTACGCAGCCCTTGAAGCGAATTTCCTTGTTCTTTGTAGCTGCAAGAGGTTCGGGAATCTTTGTTCCTGTCTTTTCTTCGAGCTTTTCGATAATTGTGAACTCGTCAACGCCCTCAGTCTGACCGCCAAGTGCTTCAAATACTGCCGCACCGAACTTGTAGGGGTTTGCCGTTGAAGCAATAACGGTCTTTGTTGTGTCGCCCGTTGCCTTCTTATAATCTGTATAAACCTTATATGCAACCGCTGTGTGCGTATCCATAAGATACGAATAATTTTCGAACACTTCCTTGATTGCCGCCTTTGTCTGAGCGTCGTCGCAGTAGCCTGCACAGAAGAGCTCGGAAACCTTCTTCTTTACGTCCTGCGTAACCTCGTACTTACCCTCTGTCTTGAGAGCGTCGAACCACTTGTTGATAAGGTCTGTATCTTCACCGCAAAGATGATAGAGAAGTCTTTCAAGGTTACTGGAAATAAGAATATCCATTGAAGGAGAAACAGTTGTAAAGAACTTTCTGTTTCTGTCGTAAACACCTGTGTTTATGAAATCAGTAAGTACGTTGTTTGCATTAGAAGCGCAGATGAGCTTATTAACGGGGATTCCCATTTCTTTAGCGTAGTAAGCAGCAAGAATATTACCGAAGTTACCTGTGGGAACAACGATGTTGATTTTTTCGCCGTATTCAATTTCGCCGTTCTTGATAAGCTCAGCATAGGTTGAAACATAGTAAACGATCTGAGGAGAAAGTCTTCCCCAGTTTATTGAGTTTGCACTTGAGAAAACGATATTCATCTTTTCAAGCTCAGCCTTTACGTTATCATCAGTAAAGATTGCCTTAACTCCGTTCTGGCAGTCGTCGAAATTTCCCTTAACAGCGCATACGTTGACATTTGCGCCTTCCTGTGTTGCCATCTGACGCTTTTGCATATCGCTCACGCCGTCTTCGGGATAGAACACGGTGATGCTTGTCTTATCAACGTCCTTGAATCCTTCGAGAGCCGCCTTGCCCGTGTCGCCCGACGTTGCAACAAGAATAGCCACTTCCTTATCAGAAATTGTCTTCTTTGCAGAAGTTGTGAGAAGATAAGGGAGAATCTGAAGCGCCATATCCTTAAATGCACAAGTAGGACCGTGCCAAAGCTCAAGGATATACGTTCCTGTAAGAAGATGAGAAATATCAGCAATATTTTCAGTATCAAAATTCTTTCCGTAAGCGTTTGTTACGCAGTGCTGAATTTCTTCATCGGTAAAATCGGTGAGGAAAAGCTTAAAAATATCGTAAGCTCTTTGTGCGTAGCTCTTGTCGCAAAGAGCCATAATCTGCTCCTTTGTGAGCTTGGGGAGATTTTCGGGTACGTAGAGTCCGCCTTCGGGGGAAATACCCTGTGCAATAGCTTTAGCAGCTGTTACAACCTCATTTTTATTTCTTGTACTTGTGTAATTCATAGTCTTGTCCTTTCATTTTATATGTGTGATTTTATATTAAAACGCCTGTTGCGTCAAAATCGCCTTCGTAATATTCAATATCAAGTATCCTCGGCGTCTGTTCCTGTGAAACGGTAACGTATGCAACGTCGAACCGAGGCTGTAAATCAAAGCTGTTTTCGCTCAGAAAACGCTCAGCGGTAAGTATAATCCTTTTCTTTTTTGAAAAGGTCATCGCCTCATATCCTTGAGAAAAAGGGTTAAGCTTTCGGGTTTTCACCTCGACAATCGCTATATATTCGCTATTTTTAGCAATAACGTCAATCTCTCCGCCACGAATGCGGTAATTTCTTGCTACAATTTCATAGCCTTTCCCCTCAAGATAATCACAAACGGCATTTTCACCTGCAAGTCCACGCTTTGCGCTTATTTCGTTTCCGTTCATTCACAAAGCTCCTTGAATCTTCCAAGCTTTTCCTCCTGCTTTTTGAGAAAAGAACGACGATGAACAGGAGAAACACCGTGTTCTTGTAACGCTTTAATATGAACAGCGGTTCCATACCCCTTATTTGAAGCGAGCTTATACTGCGGATAGCGCTCGTCAAGCTCTTTCATATACCTGTCTCGTGCAACCTTTGCAAGTATACTTGCCGCGGCAATGCTTGCAGAAACGCTGTCGCCCTTGACTACCGTCTGAATGTCGCACGGAATCGGAGGAGTCCCGTTTCCGTCAACAAGAGCAAGCGCAGGCTTCACAGAAAGCCCCTCGTATGCACGCTTCATCGCAAGAAAGGTTGCCTGAAGAATATTAAGCTCTTCTATTTCTTCAACTGTTGCCGTTGCAATAGAATAAGCCGTCGCTTTTTCAATAATCTCGTCGTAAAGAAGCTCTCTTTTTTTCTCGCTAAGCTTCTTGCTGTCGTCAAGTCCGTCGATAAAAACCCCGGTTTCAAACACAACCGCAGCGGCGTAAACGTCGCCAACCCAAGGACCTCTGCCCGCTTCGTCAATTCCGCAGATTATCCCGAATTGTGTGCGCTTGTCCTCGTCAAAGGAAAAACGCTCCTTACATTCAAGGCTTTTCAAGAGAGATTTTTCCAAGCTTTCCACTCCTAAATTCATCTATAATCGCAATAGCGGCTCTTTCTGTATCAAGCTCTCCGCCCGAAACCATCATTCCTCTTGCTCTTGCAATTTTTTCAACAACGTTTCCTTCAAGGTCCTTCAGCTTATATCTTTGTAAAAGGCTATCGGGATAATTATTTTTCAAAAACTCGGTAAGGCTCAACGCAAGCGACTCTATATCAATTACGTCGTCCTTTATCGCTCCTGTGTAGGCAAGCTGTAACGCAACCTCCTGGTCGTCGAATTTCGGCCAGAGAATACCGGGCATATCAAGAAGCTCAACCTCTTTATCTATTGTAACCCACTGCTTTCCTCTGGTAACGCCCGGACGGTCTGCGACCTGAGTTTTCTTTGATTTAGCCATTCTGTTGATAAAAGAGGATTTTCCTACGTTCGGAATCCCCACAACCATAATTCTGAGTGCTTTTCCGATCATTCCCTTTTCCTTGCGTTTTGCAATCACGTCAGCAAGTCTTTTTCTCAGAAGCGGAACAAAGCCGTTGATTCCCTTTCCGCTTCGACAGTCGCACTGAAGCACCGCAAAGCCCTGCGCTTCGTAATGCTGTTTCCATTTTGCAGTAACGTTATCGTCCGCATAGTCGCATTTGTTGAGAATGATTATCCTCGGCTTTGAGCCGACAAGCTCATTAATAACGGGGTTTCTGCTACTTTCGGGGATTCTGCTGTCAACAATTTCAACAACTGCGTCAACAAGCTTCATATTCGCTTCAATCATTCGCTTGGTCTTGGTCATGTGACCGGGGAACCACTGAATATTCGCTTCGTAACCCATTATATCACCCCGAATTTCTCAAAGGGCAATATTCTGAAAAAAACCTTGCCCATAATATAATCTTTATCAATACATCCGACAGAATACCCAAAGTAGAAGCTATCAACGTATCGGCTATCGACGGAATTGTTTCTGTTATCGCCCAAAACGAACACACAACCCTCAGGCACGGTAATGCCCTCGGTGAGATTTCCCATATGATACTTATCAATAGGCGTCAGTATATAGTCCTCGTCAAGTCTTTCGCCGTTTCTGATAACCTCGCCTGTTTTTTCGTCGATGCTCATAACGTCGCCTTCAAGACCTATCACACGCTTTACGATATAACTGTCGCTTTCTTTTGAAAGGGGCTCAAGCTTGATTGCAACAATATCACCGTATGACGGCTCGTACATAAACTGATAAACAAGCATTTTATCGCCGTCGTCAAGCGTTGGCATCATCGACGTACCGTCTACTTGCGTCAATCTTACAAAAGCCATTATCAGAATCAGCGCAACGCAAACGGACGTCAGCGTAGTTTCTATCCACGCAAAAACCGACGACGCATGGGATTTCTTCTGTTTTTGGGAATAGGTATTTTCAAAATCCGCACATTCCTGAACAGATTTTTCTTCGTAAACCTCGTCAGTCATCTCAGCTTAATTTACAGCGCCGAAGCTACCAAACGGGAGAATACGGAAAAACACCTTTCCTGCAATATATTCTCTTTCGACAAAGCCAATAAGATTTGAACGGCTGTCGGTTGAATTATTTCTGTTGTCGCCCAACACGAAGTAGCAGTCTTCGGGAACGACGTATTCCTTATTGCTCACAAGGCTTTCTTTTTCGTACGTAAGGTCGGCGATATAATGCCCGTCTTCTAAAAGATAACCGTCAACTATCTTTGTTTCGAGAGCTTCTCCGTTACGGTAAACCGTTCCGTTTTCAAAATCTATTCTGATCGTGTCGTTAGGCATTCCGACAATGCGCTTTACAATAGGCTTTCCTGCCTGACCGTTTTCATCTCGAAGATTTGCCGCCTGAATAATTACGATATCGTTATACGCAGGATTATAGAAAAAGTCAGTAACAAGGAGCTTTTCGCCATTGAGAAGCGTCGGATTCATCGACGGACCCGAAACAGTATTCACACGAATGAAAAAAGTGAAAACCACGACGATGGTAACAATGCCCATAAGAATTGTTTCAAGCCAGTCAAAAATTTCGTTGGCGTAGTTGCCAAGCTCTTTTTTTGTTTCCTGAATTGCCTGAGCCTTTACCTGCTCGTGCTTTTCTTTTTCAATATGAAGCGTGCTTTCAACCTCAATAGGAGCAAGATCAGCATCATTAATTACGGATTTTCTTTCCTTTGGGGCATTGGCACTCACCGATTCCATTGCGCCGTTATTTTCATTGTTTTCCAACATAATAATACCTTTCATAAGGGCGTATAAAAACGAATTAAGGCCGCATTGCACAGCTATCGAACACAACGCCGCATTCAGCGAGCACGATAGTTATGCAATGCAGCCTTAACGTTTCGTTAGTATACAACTTAATAGCGAGCTGATTAGTTAAACTTACTCTTGATTTTAGCTGCCTTACCAACTCTGTCACGCAGATAATAAAGCTTAGCTCTGCGTACCTTGCCCATTCTTAAAACAGTTACCTTTTCAACAGAAGGAGCGTGCAGAGGGAATACTCTTTCTACGCCACAGCCGTGAGCAACTCTGCGAACTGTGAATGTTTCGGAGATGCCGCCGTGTTTCTTAGCGATAACAGTACCTTCAAACGCCTGAATACGAGACTTGTTGCCTTCTGTGATTCTAACGTCAACTCTTACTGTGTCACCAACCTCAAACTTTGGTGCTTCTGCCTTCATGCTGTCCTGAGCAATGATCTTAAGTGCGTCCATGGATTTTATCCTCCTATGTCTTCAGGCAATCTTACATTAGACTTCGGTAGCCGGAACCGCATTCAGATTCTCAGCCAAACTGCATACTCTTGCAGTTTTAATGCAGCGGATTGTCATATTAATGTTCGGCTTTCGCCTTGCATTACTCACGTTGAAATATCAACGGATACCAAATGCTTTAATATTATACCACTTTGTTTCTGCAAATGCAAGCCTTTTTTTGAAAAAATTTCACATTTTTCTATATCTACTATACTACTTTCTCACGGTCATTTCAACCATAAACATATAAACGAGTACAATAATCAGCGAAATATTCAAAAAACCGTAAAATAATGCCCACAGATAAGCTAAAATCAACATAACGAGCGTACATTTTTCCGCTTTTTCCACCCACAGGTCCGACCATCCTTTTTTCTCACAGATTTTCAGCAGAATGTTCTTGCCGTCGAGAAAACCAAGCGGAAGCAGATTATAGCAACCAATCAGAAGGTTACTGATTGCAAAAATTACACAATCGAGATTTTGTTCATACGCCATAAAGAATATGAAAGCCACTATAAAATTTCCGCAACACCCTGCCGCAAGAACGCTTACGGACACGCTGTTCATATTGCACAAAAGCTTTATTCCGCCGCCATAAAACAATATGCAGTCAATTTTCCTGCGTTGATAAATCATAGCAAGAATATGACTGCATTCGTGAATAATGGCAGCGATTATTGAAAAAACAGGATAAATACCGCCAAACAACGTGTAAAATCCGATAACGGCAAAAAAAGAAAAATCAAAACAGATTTTCCCCTTGCCCATTTCAAGCTCAATCATAAAATATAACCACGAATGAAGTCGATTATATTTTCAAAAATGGGCGTTGCCCCAAGCTTCAACAGAAACAAAAAAGCCAGAAATGCTCCTACGACTATAAGCTGGTATATAAAAATATCACTGATCTTTTTTCTTTTAACTGTCCTTGGCGCCGTAAAAAGCATTACTTCTTTTTTTTCGTTTAATTCATCCATCTTCTTTCTCCTCCTGTGTTTGTCCGTACAGTATATTCAGAGAAAATAAAAAAATCACAAAAAGCGACGTGTCGGCTCGCCTTTTTATCGACAAGCCAACACGTCGAATCGCTGCTGTTTATGTATTTCCGTTTTTTCTGATTCCAAAA
The DNA here is from genome assembly GCA_045591405.1 of Ruminiclostridium sp. Taxonomy (GTDB): domain Bacteria; phylum Bacillota; class Clostridia; order Oscillospirales; family Ruminococcaceae; genus Ruminiclostridium_E. The sequence goes on from JAZNST010000081.1 coordinate 28,505, forward strand.
AACAGCTTAAGAAAGCCGGCGAGAAATTTCGGACTTTTTACCACAACAATCTTCATCATTTCCTCCGTTCTCAGTTCAGCAACAAGCAGACGCCGATTATAATAAGCGACAGCGCAAGAATTATCAGCATCAGCTTTGCAGAAAGGAAACACAAGCACACAATAGCCGCAAAAAACAAAGCGCAAGCCGCCGTCCTTTTGTTTTTGCATTTGTTCCGTCTCATATTTCCACCACCTTTATACACTATATTCAGCGAAGAAAAATGTGTTACAAAAAAGCTCCCGAAGAAAACTTCGGGAGTAGATTAATATTGATTTTCTGCAGCTTTTGCTTCTTCATAAATCCTACAATAGCTATCGTATCGGCTTTTTGAGATATCGCCCTGTTCCACAGCCTGTCTTATTGCACAATCCGTTTCTTTTATATGACGGCAATCGGCAAAACGACATTCCCTTCCTGCCTCGACAAACTCTCTGAAGCAATTTTTCACAAGCTCTGACGGAATTTTCAGATATTTACTTACTTCAACCGTAGAAAAACCCGGCGTATCGGCGATATATGTTGTCTCAGAAAGCTTATAGAGCTTTACGTCACGGGTTGTATGTCTGCCTCTTCCGAGCTTTTTACTTATTTCGCCCGTTCTTATATTTTCTTCGGGTGCAAGGTGATTCATAAGGCTCGATTTGCCCACGCCCGAATTTCCGATAAGCGCGCAAACCTTACCCTCTATGAACGTCTTGATTTCCTCTGCTCCTTCACCTGTGACGTTATTCACAACAAAGGTCTTGAAGCCTATTTTTCTGTAAATCTCGAAAAATTCCCCCATATAACGCAGATCAGATTTCGTGAAAACAAGAACAGGCTCAATTTCTTTACCCTCAAGTACAGCTATCAGCTTGTCAATTACAAATGCATTAGGTGCAGGCTCAACCGCAGACACTACAAGAAGCACCGCGTCAAGATTTGCAAGCGGAGGGCGAATAAGCTCATTCTTACGCTCGTGGACCTCGGCGATAAGCGGCTCGGCGTTATCCTCGATATTCAGCGTGACTATATCCCCCGTCATCGGCTTCAATCCGTTTTTTCTGAAAACGCCTCTTGGCTTTGCCGTATAAATATCTGTGGAGGCTTCCACAGTGTAAAAGCCTCCGTTGATACCAATTATTCTTCCCTTTTCTTCAACAAACGACATATCTTACGCTTCCTCCGGAGCTGTTGTCTGAGTATCAGAAGTCTCCTCCGTCGTAGCCTCGGTTTCTTCAGGCGTTGTATCAGCGGGAGCCGAATTCAAAAGATCAGTGAAGATCGTCGGGTTGAGAGTCTTTTGCTCCTTGCTTACAGGGTTAACGGTAAAGTCAACCTCCATTTCAATAAGCGTACCCGTTGCGCCTGTTGCGGTCGAAGTAACGGAAATCGCATAGGTTTTCTTTTCCTTACCCTGGATTTCCCATGAGATAGTCTTACTGAGAGATACGTCTCTTGTTTCGGTAAGTTCTTCCTGAATTACGCCGTCGATGAGGTATTTGAAAATAAATTCGCCCGATAAATCGCTGCTGAGGTCGATATTGATGCTTGTCTTGGCTTCGCCTGAGCTTACGACAACCTCAACCACCGTATTTGCCTCAACCTTTTCAAGCGGCTCAATGCTCTGGCTTATAACGTAATTTTCCTTAACGTCAGGGTTTGCTTCATAAACAACCGTGAGGATAAGTCCGCTGTTCTGAGCGTTTATTCTCGCCTGATCAATAGGAATATTCGTAAAATCGGGAACAGTTTTAAGCGTTACGGCAGGACCTCTGCTTACAAATACAGTTACATTAGAGCCGTATTCGAGCGTCGAATGAGCAGGAGGATCCGTCTTTATAACGTAGTTGTAAGGAATCGTCTCATCCTCTACCCAGAGGATTTCCGTCTTAAAGCCTTGTTTTGATTCGAGCTGAGACACAACCTCATCCTTGGGACGAAGGCTGTAATCGTCAACCTCGACCATCTTTGTACCAAGGCTTACTACTACTGAAATCTGCTGAGTTACCTTAATAGTTACGCCCTCGGCTACCTTTTGCTCCATAACGGTATCTCTTGGATATTCGCTTGAATTTTCGTATTTCGCCTGAATGTTTAGCTGAGGATATTCGTCGTCAATCTCGTCAAGCGTCATTCCGATAAGGTTGGGAACCTTTATTTCTTCTATTGTAGAAACACTGCTGTCTGTGGGCGAAAGATTGTCTGTGACGATCTTATAAACAAGCCACGCAGCCACGATGATAAATACGGCGGCGACTGCAAAAAGCACGGACAAAAGCGGAGAACGACGCTTTGCAACAACGTCATCGTCATCATATTCGTCATCATAGTCCTCGTCATATTCGTCCGAATCATAATCGTCGTCATCGTAATCATCGTCAAATTCGTCTTCGTATTCGATTTTCTTCGCCTTTTTAGGCTCAGCGTAATGCTTCGGGGCAGCCTTTTCAGCTTCGGGAGTAACCTTATCAAAATATTTTGTAGTTCCGTCCGTTGAAAAATACTTATACTCAAAAACAATACTGGGGTTCTTCTTGAACTCCTCAATATCCTTAACCATTTCGCCTGCTGTCTGGTATCTCTTTGAAGGCTCCTTTTGCATTGCCTTGGTTGTAATTTCCTCCAGACCTTCGGGTATGGAGTTGTTGATTTCAGACATTTTCTTAGCCTGTGAAGACATATGAAGGAGAGCTATTGCAACAGGGCTGTCGCCATCGAAGGGCTTCTTTCCCGTAAGCATTTCGTAAAGCATTACGCCCACGGAATAAATATCGCTCTTTTCGTCAGTTACGTCGCCTCTTGCCTGTTCAGGACTTATATAATGAACTGAGCCGATTGCCTTTTCAGAAATTGTCTTGTCTGTCTCTCTATTAAAGCGTGCAATTCCAAAGTCCATGACCTTGATTGTTCCGTCGCTTAAAAGCATTATGTTCTGCGACTTTATATCACGATGGACAATTCCTCTGTCGTGAGCGTGCTGAAGGGCTTTGAGTATCTGAAGAGTAAAATGCACGGCATCTCGCCATTTAAGAACGCCCTGCTGCTGAATATATTCAGTCAGAGTAATTCCGTCAATGAATTCCATTACGATGAACTGGATTTTATCAGTAAATCCGACGTCAAAAATCTTTACGATATTAGGATGTGACAAAAGCGCAATAGCCTTTGATTCATTTCTGAATCTGCGTAAAAAGTCCTCGCTTCCGACGAACTCGTTTTTAAGAATTTTTACAGCTACTATCTTATCCTCTGTAATGTCCTTGGCTTTATAAATATCAGCCATTCCACCGACGCCGACAAGCTCAAGAAGCTCATAGCGTCCGTCAAGTTTTTTTCCGATATTGCTATCCATATCTACCCTGCCATTCTAAAATTTATGAGTTTATGTTGATTTATATTGATATCAACGCAACAGAAATATTGTCTCTGCCGCCGTTGCCCAAAGCGTAACTAACAAGTAAATCACAGCATTTCTGAATTGGGTTGTTGACAATTATACCCGCTATTTCAGCATCGTCGCCAAACGAATGAAGTCCGTCCGAGCAAAGCAAAAGCTTATCCGTAGGCTTCATCTCAAGCTCAAAATAATCGGGAGTTATATCTCTTGTTGCACCAACGGCCCTGAGAATATAATTTCTCTTTGGATGAGTCTTTCCCTCTTCTTCGGTTATCTTACCCTTTTCAATCAGTCTTCTGACTTCAGTATGATCCTTCGTTATCTGCTGGATATTGTCGTCAAAAACGTGATAAGCTCTACTGTCGCCGACATTGATTATGTAAGCTCGTTCGTTATAGACAATAGCCGCAACACAGGTTGTTCCCATTCCTGCTTTATCAGCTTCTGCACGGGATTTATCAAAAATAAGGCTGTTTGCCGCCGTAACGGAGGTAATCAGGAGATTTCTGATAAAATTTCTGTTGTTGCTTGAACGAAAACCGTTAAGAATACGCTCGGAAATAAGATCAATTGCCATCTGACTTGCAACGCTTCCTGCGTTTTCGCCACCCATACCGTCGCAAACCACAAGCGCAACCGCCTCTTTATTTTCGCCTATCTCAGCTGTCCAGACGCGGTCCTGATTCTCGCTTCTGAGCAGCCCTATATCTGTTTTTGAAAAAAACTTCAAAATAAATCCTCCGAAACTAAATATTATCTCTGCGTAACTGACCGCAAGCAGCTTCAATGTCAGCACCAAGAGTTCTTCTTACGGTAGCGTTCAGCCCCGCCTTTTGCAATCTCTCTTGGAACGGCTTTACAAAGCCGCTTTTTTTATAGCTTCCTTCTTTGATCTCATTGATTGGTATGAGATTTATATGGCAAACACCCATAGGCTTCAAAAGCGCAATAAGCTCATCCGCCGTTTTCATATCGTCGTTCACACCACTTATAAGCGCAAACTCAAAGCTTATTCTTCTGCTTGTCTTTGCAAAATAATTCTTACACGCCTTAACAAGATCCTCAACGGGATATTTTTTATTCACAGGCATAATCTCGTCTCTTGCCTGATTTGTAGGGGCGTGAAGCGAAATTGAAAGTGTAAGTCCAAGCTTCATTTCAGCCAGTCTGTCAATTTTATCAACAAGACCGCAGGTTGAAAGCGAAACGTGACGAAGACTCATATTCGTCCCCTGCTCAGAGGAAAGAATCGAGAGAAATTTCATCACATTATCAAAATTATCAAGAGGCTCGCCTATGCCCATAAGCACGATTGAATCAATCTTTCGTCCGCTGTCACGCTCGGATTCGTAAATCTGAAGCAAAATTTCAGACGGCTCAAGATTACGGACAAAGCCCGCCTTGGTAGAAGCGCAGAATTTACAGCCCATTTTACACCCTACCTGAGTAGAAAGGCAGATACTGTTTCCGTGCTTATAATCCATAAGTACGGTTTCGACCTTTTCACCGTCAGGCAACGCATAAAGATATTTTACAGTATCATCAACAGCTGATACAAGTCTTTTTTTGATAATTAGTGATTTTATACAAAAATTATTTTTAAGCTTCTCTTTGAGTTGTGCAGATATATTAGTAATCTGCTCAAAATCATTCACTCTTTTCTTGTGAAGCCAGTCATAAATCTGCTTTGCGCGGAATTTTTGTTCGCCCATTGCCACAAGCTCAGCCTCAAGCTCGCTCAGAGTCAGCGACAAAATATCAATTATTTCACTTTCCATTTCTTACCTTATTCTCCTGAGAGTTGCGGCAAAGAAGCCATCTCCGCCTGTCTTATGCGGCAGGAAGGTTCTCATGCAGGTGTTTTCTACGTTGGGTATTGACAGCGGAACAACAACCGGAGCAAAGTTCGGATTGTTATCAAGGAACGCCTGAACAACGTCCTCGTTTTCCGCCTTATTAAGCGTACAGGTTGAATAAATAAGAGTACCGCCAAGCTTTACGTAATTAGACGCCGTTTCAAGAATAAGCGACTGCACCTTTGGAATATCCTCAAGATGCTCCATCTTCTTATACTTTATTTCGGGCTTTCTCCTTATCACGCCAAGCCCCGAACAAACAACGTCGCACAACACCTTATCCGCCATAGGAATATTTTTATTAAAAACAGTTGCGTCGTTGACGTCGGCTTTTACTATTGAAATCCCAAGACGCTTTGCCCCTTCGTTTATAACCTTGACCTTACCGTTATAAATATCGTAGCTGAAGAGCTTGCCTCTGTTTGCCATCGCCTGAGCCATACTGAAGGTCTTTCCGCCCGGAGCCGCACACATATCTATAACTGTTTCATTAAACACAGGACGCGCTATCTTACAGCAAAGCTGAGAAGAAATATCCTGAACGTGAAAAAGTCCTTTTCGATAAGCGTTTGTGCCTTCAATTCCACTTACTCTTCCAAGCTCAAGGCAGTCGTCGAGAATCAAATTTTTAACCGCCTTTATCTTTTCCTTAGCAAGCTGAGCAATAAGCTCGTCGGGCGTACACTTGAGCGTATTAACCTTTATATAAAGCGGAGGTCTTCCAAAGCTTGACTTGAGAATCTCAACCGTTGTTTCCTCGCCAAACTGAGCGTTCCACTTCTTTATTAACCATTTAGGACAAGAATATTCAATAGAAAGCTTCGCCTCGTCCTTGAGGTCCTTATAGTCAATTTCAAGTCCGTCACGGATAAAGCTTCTGAGAATACCGTTGATAAAGCCTTTCGCGCTCTTTCTGGCAAGATTTACCGTCTCGTTTACAGCAGCGCTTTCAGGAACGCTGTCCATAAATAAAAGCTGATAAAGCCCCATTCTCAGAAGCTGAAGCACATCCTTATCAATACTGTCAAACTCAGTCGCCGAATATAATCTTATTATGTAGTCCAGCATCATTCTTCTTTCAATGACGCCGTAAAACAACATGGTAGCAAACGCTTTTTCCCTTGCAGGCAAACGCTCATTGGTAAAGGTGTTGTCAAGGACAATATTTGAATAAGCGCCGTTGATTTCCATTTTTACGAGTAAATCTAGAACAACTTGTCTGGACGTTTTCATATACAATTTCCTTTTCTTTATCTTCGTCTGTTACTGCTTACAATAAGTCTTATCAGCTGAGCAAGCGAAACCGCAAGCCCTGCGATATATGTGAGAGCTGCGGCGCTAAGTGTTTTTCTTGCACCGTCAACCTCGTCGTCGTAAAGAATCTGCCGTGTTTTAATAACTTCAAGCGCTCTTTTACTTGCATTAAACTCAACAGGGAGCGTCAAAAGCTGAAAAAGAACGATTGCGCCAAAAAGAATAATCCCAAAATCAACAAGAAACGGGACAGAAAACAGTAGTCCAAGCAGAAAAATCAGAAGCCATGCCGACGAACTGAACTGAACTACGGGTGCAAAAAGATTTCTGAGCTTTATAGGGAAATATCCTCTTGCGTGCTGAACAGCGTGACCGCACTCGTGAGCCGCTACGCCTATTGCCGCAACGGAAGTGCTGAAAAAAGTCGAATCCGAAAGCGCAAGCGTTTTATTTCTGACGTTATAGTGGTCCGTAAGCTCGCCTCCGACTCTTGTGATTGCAACGTCGTAAAGCCCAAAACCGTCGAGAATCTGCCTTGCAACCTCGTGAGCCTGTAAGCCGTTTTTACTTGAAACTCTGCTGAATTTTTCAAACGTTGATCTGACTCTTGACGACATTGCGATTGCAAAAACAACCGTCGCCATCACTAATAATGTTGAAGCAAGATAATTTGCGGAGAAAAAACCGTAAAACATAAGCCTTCCTTTTTAGGAGAGCAAAGTCCCCCTGGTTATTTTTCTTCCTCTTAAAAATTCCGCAACATTTATTCGTTTGCCGCCTTCAAGCTGTATATCTGTGAGCCTCAGTCCCTTTTTGTCGCCGCAGCACACGGTGAAATCCGTTTCGTCAACGATTTCTCCCGCCTGAGCGTCAAAGGTCTTGTCAACAAGCTCTGCAAAATAAACCTTCAGACGCTTGTCGTCAAGAAATGCAAACGCACATGGACTTGAGGAAAGGCCTCTGATTTGATTATATACAGTTTTCGCCGAATTATTAAAATTGATTTTACAGGTTTCTTTTGTCAGCATTTTTGCATAACAAGTATTTTCCTCTGTCTGCGCAGTTCGCTCAGCCGCTCCGTTTTCTAACGCCTCAAGCGTCTTTACGATAAGCTCAGCGCCAATTTCAGAAAGAGCGTCGTGAAGCTCGGAAGCGGTCATTCGTTCAGAGATTTCAAGCTCCTTCTTCATTATCATATCGCCTGTGTCAAGCCCCTCAGCCATATACATTGTCGTAACGCCTGTTTTGGTTTCGCCGTCAATAATGCAACGCTGAATAGGAGCAGCGCCTCTGTACTTAGGAAGAAGCGAAGCGTGAACGTTGACGCAACCAAATTTCGGAAGCTCAAGTATTTCCTTTGGAAGTATCTGACCGTAAGCTACAACCACAATACAGTCGGGAGCGATTTTTTTCAACGTATCAAGAGAGCTTAGTGCGTCGTCGCCTTTTCTGAGTGAAAGCGGCTGATAAACCTCAATACCTTTTTCTACGGCAAATTCCTTAACGGGAGGCATTGAAAGCTTATGCCCTCTGTTCTTTGGTTTATCGGGCTGAGTAAAAACAGCCGCAACCTCGTGACCTGCCTTTATCAGAGCGTCAAGACACGGAACGGAGAAATCGGGAGTTCCCATAAAAACAAGCTTCATCGTTTCATATCCTCTCTGTCAACCATTTCGTCCGCAAGATCTGTGAAAATTACGCCGTTAAGATGATCAATTTCGTGGCACAACGCTCTTGCAAGCAAGTCTTCTCCCACGATCTTGAACTCTTTTCCATATCTGTCCTGAGCCGTTACTTTAACCTTCTGAGGTCTTTCCACGTAACCCCACTGATCAGGAGCAGAAAGACAGCCCTCAATCTCACGCTTTTTTCCTTTTGCATAAGTAATAACGGGATTTATAAGCTCGATAACCCCTTCGCCCACGTCGATTACCGCAACACGGCGGAGAATTCCAACCTGAGGTCCCGCAAGACCTACGCCGTTGGAAGCAATCATTGTCTCGTACATATCGTCAAGCAAAATCCAGAGCTTTTCATCAAATGCAGTAACCTCCCTGCTTTTTTTCCTGAGCAGCTCCTCGCCGAATTTTACAATATTTCTCTTTGCCATAATAGCTCCTTTCAGTAAATATCTCCATTAATATCAACGTAAAAGCTCACGTTTGCAAACTCCTTATCCTTGTACGCTTGAATAAGGACGTCCTTGAAAATGCTCTCCATCTGCCTGTTGAGCTTACATTTTATAACCAGCTTATATCTGAACTTTCCGCCCATTCGTCCCGTTCCGCTTTTTGTGGGGCCGAGAACTCTTGTCGGAGGCGTTTTTTCTTCCTTTTTCACCCTCGCCATAAACAACTCGATAAAGCGATTGGCGGCGCTCACACACGAGCTTTCAAGAAGCGACGAAAAGCCAACCATTGCAATATCGCAAAAAGGAGGGAAAATAAGCGCCTTTCTCAGCTCTATCTCCTGTTCGAAAAACTCGGTATAATTCTGATGTGCGGCAAGCTGAAGAACGTAATGGTCGGGTGTGAAGGTCTGAAGATAAGCCCTTCCTTTTTTAGAGCCTCGACCGCTTCTTCCGACAACCTGCGTTATAAGTGAGAAAGTTCGCTCATAGCCAAGGTAATCCCCTGTGTAAAGCGATTTATCTATCAAAAGCACTCCCACGAGCGTAACGTTTTCAAAGTCAAGTCCCTTTGCAATCATCTGAGTTCCAACCATGATGTCGTAGTCGCCGTTTCCGAACTCGGTAAATTTCTTTGAAAAAGCGTCCTTGGTCATAGTCGTGTCAGCGTCCATACGAAGAATCCGGGCTTTCGGAAAATACTGCGAAATCTCGTCTTCTATACGCTGGGTCCCCGTTCCGCTCTGATGAATGTAAGCGCTTGAGCATTTTGAACATTTGTCAGGCTTTGACTCGCTGTGTCCGCAATAGTGACAGGCAACCGTTTCGTTCGCCTTATGATAAGTAAGCGGTATACCACAGTTTGGACATTCCATAACTGCACCGCAGGCTATGCAATTAACAAAGGTATTATACCCTCTTCGGTTGAGCAGTAGCATCGATTGCTCGCCACGCTCAAGGTTCTGCGCAATTTCGTGCAAAAGAGCCTCGCTGAAATTGCCCCTGTTTCCGTTTTCAGCCTCAGCCTTCATATCAACCACGTAAACCTCAGGCAAAACAGCCTCGTTGTAGCGCTCGTTAAGCGAAAACAGATGATATTTTCCTATTTTTGCATTATAATAACTATCAACCGAGGGAGTCGCCGAAGCAAGAAGAAGCAATGCGTTATGATAAAAAGCCCTCTGCTTTGCAACGTTTCTTGCGTGGTAACGGGGTGATTTATCAGATTTATAGCTGTGCTCGCCCTCCTCGTCGATTACGATAATTCCTATATTTTTAAGCGGAGCAAAAATTGCGCTTCGAGTCCCTATAACAATTCTTGCGTCGCCGTCGTTTATTCGTTTGTACTCATCAGCTCGCTGTCCCATTGAAAGACCGCTGTGAATTATTGCGACCTTGTTGCCGAAAAGCTGTTGAAAAAAGCTTACCGTCTGCGGCGTCAAAGAAATTTCAGGCACAAGCATAATCGCTGTCTGCCCCTTTTTCAGCGTTTCATTTATAAGCCGCACAAAAACCGAGGTTTTTCCGCTTCCCGTTATTCCGTAAAGAAGCGCACATTTAGGCTCGTCTTTTTCAAGAAGGCTGTAAAGCCCGTCAAAGACCTTCTGCTGAGCTTCTGAAAAAACTATTTCGTCTATATTTCTCGTTGAAACGGCGTCAACCGTCGCCGAACGGGAAAGCTCATTCAGAAATTCTTCTATAAGCCCATATTTTACAAGATTTTTTATAACGACAGAGGTGACGTTGCAAATATAACAAAGCTCTTTAAGGGAAGCTGTTGTTGCCTCAGAAAGCGCCTCGATTACGCTTTTTTGCTTTGTTGATAAACGTGCGAGCCTGTCGTTGCTTTCAAAATCGGGGGCAAGTCGATAAACCCTTTCCGTTTCGTCCCCTATTCTTCTTTTTGCAGTTTCAAGCTTTATTATACAGCCTTTATCAATTAACGATTTTACGAGCTTTTTATCCGCACCGTCAACGAGAGCGTCAAGCTCACGGCTGTTTTTTGCGGTCTTGAAATAAGCAAGAAGCTCAGCCTCGTCAGCGTTAAGCTCTTCGTCTGAATCTGTAAGCTCGAATTTTGACTCAACAGAAAACGAAAGTCCTGTCGGAATAACGGTTTTTATTGCGTCAAAATAAGTGCAGAAGGTGCTTTCCTTCATCCAGCGCACTATACCAAGCATTTCTTCAGAGAGGATAAATCTGTCGTCAATAACGTTTATAAGAGGCTTCACCGCTTTAGCGTCATAGCTTTTTTCAATAACCTCAAAAACCATTCCGACCGCCTTTTTGTTGGCACGTCCGAAAGGAACGATAACTCTACACCCCGGCTTAACCTTATCAATAAGCGTCAGCGGAACCGAATAATCAAAAAGAACATCGTAAGAATAAAGCGTCTTATCCACAGCGACAGAAGCGACTATGCCATTGGCTTGTGCATAATTATCAGTCACTGTGAACACCACCTTATTCCTTTATTGATTTGATAAAATCTTTCATTCTATCAATAGTGAAGCGCTGACCTTTTACAACGCTCATAAATGAATCAACCGCTTCATCGAGGTCTCCGTTTACGATTGCAAAATCGTAAGCTTCTGCCGCCTCAAGCTCCTTCTTTGCAGTAAGAAGACGCTTTTTAATAGTTTCTTCGTCCTCTGTACCCCTTTTATGAAGTCTTCTGTCAAGCTCGTTCATCGAAGGAGGGAGTATGAACACCATAACCGCTTCGGGAAAAATCTTCTTTACGTTCGCCGCACCCTCAATTTCAATTTTGAGTACGACGTCCTTTCCCTGCTCAAGCATATCCATTACCGCCTTTTTGGGCGTTCCGTAATAGTTACCGCAGTATTCCGTATATTCAAGAAGCTCGCCGCTGTTTATCATCTGCTCGAATTCTTCTCTTGTTTTGAAATAGTAGCTTACGCCGTCCTTTTCGCCAGGACGCATTGCCCTTGAGGTAGCCGAAACAGAATAGAAAATATTATTATCTCTTTCGAGTACCTTTTCAAGAATCGTATCCTTTCCACAGCCCGCAGGCGCAGAAACCACAAGAAGTACACCCTTTTTCATAGTCATTCCTCCTGAATTTTTCCGCTGATTTTTTCAGCATCCTTAGCTGAAAGTATGATGTGGCCGCTGTCCATTATAAGAACCGACTTTGTTTTTCTTCCGCAGGTAGTATCAATGGCGAGATTTTTTTCCTTTGCGGCAACTATAATTCTTTTTGTCGGTGCCGCGTCTGCTCCTATTACAGCTATAAGACGGTCTGAATTTATCGTATTCCCGAATCCCACGTCAATCAGCTTCATCTGCCTTATCCTTTCTCTGTAAAACATTTTGATTTTTTATTATACCATATTATGTCGCCGATTGCAACTTGAAGCTTATCTGACAATCTCTGCCAGAAGCGGCGAATAGTGCGCTCTGAACTCCTCGAAGGTTCCGTTGTCAAGAGAGTCCCTGATTTTTTCCATAAGAGTATTGTAAAAATAGAGGTTGTGCTGAACAGCAAGCCTTCCCGCAAGCGTTTCTCCGCTTTTGAAGAGGTGTCTTACGTAAGAACGGGAGAAATTCCTGCAAGTCGGGCAGTCACATTCCTCGTCAATCGGCTTGTCGTCAAGCATATACTTACTGTTGGTCATATGGGTGATTCCACTCCAAGTGAAAAGTGTTGCGTGACGCGCGTTTCTGCTGGGCATTACGCAGTCGAACATATCAACGCCTCTTGCAACGCCCTCGATGATATTACTCGGCGTACCTACGCCCATAAGGTAACGGGGCTTATTCACAGGAGCAAACGGAATAACCTCGTCAAGAATATGATACATAACCTCAGTAGGCTCGCCTACGGCAAGTCCTCCGATTGCGTAACCGTCAAAATCAAGCTCTGAAATATCCTTCATGTGCTGAACTCTGAGGTCGTCAAAGGTTCCGCCCTGATTGATTGCAAAAAGCATCTGCTGTCTGTTGATTGTTTCTTCAAGCGAATTAAGGCGGTTCATCTCGTTTTTGCAGCGAATCAGCCAACGAGTCGTTCTGTCAACCGATTTTTTTACGTAATCATAAGGAGACGGGTTTTCAACACATTCATCAAACGCCATTGCAATAGTAGACGCAAGATGCGACTGAATCTGCATACTCTGCTCAGGACCCATAAATATTTTCTTTCCGTCAAGGTGAGAGTTAAAGGTAACGCCTTCTTCCTTGATTTTTCTGAGCTTTGCAAGGGAAAAAACCTGAAATCCGCCGCTATCAGTGAGAATCGGTCTGTTCCAGTTCATAAACTTATGAAGACCGCCCATCTTATAAATCACGTCATCACCCGGTCTTACGTGAAGATGATACGTGTTGCATAATTCAACCTGACATTTCAGATCCACAAGATCAAGCGAGGAAATACCGCCCTTTATTGCGGCGCTTGTTCCCACGTTCATAAAGAAAGGGCTCTGAATAACGCCGTGAGGAGTTGTAAAAACGCCTCGTCTGGCTCTTCCCTCGGTTTTAAGTATCTCAAACATAAACTACCCCATAATACAACAATAATAATAAACAATTATAACACATTTTCACGCAATAAGCAAGCAATATAAAGAAAAACCGAAGATTTCTCTCCGGTTTTTTCTCAGATTATAATCATACTGTCGCCGAAGCTGAAAAAGCGGTAACGCTCTCTTATCGCTTCTTCATAAGCGGCAAAGGTTTTTTCTTTTCCCAAAAAAGCGCTGACAAGCATCACGAGCGTGCTTTCGGGGAGGTGAAAATTGGTAATCAAACCGTCTATCACCTTAAACTCATAGCCCGGATAAATAAAAATCTCCGTGTTTTCCGAGCAAGCGCGAAGCCCTCCGCTTTGTGCCGCCGCTTCAAGCGTCCGACAGCTTGTAGTTCCTACTGCAATAACTCTTCCGCCTCTTTTTTTACACTCGTTGATTTTATCAACGGTAGCCTGCGGAATAGTATAATGCTCAGAGTGCATTTTGTGGTCAAGGACGTTTTCCTCTTTTACAGGGCGAAAGGTTCCAAGCCCTACGTGAAGAGTAACGTACGCACGGTCAACCCCTGCCTTATCAAGCTTTTCAAAAAGCTCCTCGGTAAAATGAAGCCCCGCAGTCGGCGCGGCGGCTGAGCCAAGCTCGTTTGAGTAAATCGTGTTGTATCTGTCTTTATTTTCGAGCTTTTTTGTAATATAAGGCGGAAGCGGCATCTGACCTATTTTATCAAGAATTTCAAAAAAAGCCCTGTTATCGTCCCAAGAAAATTCAACGATTCTGTTGCCGCCCTCGACCGATTCCTTGACAACTGCGCTCAGCCCCTCAGGAAAATCAACGACAGTTCCTGCTTTAAGGCGTCGTCCGGGCCTTACGAGCGTTTCCCAAACAGTCTGCGACTTTTGCTCAAGGAGTAAAAACTCTACGTTTACTCCTGTTTCCCTTTTTTTTCCGTAAAGCCTCGCAGGAAAAACCTTTGAGTCATTGAGAACCAACAAGTCACCTTCTCTGAGGTAATCGCATAAATTAAAGAAACGGCTGTGCTCCCACTGTCCGCTTTGCCTGTCTATTTTAAGAAGCCTTGAGTTATCCCTTTTTTCAAGCGGGTCCTGTGCAATCAGCTCCTGTGGTAAATCATAAAAGAAATCAGATTTTTTAAGCTCCATTGCGTAAAATCCTCCAAATTTGAGCGTGCTTTTTTACAGTTTTTCATTATATCACATATAATTGCAAAAATCAAACCTATTTTTGGTAAAAAGCGTTGACAACGCAGTAATTCTGTGATAATATAAAGAACAAGATAGAGGCGCGGTTATTAATGAGTACAATCTGTGTCAATACGCCAAGGTATTGCAGGTTTGAAAGGTAATTCCGCCGAAGATTGCATCATTTGGCTGGTGTATATCTGGTTGTGCGATTGAATAAACACACAACTGTCATATCTGTGTCGGACACAGGATGTGGAGAGCTATCGGCAATTTATTGTCAATATCTTTTTATTAGCCTGTAAACCGACATTATTGTCGGTTTTTTTATTTAAGAGAAACGTAAGAAAGAAAGGAAATCACTATGAAAAATTACAAGGTTGGTATTATCGGAGCAACAGGTATGGTAGGACAGCGTTTTGCAGTTCTGCTCGAAAATCACCCCTGGTTTACAGTAACTACACTCGCCGCTTCCCCACGCTCTGCAGGAAAAACTTATAAAGAAGCTGTCGGCTCACGTTGGCTTATCGAAAAGCCTATGCCAAAGGCAATGGAAGATATCGTTATTATGGACGCAACAGCTGACATTGAAAAGATAACGTCTCAGGTTGACTTCGTATTCTGCGCTGTTGATATGAAGAAGGACGAAATCAAGGCTCTTGAAGAAGCTTACGCAAAGCACGAATGCCCTGTAATGTCCAATAACTCAGCTCACCGCTTTACAGACGACGTTCCTATGATTATCCCTGAAATCAACGACTCTCACACAGACATCGTTGAAGCTCAGAAAAAGCGTCTTGGAACAAAGCGTGGCTTTATTTCGGTTAAGTCAAACTGCTCTATTCAGAGCTACGTTCCCGCACTTTCTCCTCTGAGAGACAAGTTCGGTATCAAGAAGGTGCTCGCTTGTACATATCAGGCGATTTCAGGCGCAGGTAAAACATTTGAAACATGGCCTGAAATGGTAGATAACCTCATTCCGTTTATCGGCGGCGAAGAAGAAAAGTCCGAGCAGGAGCCTCTCAAGGTTTGGGGCAAGATTGAAGGCGATAAGATTGTAAAGACAACTGAACCTCTTATCACAACTCAGTGCCTCAGAGTTCCTGTTTCAAACGGTCACTTTGCAGCTGTATTCGTTGAATTTGACAAGAAGCCCACAAAGGAAGAAATCCTCGACATCTGGAAGAACTACAAGGGCGCTCCTCAGGATCTTGAGCTCCCTTCTGCACCCAAGCAGTTCCTCAACTACTTTGAAGAAGACAATATGCCACAGGCTGCCCTTCACAGAAACCTCGAAAACGGTATGGCAGTTTCTATCGGAAGACTCAGAGAAGACACACACTACGACTACAAGTTTGTTTGTCTTTCTCATAATACACTCAGAGGCGCAGCAGGCGGTGCCGTTGAAATGGCTGAGCTTTACGCTGCTAAGGGCTTTTTTGACTAATAGAAAGGTTAAATTATGAACACTCACACCCCTATTTTTACAGGTGCGGGTTGCGCTATCGTGACCCCTATGTACGCTGACGGTTCAATTGATTTTGACTCGTTCGGAAAACTCATCGATTTTCAGGTTGAAAATGGCACAGACGCAATTATAGTCTGCGGAACAACAGGCGAAGCCTCGACAATGACTGACGAAGAACACAAGGAAACAATCCGCTACTGTGTTGAAAGAGTCAATAAAAGAGTCCCTGTTATTGCAGGAACAGGAAGCAACGACACTGCTTATGCAATCGAGCTTTCAAAAGAGGCTCAGGCGCTTGGCGCTGACGCAGTTCTTTGCGTTACCCCCTATTACAACAAAACCTCCCAAAGAGGTCTTATTGCACATTTTACTGCTATTGCCGACTCAATAAGCATTCCTGTGATTCTTTACAATATCCCCGGAAGAACAGGAATAAATATTGCAATCGAAACCTTCAAGGAGCTTGCAAAGCACCCGAACATAGTTGCAGTAAAGGAATCAAGCGCACAGCCTGATTATGCGGCAAAAATTCTTGCGGCTTGCGGCGATGAGCTTGACGTTTATATCGGCGACGACGCTCTTGCTGTCTCTACGATGGCAATCGGCGGAAAGGGCGTAATCTCTGTTCTTTCAAACGTAATGCCCAAGGAAGTTCACGAAATGTGCAGACTTTGCCTTGAAAATGATTTCCATACCGCAGGTAAGCTCCAGATTAAGTATCTTGACCTTATCGGAAGCCTTTTCTGCGACGTAAATCCTATTCCCGCAAAGGAAGCGCTTCATCTTATGGGAATGTGCAGTAACGTAATGCGTCTGCCGCTTTATAATACAACCGAAGCTAATCTCGAAAAGATTTCGACTTCAATGAGAAATCTCGGACTTATAAAATAATTAAGGAACTGAAAAAATGACAAATATTGCTATTACAGGCGCTTGCGGAAAAATGGGCAGAGTTATCGCTAATCTCATTTCTCAGCGTGACGATTGCAAAGTTTCTGCAGGAATTGATATTGCAGGCGAGGCTTACGCTGACTTCCCTGTTGTAAAAAAGATTTTCGATTTACCTGAAACTCCCGACGTAATAATCGACTTTTCTCATCCATCTGCGCTTGACGAATTACTGAGCTATTGTAAGATGAAAAATGTCCCTGTCGTTGTTGCAACCACAGGATATACCGACGAGCAGATAAGTGCAATTAAGCTTTCAGCGCAACAAATCCCTGTTTTCTTTACCTTCAATTTGTCGCTTGGAATCAATCTTCTTGTCGATCTTGCCAAAAGAGCTACTCAGATTCTTGGCGGTCAGTTTGATATTGAAATTGTCGAAAAACATCACAATCTCAAAAAAGACGCTCCCTCAGGCACAGCTATTATGCTCGCCAACGCAATCAACGAGGAGCTTGACAACAAAATGCGCTACGTTTATGACCGACATAACGTCAGAAAGGCAAGAGAAAAAGAAGAAATCGGAATGCACGCTATAAGAGGCGGAACAATCGTCGGTGAGCACGATATTATATTTGCAGGTCACGACGAGGTTATTACCCTTTCTCACAGCGCACAGTCAAAAGAAGTCTTCGCCGCAGGCTCAATCAACGCCGCTATTTTCCTTAAAGACTGCGAAAAGGGACTTTATGATATGTCTGATTTATTAAAGGCAAACTGAAAGGAGCTTTTATGTTTGAAATAAAAGTATTCGAAGGGATTTCAGCAGTAACCTTCAATAACCTCCCTTCCGATAACGACGGTCTTCTGGTATGCGATATTTTTTCAAAAATAGGCGCCGCAAACATTGACCTTGATATGATTTCCCAGGAAATCTCCGCTAACGGAAAAATAAATATCGGCTTCACATTTGCCGACTCAGACCTCACGTCGCTTCTTTCTATCGTGAAAACCGATAACGTACCTACTCCGATGGTGAGCTGTGGCAACGTCAAATTCGTTGTAAAATCACCCGAAATGGTTGGAAAGCCGGGCGTTGCTTCAAAGGTTATTTCAGCAGTACGAAGCGCAGGCTGTGTTCCGCTTGTTATCACGACAGGTCTTGACGAAATATCAATTCTCGTTCGTGACAGCGACAGCACAGACGTCGGAAAAAAACTCAGCGAGCTTTAAGCTTCTCAAAAATAATAAAAGCCATCGCAGTTCAAGCGTCTGCGATGGCTTTATTTTATCCCTTTGCATATTTTTTCTTGATTCTTATATCACTTCCGAGGAATGTCAGCATTTCCATTGTAAGAAGTCTTGAAGCTGTTCTTTCTCCGTATCTTTGCTGAATTTCAGAGATTTCAAGATTAGTGTTAAAAATCATAGGCTTTCCGCAACCAAGCCTGTAATTCACAAGCTCGTAAAGCTTCGCTGAATAAAATTTCGACTCAAATTCCGCACCAAGGTCGTCAATGATAATCAAGTCAGCACTTTCAAGAAGCTCAAGCGTCTGCGAATCGCTGGAAGAATTAAAATGTTCCTGCTCCATTTTACGGAAAAGCTCAGGCGCAGAGCCATAAATGACGCTATATCCGTTTTTCATAACCTCGTTTGCAATCGCAAGCGAAAGATGCGTTTTTCCAAGCCCCGTTTTTCCTCTCATAAGAACGCTCTCGTAAGGAATATGGAAATTTTCTGCATATTTTTTACAGAAATCATAGTTCTTTGTCATTATTTTGTACGGGCTCATTCCCTTTTCACCGGGAATATCGTCGTAAAAAGAAAGATTGAAGCTTTCAAAACTGCTCATAGGGATCGTTGACGCACTGTTAAGCTCGTCACATTCGATTTTTCTTGCAAGAGCGTGTTTACACGAGCAGATTTTATTTTTATCTATTCCCGTATCCTTACAAATTCCACAGGTGTAAATTCTGTCAAGAAAATCAGCCGCGAAACCGTTTGCAATAAGGAGCTTTTCGATTTTATCCTGAAGCAGTAAATTCTCCTGAGCAAGGGCGTCTATTTTATTTTTTACGTCGCTTTCTCCTCTTATGACAAGCCTTGCAATCGCAATTCCTTGCGCCGAAAGCTCAGCTCTGAGCTGTGACAGCTCAGGAATCTTTTTTTCAGCCGCTTCTATATTTTTTTCTTGCAATGCGTCGTTTTCCACGCGCCTTTTTTCAAGCTCTTTTTCTGCAAGAGCGTAATATTTCTGCTTCATCGGGTTCCCCTTTAATCACTGTATTTTCTCATTTCAAGGCGTTCGATTTCATTTATGTCAAACGAAGGCTTATCATCTTCGGTCCGCTTTTGTTCAACCGATTCGAGCGCTTGCTTTGATTTAACTCCCTTACTGTACCAATCGGTAAGGATTTTATCCATATATTTGAAGCTGAGCTTTCCTGTGCCGTTAAGAGTCAGCTCATACGCCTCTTCTATCATCTCGTCGTTAAAAGAATAATTAATAATCCATTTTTGGATAAGCTCACGCTGTTGCTTAGAAAGAGTGGAATTTATATCAAACTTCTTTCTGAAGCGCTTTTCAGCGTCGTTTATTTCATTTAGAAGAACCACCTGCTCCTCGGCAAGCTCAATGGAGTTGATTCCTCGCTCCATCCAATCGGAAGCCACAGTCTTCATATAAGCGGGAGTGTTTTTTCCGACGCTGCAACAATATTCGATAAGAATAAGCGCAACCTCGACAGCAAGTCCGTTATATTCAATTATCGACATCACGGTATTCTGTTCAATATGCTTGAGTGCACGTCCGTAAAGCTGCTCAACACGGGAGAAAAGATACTTGACGTTTTCATTCTCGTTGACGACTTGTGCAATATCCTTCGGGAGAAAGTTAGGTGACTGCTCGATTTTAATAACGCTTTGAGCCTTTTGTGCAGCAGGCGCCTCCTGTTTATTTGCAGGAAGCATTTCCTGTGAAACAGACAATTCCGCACCATCAGAAAAGATGACTGATCGCTGTTTCCAAAACTCAATTCCGTCCTCAACAAGCTCTTCAGACAATCCCGAAAGCGACGAGAGTTCAGCTACGGAAAGCTCTCTGCCACCGTTTCTCAAAATACAGAGTAAAAGCTTGAGATAATCTCCCGATGCTGTTTTTATGTAATTATCTACTATCGAGCTTGGAACGGCGAAAATATCGTTCCATACGCCAAAATTAATTTTCAATTTCATAATCCCACCATTATATCAGATAACTACATTATAACATAAACAGGAACGGATTGCACTATATTTTTGAAAAAAATAAAAACCCTGTGGTATTACTTCTACCACAGGGCTTATTTATCTATTCAGTACATTGGTCTGTATCCCTTTCATCATTCATTCGGTACGATTCTCATTGTCAGAGAATTAAACAACTTTCTCATCACAATCGCATCCTTTTCATATTTATGGTATACGCCAATCTAACAACTTGTCTTCTATGTAAA
Organism: Ruminiclostridium sp.; assembly: GCA_045591405.1. Taxonomy (GTDB): domain Bacteria; phylum Bacillota; class Clostridia; order Oscillospirales; family Ruminococcaceae; genus Ruminiclostridium_E. Next base: position 48,703 of record JAZNST010000081.1, read on the forward strand.
CGCTTTCGCGACACCGTAAATTTCTTTACGCACATAAGAGTTTCGCTGTTATATTCAATTTTAATTTCTGTCATTTTGCGGCTCGCTTGTGATTATTTTCAAGCTAAACGCTTATATTTCAATATTTACGTCAATCCATTCAGCCGTCAGAGCTGATATTGACATCTCATATTCTTAAATTCAATCACAATCCACGAGCCCGCTATGACTCTGTGGTTCTAATAATTCCATTGGACTCGCTTCCTTTCCCGATAAATTTATAAGGACTTCCGATTCCTTATATCCAAAGCCTTGGTTTCATTGTCTTTGTGGTTAGTATGAATTGTTGTAAATAAAACCCTCTTGCTTTCATCGTGGGGAATTAAGAATTATATCCTGCCCTTATCTGACTTTTCTCTTCTTTTTTGCTTCTGACTGTTTTAGCTTCGGCTTTTGCCTTAACCATTAGTCATTCGCCTTAAAGAGTCTTTGTCAGCTCATTGATTGTTCCTTTTAACAATCAGGCTTTCATCTTCTCAAGTCTTTATCAATTCGCGTCCTTCGACTTTATGAATTGTCATTGAGTGATGTTTTTTGGATTTATTTATTCTCTTTTCCTTGTCTTAATAATACCACACGCAACCCCCATTGTCAACGGTTATTTCGTTGTTATTCTGTATATAATTTTGGTAACTTGTTTATTATTTTTGACATATTTTACATATTTCGACGCTATTTTTTGAATTTTTGGCTTTTTCCGTGTTGACTTTGAAGCCTGGATATAGTATAATATTTAAGGTGAAAAAAACATTCAACAAAGGAGTTTATATGAAAGACGAAGAACTTGAATTTGATAATATCCTTGAGCTTGACGGCGAAAAGTTTGAGGTAATCGACGCTATCTGCTACGATGGCTGTAATTACATTGCTATAATCCCCTACTCTGAAGATGAAATCGACTCCGACGAGCCTGTTGATTTCACAATCCTTAAAGAGACAGAGGGAGAAAACGAAGACGAAATCACGCTTTCAACAGTTGACGATGACGAGCTTTACGAAGAAATCGGCGAAGCTTTTATCGAACACATCAACGCTATGATGGAAGAGTGCGAGTGCGATTGTGAAGGCGAATGCGATTGCCAATAATATGCAGGAATTTTTACTGCAACATAAACTAAAATAATTACTACTGCTGCGTTAGGTTAGTGTGGTGGTTATAATCCTACACGTATTAAAAGGGATTTCGCACTACAGCGGATTGCAGACCTCCCGCACTGCGGACGAAGGGAGCGTGAACCTGTGGTAAGATTTTACCCACCCTGCCTTTGTGCGGGTTTTATGCATCATACGACGGCGTGGTGGTCCGGCGGAGACTTCGGTCTCCGCCGTTTTTGTATATTATGGGGGGATTTTGCAAAAGCTATCTCAAAAGGAGATAGTATGAAGCGTTATTTTTTAGGATTAATCTGCGGGCTTTTGAATGGGCTTTTTGGTTCAGGAGGCGGAATTGCCGCCGTCCCTCTTCTTGAAAGTACAGGGGTTGAACCAAAAAAGAGCCACGCAACCTCCGTCGCTCTAATATTTTTTCTGAGTCTTGCAACCGCCGTCAGTTATCTTATGGGCGGAAGGCTTGATTTTTCTCAAGCTCTCTCTTATATCCCCTATGGTGTTGTCGGTGCAATTCTGGGAGCGTTTTTACTGAAAAAAGTCCCGAACGATATTCTCAGAAGAATATTCGGCGGAATTATCCTGATTTCAGCCGTTCATACGCTTATGAAACAATGAACATTCTGATAGGCTTTTTAACGGGCATTTGCGCCTCAATGGGCTTAGGAGGCGGCTTCATACTCATCATTTATCTGATTGCATTCACACAAACCGACCAACTCACAGCTCAGGGAATTAATCTCCTGTTCTTTTTGCCCATAGCGTTCCTTTCGCTTATTATTCACTCAAAGAACAAGCTCGTCGAATGGAGGAAGCTACCGTTACTTGTCGTCACAGGGCTTGTCGGCGTTCTTCTTGGCACTTTTATTGCCGAACATATAAGCACGCAATTGCTAAAAAAACTCTTTGCTTCGTTGCTTCTTTTTGTTGGCTTCAAAGAGCTGTTTTCTCCAAGAACTAAAAAAAGACTTGACAAAAAGGAAAATATATCCTATAATGACGATAAAGAAATGCAATGATAGGGAAAAAAGCGGATTTGTTCATTTCAGAGAGCCGTTGTCAGGTGAAAAACGGTATAACATTTTCGTAATAGCTCACCCTTGAGCAGTCGGCTGAACGTTAGTAGGCTTGACCGGGAACTCCCGTTACAGAGAAGCGCATTGATTGATGTGGCTAAGGTGAGTGGACGATAAGTCCGCTAAAAAGAGTGGTACCGCGAGGATTATTCCCCGTCTCTTTATTGAGGCGGGGTTTTGTTTTTTTACTGCCCCCTTTCCACAACACAGAAAGGAAAAGCTATGAACAACACAAACAAGTATTCAAGAAGTTATTTTATGCCTCCCGAATTCACTTGGGAATGGGCAAAAAAAGAGTACATTGATAAGCCGCCTATCTGGTGCAGCGTCGATTTGCGTGACGGAAACCAAGCGCTTATCGTTCCGATGAGCTTGCAGGAAAAGCTTGAATTTTTCAAATTCCTCGTAAAAATCGGCTTTAAGGAAATCGAAATCGGCTTCCCTGCCTCAAACGAAACTGAATATGAATTTTGCCGTGCGTTGATTGAACAAGACCTTATCCCCGACGACGTAACGGTTCAGGTGCTCACACAATCACGCGAACATATAATCAAAAAGACCTTTGAAGCGCTCAGAGGCGTAAAAAACGCTATTGTGCATCTTTATAACTCAACCTCCGTTTCTCAGCGTGAAATGGTGTTCAGAAAATCAAAGGAAGAAATTATCGAGCTTGCCGAGTTCGGCGCAAGAACAGTCAAGGAATATGCGGCTGAAACACAGGGTAATTTTCGCTTTGAATATTCGCCCGAAAGCTTTACGGGAACTGAGGTTGACTACGCTGTTGAAATCTGCAACGCCGTGCTTAAAATCTGGGAGCCGACTCCCGACAACAAGGTGATAATCAATCTGCCTGTTACCGTTGAGTTGTCACTCCCCCACATCTACGCAAGCCAGATTGAATATATGTGTAAGAATCTTTACAGCCGTGAAAACGTAATCGTCTCGCTTCATCCCCATAACGACAGAGGTTGTGCAGTTGCAGATACTGAGCTTGGACTTCTTGCAGGAGCAGACCGAGTTGAAGGAACACTTTTTGGAAACGGCGAACGAACAGGAAACGTCGATATAATAACGCTCGCAATGAACCTCTATTCTCACGGAATTGATCCTGAGCTTGATTTTTCCGATTTGCCAAAAATTACCGACGCTTATGAATCCCTCACAGGAATGAAGGTTTACGAGCGTCAGCCGTACAGCGGCTCGCTTGTCTTTGCCGCATTCTCCGGCTCTCATCAGGACGCTATTGCAAAAAGCATCAAATTCAGAAGCGACAGCGGCAACGAAAGCTGGAATATCCCCTATCTGCCTATTGATCCTCTTGACGTGGGCAGAAAGTACGACGGCGACGTAATCAGAGTTAACAGCCAGAGCGGTAAGGGCGGAATCGGGTACGTGCTTAAAAAGTACGGCGTCGATTTACCTCTTAAATTCAGAGAAACTGTCGGCTATGCAATAAAAGACGTCTCGGATAAGCAGCATAAGGAGCTTTCATCCGACGAGGTATTTGAGGCGTTCAAGACGAAATTTGTCAACGTCGATTCCCCGCTCAAGCTCAAAGAAGCTCGCTTTATTCAAGAAGAAAGCATTGAAGCTGTGCTAACGCTTGAGGTTATGGGAAAAACCCGTACGGTAACAGGCTCAGGTAACGGCCGACTCGACGCTGTAAGCGACGCTCTAAGACGTTGTCTTGGAATCAAATTCAACATCCTTGACTATACCGAACACTCAATGGAGGTAGGCTCAAAGTCAAAGGCTATGTCTTACGTTGAAATTGCAGACGGGGACGGAAGAATCACTTGGGGTGCAGGTCTTCACAGCGATATTATCACCTCGTCAATCCGCGCTCTTTTCTCTGCAATCAATCTTTCGGAAGCATTATAATAAAAAACACCATCGTATCAACAGGACACGGTGGTGTTTTTCGTTCGGGAAAATACAAAATCAAACAAAAAAACGCCCTTTTTCAAGGGCGTTTCGTTTTTTCCTATTAGTCAGAAACGTAAGGAATAAGAGCAACCTGACGAGCTCTCTTGATTGCAACTGTAAGCTCTCTCTGGTGGTAAGCGCAGCAGCCTGTTACACGACGGGGAAGAATCTTGGAACGCTCAGTCATGCACTTCTTGAGCTTAGCAACATCCTTGTAGTCGATGAACTCAGCTCTGTCAACACAGAACTGGCAAACTTTTTTTCTTGCACGCTTCATTGGGCGTGTGCTCTTATCATTCATTTCATTTCTTTCAGCCATTTTAGTTTTCCTCCTTCAAAATTTTAGAACGGATAGTCGTCATCAGACATCTGATTTTCTACGAAATCGCTTGCATTACCCGTTGCAGCCGCAGGCGCCGGTGCGCTCGGTGCAGGGTAACCTGCGTTTCCGGAATATCCGCCTGAACTAGCGGATTTAGGTTCGCCTGTGAAAGATACTCTGTCGGTAACAATTTCGTACCAAGTTGCCTGATTTCCGTTTTTATCGGTATACTGTCTTGTCTGAAGCTCGCCTTCGACCATAATTGTTCTGCCCTTTGAGAAAAAGTTGTGAACAAATTCCGCATCATTGCGCCAGGAAACAACGTTGAAAAAATCAGACTTTTTTTCCTCGCCCTTAGTCTGAAAGCGTCTGTCAACCGCAATTCTGTAACTACAAACAGCAACGCCGTTAGGTGTCTGTCTGAGTTCGGGGTCAGCAACCAGTCGTCCGAGCATTATTACCTTATTGTACATTCCACAGCCTCCTTGTCGTTACACTTACTTGCTTAAAACTACCATTGAGCGAAGAACGCCGTCAGTAATGTTGATAACGCGTTCAAACTCTGCAGGGAAATCAGTCTTACTGCTGAATGTGTAAACAACATAGTAGCCGTCGCTCTCGTAGTTGATTTCATAAGCAAGCTTACGCTTACCCCAATCATCAACATTTACAAGCTCACCGTTTGCCTTGATAAGGTCTGTGAACTTTGTAACGAGGCTCTGAACCTGTTCCTCACCGTTTTTGAGGGAGAAAACTACCATTGCTTCGTACTTTTCGCCGAGTTTTGCCATTTTGAATACCTCCTTATAGACTTGTGGCCCACAAGCTTTTGTTGTGAGCAAGGATTTAGGGCATTTTACGCCCTAAGCTTAATAATTATAACAGAGCAAGCTCCGTTTGTCAATAGTTAAAACAAACTTTTTCCAAAAATCAGACATAAAATCCCATAGATGATGGGCTGATGGAAGACGTAAACCCAGAGTGAATAGCGACCTGCCGCCGTAAAAAGCTTGATGTGAGTGTTGTAGAAGAACTTGGGCATAAGTCCGTTCTTGACATAAACGCCGAAATATGAGCCGGCAATGAACAAGAAAAACCACGGAAGAAGCGGAAAATAATCTGATGAAACGAAGTCGTTGTTTGGGAAGCCGAACGGATAAAGCGTCGGATACTGATATAAAGCGTCGGGAAGATCAATCCAGAATAAGCCTCTGATACCGATATAGCCGTAGGGGAAGCTGAGCGTAGCAAGAAACAGAAAAACGCTCACGATAATTCCTATAATTGACGGGATTTTTCTGAGAAGATTTTCGCCCAAGCCGTAAATCATCATACAAATTCCAAGGCAGTGAAGAATACCGAACATATCGGGCGTTGACGGAGTTACAAGCGTTGTTACGATTGTAAAAGCGGCACCGATAAAAAAGCACTGCACGCCTCGCTTGAGATTGTTGCTTGAATAGTTACAGGCAATTCCCGAAATGCAGATAAAAAGTCCCGCAAACCAGTCCCTTACAACGTTGAACCAGCTCTCAAAAAATATCGGAACATCGACTCCAAACAGATATTTGAGGTCGAACATCAGGTGATATACAACCATACAGATTATAGCGAAGCCTCTCAGCTCGTCGAGAAGCCCTACCCTTTTCTTGTCGCTCATTGCAAAACATTCCTTTTTCAGTTAATATTTACATTTTATCACTTTGTCCGTTTGTTTGCAACTGCTTTATGATTATTTTTCCGTCCTGCGTAGCTATAACTGCTCCGTTAAGCTCTTTTTTAAGCAATAGCTCGCACAACGGATTTTCAATCTGTTCGGTTATAATCCGTCTTAGCGGTCTTGCGCCGCTTTTTTTGTCAAACCCCTCTCTTGCAAGAAGCTCAACCACCCCGTCTTGAACCGAAACGTCAATTCCCTTTTCGCAAGCTTTTTTTAACGTCGCTTCAAGCATAGCAGAAGCTATTTTTTCAAGCTCGTCTTTTTCAAGCGGCTTAAAATACACAATCTCGTCTATTCTGTTGAGAAATTCGGGTGAAAAGCTCTCCTTGATTTTCTTTGTAAGCGTTTCTTTCTTGTATTCTCCCGCCACTTCTTCAGAAAAACCGATTTTTGACGAAGGCGAAGTTATTTCGTTTGCCCCGACGTTCCCTGTCATCACGATAAGCGAGTTCGTAAAATCAGCCTTGCGACCGTCTGAGCTTGTAAGAATACCGTCTTCGAGAATTTGCAAAAGAAGATTAAGAACGTCGGGATGTGCTTTTTCGATTTCGTCAAAAAGCACGAGACTGTAAGGGCGGCGACGGATTTTTTCAATAAGATAACCGCCGTTATCAAAACCGACATATCCCGGAGGCGCGCCTATAAGCTTTGAAACAGAGCTTTTTTCCATATATTCAGACATATCGAGTCTGACCATTGCCCGTTCGTCGCCGTAATACTCCTTGGCAAGAGCTTTACAAAGAAAGGTTTTACCTACTCCTGTGGGGCCTAAAAACATAAAAGCTCCGATTGGGCGTGAGTCGTTTGAAAGTCCTGCCTTAAAGCGCTTTATCGCATTTATAACCTTTTTTACCGCTTCGTCTTGCCCTATAATCGTTCTTTTCATTCTGTCTTCCAAATCAAAAAGGTTGTCACCTCCGAGATTTCGAACGGGAATACCCGTCTTTTTTTCGACAACCTCGGCAATATCTTCGCTCGTAAGTGTAAGGAAAATTCCCGATTCACCGCTACCGCCGTCGATAAGTCTTGAAAGCTCGCTTTCTTTCTTCTGAAGCTCGGCGGCGGTTTCGTAATCCTGTTCGCCTACTGCCTCAAACATTTTTTCCGTAATTTCCCTTTTCTTTTCCTTGAGCTTTGAAATCGGATTTTGCGGCGTTTTTTTTAATCTCAGCATCGACGCCGCTTCATCAATCAAATCTATCGCCTTATCGGGAAGAAAACGGTCGTTTATATACCTTGTCGATAATTCAACCGCCGCTTCTATCGCCTCGTCTGAAATATTAACTCCGTGATGCTGTTCGTATTTTCCTTTCAGACCTTTTATGATATCCTTTGCCGCCTGAACGCTCGGTTCGTCTACGGCAACAGGCTGAAATCTTCGTTCAAGTGCGCTGTCCTTTTCAATAAACCTTCGATATTCTTCGCTCGTCGTTGCGCCAATGAGCTGAATTTCACCTCTTGCAAGATAGGGCTTGAGAATATTTGCAGCGTCGATTGCGCCCTCGGCGGCACCTGTCCCGACAATGCTGTGTATTTCATCTATAAAAAGAATAACCGTCTTGTCAGCAATGGCTTCGTCTATTGCCCTTTTGATTCTTTCTTCAAAATCTCCGCGATATTTTGCACCTGCAAGCATAAGCGTCAGGTCAAGCATTAAAATCTGTTTATCCGAAAGAAGCTCAGGGACGTCTCCTTGTGCGATTTTCACGGCAAGCCCTTCAACGATCGCCGTTTTCCCCACTCCGCTGTCTCCGATAAGGCAAGGGTTATTCTTTCTTCGTTGTAAAAGCGACTGAATTACTCTTCTTATTTCCGTTTCCCTTCCAATCAGCGGATCAAGCTTTCCTTCCCGTGCGAGTGCGGTAAGATCCCTTGCGTATTTTGTCAGATATTCGTTTTTTCTTCGCTTTTCTTCGCTTTTATATGCGTTCTTTTCTTCCGAGCCGAATATTTCGGGACTGCATTCGCCAATAATTTCAGCTATGTCCGCACCAAGCTCTCTGAGCAGAACGTATCCGTATGATTTTTCGTCAACGGCGATTTCGCGCAATATTTCTTCCGTGCCTGAACATCGGTTTTGCTTTGGCGACAAAGCGGCTCTTTCAATTATCTTTTTACTTCGGGGAGTAAAATCCGCCACTCCGAGCTTAGTCGGTATTCCCTTTCCTATAAGCGCTTCAAGCTTTTTTAATATTCTCTTGCAGTCTATGTTCTGATTGGACAGTATAACACCCGCAACACTGTCCTTTTCGGCGCAAAGACCGTAAAGAATATGCTCGCTGCCAACATAGGTATGCCCAAGAGACATCGCTGTTTCAACTGCAAGATTAAGAGACCTTGAAGCCTTTTCGGTGAATCCGTTAAATTCTCTCATAATTTCTCCTTGTCATCTGTAACACAAATTGCTCATTTTCATATATTGTATTATGAAACGTTTCATTTAATCTTAATCAAGGAGGAAACATATTATGTGTGGAAACAACTGCTGGATTATTATCCTTATCCTTTTACTCTGTGGCGGATTCAACGGCTGCGGCACAAGCTGCGCTTCCAACAACAACTGCTGCCAGAATGACAACTGCGGCTGCTGCTGATTAAACGCTTCCAAAGACGGCGGGCTGAATGCCCGTCGTTTTTATTGTGCAATTTTTCTAATTTAAGGCTTCAAAGGCAAAATAATCTTATTAAAAAAACACCTTTATAACGGATTGTAAAAAGTGTATAATATTAAACTGTGATAGAATTGACAAAAAGACAAAGGAAAGAGGCATTGCTTTGAAAAGAGAAGATTTAAGAAACATTGCGATTATCGCCCACGTTGACCACGGAAAAACAACCCTCGTTGACGAAATGCTCAAGCAAGGCGGCATTTACAGAGAAAATCAGGCCACAGTAGACAGAGTTATGGACAGTAACGACATTGAGCGCGAAAGAGGCATAACAATCCTTGCAAAAAACACGTCGGTAAACTACAACGGAATTAAAATCAACATCGTTGATACTCCGGGACACGCCGATTTTTCAGGCGAGGTTGAACGCATTCTCAAAATGGTAAACGGGGTTCTGCTTCTTGTAGATAGCTTTGAAGGAACGATGCCCCAGACTCGCTTCGTTTTGCAAAAGGCGCTTGAGCTTGGCCACAAGATAATTGTCGTTGTAAATAAAACCGACCGTCCCGACGCAAGAAATCACGAAGTAGTAGACGAGGTTCTTGAGCTTCTTCTTGACCTTGACGCAACAGAAGAACAGCTTGAAAGCCCCGTAGTGTTCTGTTCGGGAAGAAAAGGTGTTGCTTCTTATTCGCCCGACCATCTCGGTGAAAACCTTATTCCCCTTTTTGATAAGATTGTAGAGCATATTCCCGCACCCGAAGGCGACGACGAGGGCGAGCTTCAGGTTCTCGTTTCGTCGATTGACTATAACGATTTTGTCGGCCGAATCGCAATCGGAAGAATAGAACGCGGAAAAATGAAGGTAAATCAAGACGTAATGGTTTGTGATTATCACGACAACGTAGCTCCCTTCAAGGCAAGAATTGTGAGTCTCAATCAGTTTGACGGACTCGGAAGAGTTCCCGTGAACGAAGCTACGGTAGGCGACATCGTTTGCTTCTCAGGGATCGAAAACGTAACAATCGGACAGACAATCTGCTCGGTAAACTGCGTTGAACCGCTTCCCTTTGTTAAAATTTCCGAGCCGACTGTTGAAATGACCTTTGCAGTAAACACAAGCCCATTTGCAGGCAGAGAAGGCAAATTCGTAACCTCAAGACAAATCCGTGAAAGACTCCTCAAGGAAACCCTCAAGGACGTTTCCCTCAGAGTCAAGGAAAGCGATGTTGCCGACGCTTACGACGTGGCAGGACGCGGTGAAATGCACCTTTCAATCCTCATTGAAACAATGCGTCGTGAAGGCTACGAGCTTTCAGTAACAACTCCCCGTGTTCTTTTCAAGGAAATCGACGGAGTTCAGTGCGAACCCATGGAAAAGCTTATTATAGACGTTCCCAACGACTCGGTGGGAGCTGTAATGGAAAAAATGGGAACAAGAAAAGGCGAGCTTCTTTCTATGAATCCTGTGGGAAGCAGAACAAAGCTTGAGTTTTCAATTCCCGAAAGAGGTCTTTTCGGCTATAAGAGCGAATTTCTAACCGATACAAAGGGCGAGGGCGTAATGAACACGCTCTTTGACGGATATAAGCCATATATGGGCGAAATCCCCACAAGAACAAGAGGCTCGCTTGTTGCCTTTGAAACAGGAACAGCCAGCGCCTACGGCTTATGGAACACACAGGAAAGAGGTCAGCTCTTTATCGACGCAGGAACAGACGTTTACGAGGGAATGGTTGTCGGCGTTTCTCCGAAAGCGGGCGATATAAACGTAAACGTGTGCAAAACCAAGCACCTTACAAACACTCGTGCGAGCGGAAGCGACGAAGCGCTGAGACTTGTCCCCTATAAGAGAATGAGCCTTGAAGAAAGCCTTGAATTTATCTGCGACGACGAGCTTGTTGAAGTTACACCCAAAAACATAAGAATAAGAAAGACCATCCTTGCGAACGACCTTCGTGCAAAGGATCAGGCAAAACGCAAGAAATAAAGAAATAATCCTCGTTTCCTTTTTGGTTTCGGGGATTTTCATTTTGTTGTTGAAAAATCGTTCCAAAAATGCTATAATGAAGTGTTAATGACACGACAAAGAAAAACGGACGAGGTCTTATGAAATATATTGAAATCGGCAACGTGAAAATTGAACAGACAGCGGCGCTTGCTCCTATGGCGGGAGTTGCAGACACCGCCTTTCGCCTTATGGCAAGAAAATACGGCGCCGCACTTGTTTACGGTGAAATGGTGAGCAGTAAGGGACTTGTTTACAGCGACAGAAAAAGCGCCGAGCTTCTTACTGTAACTGAAAACGAAATGCCAATGGCAGTACAGCTTTTCGGCTCTGAGCCTGATTTTATGGAAAAAGCGGCTGTTATTGCCGCATCTTACAAGCCTCAGCTTATCGACATAAATTGCGGCTGTCCTGTTCCAAAGGTTGTAAATACCGGGGCAGGCTCTGCGCTGATGAAAAGCCCTGAGCTTATAGGAAAGCTTGTCCGTGCCGTAAAAAATGCAACGGATATTCCTGTTACAGTAAAAATCAGAAAGGGCTGGGACGACGATTCCGTAAATGCGGTTGAGGTTGCAAAAATCGCTGAAGAATCAGGAGCTTCGGCTGTTGCCGTACACGCAAGAACAAAAACACAAATGTATTCGGGCAAGGCTGAGCTTGATATCATAAAAAAGGTCAAGCAATCAGTCAGCATACCCGTAATCGGAAACGGCGACGTAACCGACGCACTTTCTGCAAAAAGAATGTATGACGAAACAGGATGCGATCTCGTAATGCTCGGAAGAGGAGCTTACGGCAGACCTTTTGTTTTCAGACAAATCCGACACTATTTTGAAACGGGCGAAATTCTCCCTGAGCCAACTCTTGAAGAACGGCTTGAGGTAATGCGTGAGCATATTGAGCTTATCGTCAGATTAAAGGGCGAGAACGGCGGAATGAGAGAAGCTCGAAAACACGCAATCTGGTACCTTTACGGTACAAAAAACGCCGCAAGATACCGTAACGCATGCAGTGAGCTTACAACGCTTTGTGACTTCTACAAAATGAAACAGGCAATTCTTGATGACAACAAACAGGAGGTCAAATGAAAAAATTTCTCTCTCTTTTACTTATAGGGATAATTCTTCTCTCAGGCTGTGATAACAGCAACGCGGACGAGACTCAAACAGAAGCTACAACGGTCGTAACCGAGCCTGAGCTTACTCCGTTCCCTGTTGAGATAAACGAGGTTGTTTTTACTAAGGCACCCGAAAAAATCGTCTGTCTCTCCCCTTCGCTTACAGAAATACTTTTCGAAATGGGCTACGGCGAGAAAATAATCGGAAGAAGCAGTTACTGCGATTATCCCGAAGAGGTGCTTGAAGCCGAGGAGCTTGGAAACAGCACCTACCCCGATATCGAACGCATAATCCAGCTTGCACCCGACGTTGTTATTACGTCAAGCGAGATTTCGTCAAAGGATATCTTCACAATGCAACAAGCAGGAATAAAAACGCTTACGATAATGCTTCCTAAAACAATCGACGATTTTTCAAGTATCTATATCGGCTTCGGACTTATGGAGGAAGGAGTGTTCACAGGGAAAGAAAAAGGTGAACAGGCGTTTTCAAAAGTCTCCTCCTCGCTCAATAACACCGAAGCAATCTCGCTCGGAAGCTTTGTCTATATAACTGAGGATTATAATATTGCAACGGGCGATACCTTTGAAAGCGCGGTCTTCTCCTGCTTCGGAGACAATATCGCAAAGACTTACGAGGGCTACGATTTCAACCCCGAAGAGCTCCTTGAAAGCCAACCTGATTACATCATTCTGAACAATATCTACGACTATGACGACCTTATCTCGCACGAGATTTTTTCACAACTGAGCGCCACTGTGAACAAGAAGATAATTCTGATTGACAACACGATTCTGGAGCGTCCGAGCGCAAAAATCTGTGATATGATAAAGGATTTCACCGAGCAGTTCAAAACCATTGAAGCAAATAGCTGATTTTTTGCAAAATAATGCAGAAAAATGGTTGACAATTACTGCTGATTTGCTATAATTAATAAGTATGTTATGCACATTCAAAATTAAAATAAAGGGATGGAAACAACTATGAAATGGACAGGACTTAACGATTTAAGAGAAAGCTATCTGAAGTTTTTTGAAAGCAAGGGACATCTGCGTATGGCGTCAGCTCCCCTTGTTCCTCAGGGCGATAACTCTATTCTCCTTATAAACGCAGGTATGACACCGCTTAAAAAATATTTTCAGGGAATTGAAACCCCTCCCTGTAAGCGTGTAACTACTTGCCAGAAGTGTATCCGTACACCTGACATCGAAAACGTAGGAAAAACCGCAAGACACGGAACGTATTTTGAAATGCTCGGTAACTTCTCGTTTGGCGATTACTTTAAGCGTGAAGCTACTGCGTGGGCTTGGGAATATCTCACAAAGGTACTCGAAATCCCCGCTGAAAAGCTCTGGGTTACTATCTACGAGGAAGACGACGAGGCAGGAGAAATCTGGGCAAACGAGGTTGGCGTTCCAAGAGAAAGAATCGTAAAGCTCGGAAAAAAGGATAACTTCTGGGAACACGGAAGCGGTCCTTGCGGTCCTTGTTCGGAAATTCACTTTGACAGAGGCGAAGCTTACGGTCCCTTTGAAAGCTTTGAACAGGCAGGCGACTGCGATAGAATTATCGAAATCTGGAACAACGTATTCACTCAGTTTGATAACGACGGAAAAGGAAACTATACCCTTCTTGCAACCAAGAACATCGACACGGGTATGGGACTTGAAAGACTCGCTTGCGTAATGCAGGGCGTTGACAACCTCTTTGAAGTTGACACCGTTCAGAACATTATGAAAAAAATCGGCGAGATCGCAGGCATCAAATATCATGATGACCCTGTTAAAGACGTTTCTCTCCGCGTTATCAC
>JAZNST010000082.1:0-33559 GCA_045591405.1 Ruminiclostridium sp.
TAATAGTTCAGATGAACGGCGAGACGGAGGTTCCTGCTGAAATCCTCGCTTTGATTAAGGGCAATGACAACGAACTCGTAATCGAGCTAGGCAACGACTTCACTTGGACTATCAACGGCAAGGATGTAACAAATCTCGCAGATATTGACCTCGCAGTAAACGAGGGTTCGACGATTCCTGTTGAGGTGATAAACGCCGTGGCAGGCGAAAAAGAATCCCTCACGCTCACTCTCGCGCACGAGGGCGGATTTGGCTTCGAGGCGGTTCTTACGATCGACCTTGGCGCCGAAAACAAGGGACTTTTCGCTAATCTCTACTGGTACACAAACGGCGGCACAGAGCTTATAAGCTCCGACGAAATAAGCTCCGACGGCAAGGCTGACTTAGCATTTAACCATGCTTCTGAGTACGTGGTTGTGATTGTCGACGAAAACCACAGTGAATCAGGCGAGAACACAGAAGTTCCCGAAGACACTTCAGCTCCGGAAGATACTTCTGCTCCCGAAAATAGCTCCGAGCCGTCTGACGACGAAAACGACGGCGGCAACGATAGCTCCAAGGGCGATAACGCCGAAACAGGCGTGGCTCTGAGCTTGGTAGGCGTGATTACTTCTGCGGCTCTCCTTACTGTCTCAAGAAAAAGAAAATAAAAAATAAAACCCTGCGGTAAAAATCCGCAGGGTTTTTGTTGTCCAAAAAGGCGCACGAAAAATAATCGTGCGCCTTTAATATTAGTCGTTTATGAAATGAGTCATAAGAGAGTGGCCGATTTCTGTATAATTTCCTGTGTTCTTTGCGTTCTCCTCGTCAAAAAGCTCAACGCCGCTGAGCTTCTTTGTGCTGTTGTAAATGAGGTAGGGAACAGGTGCGTTGGTGTGAGTTTTAAGTTCAAGAGGCGTAGGATGATCGGGGCAGATGAGAATCTTGATGTCCTCGTTTTCGTATGCCTTGAGCAGTGGCGTGAGGATTTTTTCGTCGATAAGCTCTATTGCCTTAACCTTATTCTGAACCTCAAATCTGTGTCCGCATTCGTCAGGAGCTTCAACGTGAATATAAACGAAATCGTGGGTTTTGAGTGCGTTGATTGCAGCCTGAGCCTTTCCGTCAAAATTCGTGTCTATGTAGCCTGTTGCACCTTCTACGTTGATAACTTCCATGCCCGTGAACTTGCCGATACCTTTGAGAAGGTCAACGGCTGAAATCATTGCGGCAGAAAGACCGTATTTTTCCTTGAAGGGAGCAAGGTCTTTTCTTACGCCCTCACCCCAGAGCCAGATGCTGTTTGCAGGGCGAAGACCTCTTTCAATACGAGCCTTGTTCACGGGGTGATCCTTGAGGAGATTATAGCTCTTTTTCATCATTTCAAGAAGCTTTTCGCCGTTCTTGTTGATTCCAAGGTAATTTTTTACGGGCTGTCCTGTGATATCGTGAGGGGGAGTGAGAACTCCTACGTCAAGCGTTCCGTTGTCCCAGATGAGGCAATGGCGGGAGCTTACGCCGCTGTAAAATCTGAACTCGTCAGTACCGAGCTTTTCTTCGATAAAGCTTATAAGAATAGCTGCTTCTTCTGTTGAAATATCGTCAGAGCAGTAGTCAACCATCGTCTTATCTTCATAGTTTTCTTCGTCGGAAACCGTTACGAGATTGCAACGGAAGGAAACGTCCGTAGGCTTCATATCAATGCCTATGCTTCCTGCTTCAAGGGGCGAGCGTCCTGAGTAGTAAACCTCAGGGTCATAGCCAAGAACTGAGAGATTTGCAACGTCACTTCCGGGCTTAATTCCGTCGATAACGGTTTTTACAAGACCGACCTCTGATACTCTTGCGAGCTTTTCCATTGAAGGCTTGTTGGCAACACTCATCGGGGTTTTTCCGTTCAGGTCTTCTCTTGGAAGGTCTGCCATTCCGTCACAAAGAACAACTGCGTATTTCATTTTGTTTTTCCTTTCCTTTGCTTTTCGCTGTAATATTTATCAATGAACCAGACGTTTTTTGCCTGAAATTCTTTGCCGTTAAGATAGCTGAGAATACCGCTTGGCGTTGAGAAGGTAAATCTTAGCTTATAGCTGTAAAGAGCCTGATATTTGAAATTATAGAGCTTATTCAGCCTGTTGTCGCCGTATTTTCCGTCGCCAAGAAGCGGATGACCGATATAGGCAAGATGAGCTCTTATCTGATGAGTTCTGCCTGTGAGTAGATTTATTTCAAGAAGGCTCATTTCAGAAAAGCTGTCAACGACGGTATATTCTGTAATAATGGTTCTGTTTTGAGGGGTTTTCTTGTTGGTAATATGAACCCTGTTTTCTGACGAATCTTTGAAAAGATAAGCGGTGAGCGTATCTTTTTTCTTGGGGAGAGCGCCTTTTGCAACGCACAGATATTTTTTCTCCAGCTCTCTGTCCTTTATTTTCTGATTAAGTATCCTGAGCGCTTCGGCGTTTTTTGCGGCAATCACAATTCCGCCTGTATTTCTGTCTATTCTGTTGCAAAGGGCAGGGCGGAAGCTTTGTTCGTCGTTCGGCGAATATTCGCCTTTTTCGCACAGATATTTGAGGATAGCGTTTATGAGAGTGTTGTCTGTGTTTGATTCGTCCTCGTGAACAACAAGTCCCACGGGCTTATCGACAAGCATTACGTTCTCGTCCTCGTAAATGACGTCAAGAGTGGCAGTTGCATTAAGAAACGAAGAATCGTCCTTTTTTTGCTGTTCAAAATGTTCGTCTGAAATATACAGCTGAAGCAGGTCGTTTTCACAGAGCTTATAGCTTATTTCCGTGCGTTTTCTGTTGACTTTTATGTTTTTGTTTCTGACGTTTTTACAGATAACAGTCTGAGAAAGAGAAGGGAACATTTTGACAAGAAATCTGTCAAGCCGTTGACCGCTGTCGTTAGCCTTGATAATAATCTCTTTCATTACTTCTGAACTCGTACGAAGCCGTATTCTTCAAAATGCTTTACCGCTTCTGAGAAAAACTTGTTTGAGTTACTGCATTGGCTCCCGACTTCTTCGAGGCTTTTCTTTGCGTCAACCCACTTACGCTCAGTAAGGTCGTCGTCTTCGCCGCTGAACCAGAGCTGGTTATTCCAGGCACCGTGTGTAATATTGATGATATACGCTTTTTTAGCCATGTAGCTTACCGCCTTTCGAGCCGCCGAAGTTGACGTTTGAAAGAATATTTGTGTCAAATGAGAAGCTCAGATTTTTATTTTCACGGTCACGCTTGAGTGCAAGCGAAACCATTTTATCAAGAAGCGCACTGTACTTTACGCCAACAGGCTCCCAAAGATAGAAAGCAAGGCTTCCGGGGATTGTGTTTATTTCATTGACGTAGATTTTGTTTTCGTCAAGGTCAATCATAAAGTCAATTCTTGATACGCCGCTGCAGCCAAGGCAATGGAAGGTATCAAGTGCCATTTTCTTTATTGTGTTTTTCTGCTCGTCTGAGATTTCAGCGGGAATTTTTCGCTTGAGAGAAGCCATTCCCGACGTCTTTGACGAGCTGTTATCAACGTATTTGTCCTCGTAGCTCAGGATTTCGTTTGAGCCTACGGGTTCTTCACATTCACTTGCTTCAGCACTATCGTAATCACCGCAGACAGAGCAGTTTATTTCCTTGAGATTTGTAATGGCCTTTTCAACAAGAACCTTTCCTGAAAAGCTGAATGCGTGGTCAAGTGCGTCAAGGAGCTTTTCTTTATTCTGAGCAACCTTGATGCCAACGCTGGAGCCGAGGTTGAGGGGCTTTACGATAACGGGATAGCTGAATTTCTTTTCAATTTCCGCTACTACCTGTTCGGGTTTTTTAGAATAGTCTGACATTCCGAAAACGGAACAATCAAGCACATTTATGCCGTTATCCTTGAGAACGGTTTTCATAACGTATTTATCCATTCCGACAGCCGACGAAATGATGTCACAGCCAACGTAAGGAACGTTGAGCGTCTGGAAGAAGCCCTGGAGCGTACCGTCCTCGGTGTTCGTCCCGTGAACAATCGGGAAAGCCACGTCAATATTATTGAGGCAGTTGTCGCCGAATTTTTTCAGAGGATAGCGCATTATATTAAGCTTTTCGTTTTCGTTCATAAGGAAAACACGCTGACTTTTTGCAAGGAGGGATTTTATGTCGCTGTATTCCTTGATGTTGCCTATTGCCTCACCGTAATAAAACTCGTTGTTTTTTGTAATATAAACGGGAATAACCTCATATTTTTCTTTATCGAACGCATTGCACGCCTGAAGCCCCGATATTACCGAAACCTCGTGTTCAACGCTTTTTCCGCCAAAAAATACACCGACTTTAATCTTCATTTTAATCTCCAATCTGTTCAATAGTTATCGGGCAGGTCGTTTTCAAGCAAAACGATTTTCTTTTTACCTGAGCAATTTATTGCGTCAACCTTTGAAAGCCCGTCGTTAAGCGTTTTTGCAATATATATTTTTTCTTCGGGGTAGCCTTCTTCGATAAGTCCGTCCTTGAGTGCAACCGCTTGCTTTTCTCCGACAAGAACCGCGAAGTCGGCAACCTTGGCAATCTGCGCTCCGAACGCTTTATTAAGCTCGTATTCCTTTTCGCCAAGCTCAACCATTCCCGGAGTTACAACAACCTTGTAGCCGTTCATAATCGAAAGTGCGTCAAGCGCCGCCTTAGCTCCGCTTTGGTTACTGTTGAAGGCGTCGTCGATTATAACCGTGTTTCCT
Organism: Ruminiclostridium sp.; assembly: GCA_045591405.1. Taxonomy (GTDB): domain Bacteria; phylum Bacillota; class Clostridia; order Oscillospirales; family Ruminococcaceae; genus Ruminiclostridium_E. The sequence continues at coordinate 4,700 of JAZNST010000082.1, forward strand.
CTGTCAATTATTTCCATTCTGTGAGGCACACACTCAAGCCTTCTTACAGGCATTACAAGCTCGTCAAGCGGTATGCCGAGAGTGTTTGCTATTGCAATAGCCCCAACGATATTCTGAACGTTGTGCGCTCCGATAAGCTTGGTTGTAAAGGCTTTGCTTTCACCCGACTTTTTTCTGAGCGTAAAGGAGGTCCCTTTTTCGCTTATTGAGATTTCGTCGGCAAAATAGTCGTTGTCGGCATTAAGACCGTAGCTTACCGTTGTCTTATCGCAATTATGCGACTTTATATAATCATTGTCGTAATTGAGAAAAACCGTTCCGTCTGTTATACAATCAGCAATTTCAAATTTTGTCTTGATGATATTTTCAATGGATTTGAAGCTTTCAAGGTGCTGAGGACCGATTGAGGTAATCATTGAGTGACGGGGCTTTACAATGTCACAGATTTCCTTGATTTCACCTACGCCCTTTGCCCCCATTTCGCAGATAAAAATATCATATGTTGCATTAAGAGAGCCTCTTACGGTTTTTACAACGCCCATCGTCGTATTGTAGCTTTCGGGCGTCATAAGCACGTTGTAGCGAGCGCTCAGGAGCTTTTGAAGATAATATTTTGTGGAAGTTTTTCCGTAGCTTCCCGTGATTCCCACGACTGTGAGGTTCGGAAGCTCGTTTATTATGCGCTTTGCGTCGTTGATGTAGTGGTTGTTTACGCCTCTTTCGATAGGCTTATTGATAAAATTGGCGATCATCGGCATAAGAAGCGAGAAAATCTGCCAGAAGCAAAGCAGGAAAAAGCAGTAGGGAGTTTCATAAAGGAAAATCATCGTCAGAGCGCAAAAAGCACCGTAAACGACGGTCGAAGTAACGCACATACGGATTACTCTTGGAGTGAACACGAGCTTTTTCTTTGCTTTTTTTGGTTTTGCAAACACAAGACTCACTAAAAATACGCACGAGCAAAGAAGTAAGTCAAACACGGCGATTCTGTGCATCAGGAGCGCTGTGAGCAACATATAAACAGCTGCACACAACGGCAGTATGTGCCTTAAAACGATATTTCCTACGTTGTTTTTTATCCAATGGAGCTGTTCGCCTGCGTTATAGGAGTTGAGCTGGAACATGTGCATATAATGCACGAAGTTTAGCACAAAGCTTCCAAGAAGCGTAGCGAAGAAAAGAATTGTCGAAAAAATAATCATAAAAGCCTCTTAATCTACATTCAAAAATGAGCCGATAATCCGTAAGAACAGATTATTCTGTTCAAGAAAAGCGAAGTGACCGCAGCCTTCAAGCGTCACAAGCCCTGCGTCGGGTATAAGCTTTTCCATAAGCTTTCCGTCGGAAAGGGGAGTTGCGTCGTCGTTTTCACCCCATATAAGAAGCGTTGACGCCTTAATATGTGAGAGAAGCGGAGTCAGGTCTTCGTTTACGATTTTGACAAGACATTGCCTCATCATCGGCGAGGCTGCCTTATAGTCAGCAGAGCCGTTTTTATTTCTGAGATTTTCGAGAGCGTCAGGCGCTATTTTTCTTATCGGTGCGAGCGATAAAAACGCTTTTCCGATTTTATAGCATCTCGTTTTTACCTTTGCCTTAAAGGTTTTCTTTGGTTTTATTCCTGCGCTGTCGGTAAGTATCACCTTTTCAACCTCAAGCGGACAATCGCTTCTTGTAAGCATTTTTATGATTATTCTGCCGCCGTTGCTGTGACCGAGAAGAACGGTTTTGGTGATTGACATCTTTTTGCAAAAAGCAAGAACAAAATCAACAAAGCCGTCAACGCCGATAGCCTCCTTAGGCTCTTCGGTTTCGCCGAAGCCCGGAAGGTCAAGTGCCCAGACCTTATAGCAAGGAGAGAGTTTTTTTATAATCGAATCAAAGAGCTTTATATTAGCGCCCCAGCCATGAAGCAAAAGCACGTTTTCGCCATCGCCCTCAACGATATAATTTGTTTTTATTCCGTTGATTTCAGTGAACAAAAAAACGCCTCCTCTGTTGGTAATCTTAACCTATAAATTATACACCTCATTGTGATTATTGTCAAGGAAAATAAGGGCTTCAAAGCTATGAAATAAGCCCGAAATATTGACATTCGGGCTTTGTTTTCTTTTATTGTATTCACCTGTCGTGTATTTATGTCAGAATCCGAGGATTTTTCCTATAACTGCATTAGAAACAAGAAATCCCTCAGGGGTAAGCGAAACAGTAGTATCAGTTACTCTTATAAGGTTTTTAGGGATTATTTCAATTCGTTCAAGAATCGTCCTTTTTTCTACTCCGAAGCTTTCGCAGTCAGAAAACTCAAGTCCGCTTACAAGTCTTAATCTTAGCATTGCAAACTCGTCAAACGAACGGGGGCTTTCGTCTTCAATAACGACCTGTTGCCTCTGAGAGTCTATAAATTCAGTGAGACTTCTTTCGACGTAAAAACGCTTTCCGTTATAGTAAGAGTGAGCCGAAGGCCCAACGCCGAGATATTCCTCACATCTCCAGTATTTTAGATTGTGCTTGCTTTCAAAGCCTTCAACGGCGAAATTACTGATTTCGTATTGCCTCATGCCAAAAGATTCAAGCTCACGCACTGCCGTAAGGTAAATATCGCAAGTTTCGTCCTCATCGGGAAGCACAGGCGGATTCTTTCCAAACGGTGTGTTTTCTTCGATTTTCAGCATATAAGCCGAAACGTGCTTTATCGGCAGGGAGGAGATAGTGCTTATTGTTTCAAGAACGCTTTTTTTAGTCTGAGAGGGCGTTCCCAGCATAACGTCCACGGAAATATTTTCGATTCCGTGCTTGTACGCAAGGTTGATTGCATTGATTGCTTGCTGTCTCGTATGTCGTCGTCCGAGTTGCTTTAGTTCATAATCCGAAAAAGACTGAACACCGAACGAAATGCGGTTTACGCCTGCGTTTACAAGAGTTGATATTGTTTTTTCGGTAGCGCAACAGGGGTTAGCTTCAACCGTTATTTCACATTTTGACGTTTTATGAACAGATAAGATAATATCTCTCATCTCGTCAGCGAGAAGAATAGGCGTTCCGCCGCCGAAATAGACTGTATCAAAGGTGTCGCTGACGCCGTCAAGATTTCTTAAAACAGCGTCCGTGTAGCTTTTTGCGAGAGCTTTGCTGAATTTTTCCGAGTAAAAATCACAGTACGGACACTTTGAAAGGCAGAACGGAACGTGAATATATAGGCCCTTCATCTTATTCGTCAAGCTTGAGGACGGACATAAACGCTTCTTGAGGAACCGTAACCGTTCCGAGCTGACGCATACGCTTTTTGCCTTCCTTCTGCTTTTCAAGAAGCTTTTTCTTTCTCGTGATATCGCCGCCGTAGCACTTTGCAAGAACGTCTTTTCTGAGAGCCTTGATTGTTTCTCTTGCGATTATCTTGCCGCCGATCGCCGCCTGAATAGGCACCTCGAACATCTGACGAGGAATGTTATCCTTGAGCTTTTCGGCGATTTTTCTTGCACGGGGATAAGCCTTATCCGTATGAACGATGAATGACAATGCGTCAACGATATCGCCGTTGAGGAGAATGTCAAGCTTCACGAGCTTTGACGGCGTAAAGCCTATTATTTCGTAGTCGTAGCTTGCGTAGCCTCTGGAACGGGATTTGAGGGCGTCGAAAAAGTCGTATACGATTTCGTTGAGTGGAAGCTCATAGTGCAGATCCACACGCTTTTCGTCAAGATATTTCATATCCTTGAATATGCCTCTACGCTCCTGACACAGATCCATAATACTTCCCACATAATCAGAGGGGGAGTAAATATGAGCGCAGACCATCGGCTCTTGTGCAACTTCAATTTCCGCTATGTCGGGGTAATTGGTAGGGTTGTCGATAAAGACGGTTTCACCGCTTGTCTTGGTGATTTTATATACAACCGACGGTGCGGTTGTGATGATGTCAAGATTATATTCACGCTCAAGACGCTCCTGGATAATATCCATGTGAAGAAGACCGAGGAAGCCGCAGCGGAAGCCAAAGCCAAGTGCAATAGACGTTTCCGGCTCAAAGGAAAGTGAAGCGTCGTTAAGCTGAAGCTTTTCAAGTGCGTCTCTGAGGTCGCCGTACTTTGAGCCGTCAGCGGGATAGATACCGCTAAAGACCATGGGGTTAACCTTACGGTAGCCGGGGAGCGCTTCTTGTGCGGGGTTTTCTACGGTTGTAACGGTATCGCCGACTCTTGTATCGCCTATTGATTTAATAGATGCGGCGATATAGCCAACCTCTCCTGCACGAAGGCAATCAGCGCTAACGAGATTTGTAGCGCCCATATAGCCAAGCTCGGTTACCTGAAACTCAGCGCCTGTTGCCATCATTTTAATTTTATCGCCAACGCGAAGAGCACCCTCTTTGACTCTGACGTATACGATTACGCCCTTATATGCGTCGTAGTAGCTATCAAAAACAAGCGCTTTAAGCGGAGCGTCCATATCTCCCTTGGGGGCAGGAACGGATTTTACGATCTGTTCAAGAACGTCTTCAATATTGATTCCCATCTTAGCGGAAATAAGCGGAGCTTCGTCGGCAGGAATGCCGATTACTTCTTCAATTTCCTGTTTAACCTCGTCGGGGTGAGCAGAGGGCAAATCTATTTTATTGATTACAGGTACAACCTCAAGGTCCTGTTCTATTGCAAGATATGTGTTCGCAAGCGTCTGAGCTTCGATTCCCTGAGAAGCGTCAACGATAAGTATCGCTCCCTCACAGGCGTTCAGCGAACGGGAAACCTCGTAGTTGAAGTCAACGTGTCCCGGAGTGTCGATGAGGTTAAATACGTAGTTTTTTCCGTCCTGAGCCTTATAGTTGAGGCGTACTGCACGGGCTTTTATGGTGATTCCTCGCTCACGCTCAAGCTCCATATTGTCAAGAAGCTGTTCTTCCATATCCCTTTTTGCAACAGTATCGGTTTTTTCGAGGATTCTGTCTGCAAGCGTTGATTTTCCGTGGTCGATATGTGCAATTATGCAGAAATTTCTGATAGAATCAAGATAATCGTGGTTCAATTCTGTGTCCTCCATCTATGATTGAATGCTGAATATCAGCTGAAACGCTCGTTGTAGACTTCTGTAAGATATTCGTTCACCTTGTAAAGAGATTCTTCGCAAAGCTCAAAATTCTCTTCGATTTCTATTGTGGATTTTTCGAAGCATTTTTCACCGAACCAGATAAGGAGCGTAAGCTCGTCATCGTTGGGGACAAGCTTGAAACGAAGCTCATCCTTACTCCCTATGAACGGGTTTTTCGATATGAAATAATCAAGTCCGGGTAAGTCCCATTGTCCGAATTTCAGCATTATAATGTCCTCCGTATAAATAAAAACACGCAAATTATTATACACCGAAAAGGGCGATTTTGTCAATAAAAAATGCGGCGTTGTTGTGGTTTGTTGCGATTGTTTTTTGTAAGTGCATATTTTTATCTGAGCGTAGACTCAATAATCGTCGCTTGAGAGCTGTCGCTTTATTTTTTATCGGTTACATAGAGTTTTTTGCTTGATTGTGCATAAGGAGATTGAATTATCGCCAACCGTCAGTTTTTCATTGACGTACGGCTTATGATTTTTTGTATTTTAAGAAGAAAAAATATTGCGTTTTAGTTTCGTTTTTGATATAATTATCTTAGATTGATGCGAAGCACGAAGCAATGGAATGATTTATCAAATGGAGGTTAATATGACAGCCAGAGAAAGATTGATAAGCTACGAGGACGTTTACGACCACGTCGGTTCTTCAGAAATATTTATGGAGGCGATGCGTGATTGCCTGAAGCATCACACGGACAACAACGAATTTTTCAGACATTATATGGAAAAGTCGGGTTTTGATTATAACCAACTGCGTACGGAAGCGGACCTCGAAAAGATTCCCTTCATACACGCAAATTTCTTTAAGAAATATGAGGTTCTGAGCGTTGAGCGTGAAAAGATTGTCGAATATGCAACAAGCTCAGGAACAAGCGGTCAGAAAAGTCAGATGTTTTTTGATCAGGACACATTTGATTTCGGAAATTCAATGATAAAAAACGAGTTCAGATATTACGGCTTTCTTTCGGATAAACCGACAAATTATCTCCTCTTTACTTACGAGCCTGCTCAGACAAGTAAAAATCTCGGAACTGCAAAAACGGATATGGGAATGCTCAGCTACGCTCCTGTAAACGAAACCTTCTTCGGACTGAGGTTTAATGGCGTGGGACACGACTTTGACGTTTACGGAACGATAAGAGCGCTTGAAGAATATGAGGAGCAGGGGCTTCCTGTCCGTATTTTCGGTTTCCCCTCGTTTTTATATTTTACAGTAAAGCAGATGAAGGATACAGGTCATCGTCCGCTTCATTTGAACAAGGAATCCATGACTATGCTTGGCGGCGGCTGGAAAGGCTATGCAGACAAGCAGATACAAAAAACAGAGCTTTATGCGATGGTAGAAGAAATGCTCGGAATCCCCGAATCGAACTGCCGTGACGGATATGGCTCAACCGAACATTCCGTGCCTTATTTTGAATGTCCCAAGCATCATTTTCATATTCCTGTTTACAGCAGAATGTTTATCCGTGACGTTGAAACGCTCAAGCCTCTCCCATACGGAGAAGCAGGCTTTGCCAATTTCATAACGCCACATCTGTTGAGCGTTCCTGCCGTTTCTGTTCTTATGGGCGATATGGCGGTTATGCATTCGCACGAGGAATGCGGTTGCGGAATTAAAACTCCGTTTATGGAAATTATCGGTCGTGCAGGCACAAGTAAGAGCAAGAGCTGTGCAATCACAGCAAGCGAATTGCTTAAGCGTTAACGGGGGAGGTTGTTATGGAAGCTATAATCAAGGGTAAAAGAGTTGAAATAGATAAGAGCAATTGCCTTAACAATATCAACGAGTGTATTTGTCAGACGCTTTCAGAGGGCGTGCCTGATGTACGTGCTGTAATCAAGAGTCTTGATGAACTCGGAAAATATATGCTGACTGATAACGAGTTTTTGATTTCAGAGCTTACTGAGCTTGGTTTTTCAAGGGAAGAAGCGACTCAGATAAAAAAAGATTCTCTAAACGTTCTTTCTTCTGACGAGCTTTTTAAGAAAATCAAGCGTGAGCTTGGCGGCTTACCCTTTGAGATAAGCCGACTCAGCAGCAGAGAACAGGAGTTTGAAGGCTGGATGCCCGTAGGCGTTCTTGGCCACGTTACAAGCTCAAATGACGCAATGCTTCCGTTTTTCAGCTCAGTAGAGGGTATTCTCACGGGAAATATAAACGTAATCAAAACCGCAACAGGCGCACATAAGGTTGCTATGACTATGGTTGAAAAGCTGTGTGAAATTGATGAAAGCTTGTGTCCGTATTTTTACGTTTTCCCGCTATCGTCAAAGGATGAGGAGCTTCTTAAAAATATGTTTTCGTTATGTAACGCTGTGGCTGTCTGGGGCTCCGACGCAGCAACCTCGGGCGTGAGAAAGCTGGCGCCTTCGGGAGTGAAAATCATCGAATGGGGCAACAGGATAAGCTTCTCTTATTTCACTGAGGGCGGATGCACGGACGAAGCGCTTGAGGGCCTTGCACAAGATGTCTGCGTTAACGACCAGCAAGCGTGCAGTGCGCCTCAGCTCGTTTATTATGAAACACAAAGCAACGACGAGCTTATCAGCTTTTCTGAGCGCTTTATGTCAGCGCTTCAGAGAGTTTCCGATACTTACCCGCTTCACCCTATGTCACAAGCGGAAAAGGCTGAGCTTACAACTCAGACTCAACTTTGTCACCTTGATGAAATTATGGGCAACGGAAAGCTCCTTGACGGAAACGGCTGTCGTATCTATGTGAAATACGATAATGAATTATCTCCGTCTCCGCTTTACCGTACGGTTATCGTAAAGCCCATAAAGCGCAGTGATATTATTTCTGTTCTTCGTCCGTTCCGTGCATATCTTCAGACGGTCGGTCTTGCGTGCAAGAAGGACGAGATTGCTCAGCTCAGCTCTCTTTTGATTGCAGGAGGAGTAAACAGAATAACAGACCCCGGTCTTATGATGGGCGGATACACAGGCGAACCGCACGACGGCTTATACGCTATGACGCAGTACGTTAAGAGAATAAGCCTTACAAGCAGCAGTCTTCCCAAGGGAAGTATGTCGCTTTCTGAAATGGAGCCGATGAAAAAAGCTCCGTTTGAGGACGGGACGCCGCTGATGGAAAAGGCGTCGTTTCCACAAACCCGTGAAATCAAGGACAAAGGCTATCTTCTTCTTAAAAGTGGCGGAAGCTCAGGAAAAGCAAAATACGCTCCTCATACCTACGATGACGCTGAGGTAACCTATGAAGAAACGTCACGCTTTATAATCTCAGCAGGCGTAGATCCTGAAAAAGATATTTGTATGAATTTGTTTTATTCAGGCGGACTTTACGGCGGATTTATCAGCATTTATGAGGCACTTAAAAAGGCAGACGTAATTCAGCTTCCGATGACGGCTGAAATGGATATGAAGTACGTTACCGACGAGATTATTTCAAATAAGGTAAACGTCCTTATGGGTATGCCGACTTATATTCTCAGACTTTTCAGCGATCAGAAGGAGGCTCTTGAAAAATATAATGGCGTTGACACCATTCTTTACGGAGGAGAGCATTTTGATCCTGCTCAGATTGCATACCTGAAGGAAGCCTTTGGCGTCAGAAGAATCGCTTCTCTTGCGTACGGTTGCAATGAAATCGGCTCTATGGGTTATACTTGCGAATACTGCGAGGGAACGACACATCACGTAGTTGCAACAAAATATCTTGAAATACTTAAACTTGACAGCGACGAGCCTGTTGAAGACGGCGAAATCGGAAGGCTTGTGTGGACTCCGAGAGATCAGGAAAATATCGGTGTAAAAAGATATGAGATAGGCGATCTCGGACGCTTTGTTTCAGAGCCGTGCAAGTGCGGAAGACTTGCTCCTCGTTTTGAGCTTCTCGGACGCTTTGGCGATATTTTTAAGTTTGCAACCAACTACATCAACTATAAAAAAATCAAGTCTATATTCGGAAACGAAATCGGGTATACAGGCTGGATTCAGCTGATATTGAGCTACAACGAAACGAGCTGCATGGAAATCTGCGTTGAAGAGGATATGGCTCTTACGGAAGCTGAGGTTCTTGATATTCTTTCAAAGCACTACCCTGAAATCAGCGAAATACTTACCGATAAAACAGGAAGAATTTCAGTTGTAAGAAAAGCAAAGGAACAGTTTGAATTAAGCACAGGCGGCGGAAAGGTAAAGAGCGTAATAGACAACAGAATTTAAGATAAGGAAGCTTTTATGAACCTAAATTTTATGTATAAGCACAACCCCATAGTCAAAAAAATATTCCTTTCAATGCTTTTGCCCACTATTCTTATGAATCTTACGACGGCAATAGGTTCTGTTGCGGATACGATTATTATCGGGCAATATCTTGACGACCTTTCGCTGTCTGTCGTGACTTTTGCGACGCCGATTTATATGATTATAAATACATTCGCAGCGCTTTTCGCTGTCGGAGGATGTATTGCTATGGGAATAGATACGGGAAAAGGAGACAAGGCTTCTGCAAATCAGGCGTTCAGCCTTTCAATTGAGCTTCTTGCGGGAGTAGGAGTTCTGTTTCTTTTGTCGGGGATGTTATTTATTGACGTTATTACCCAATGCCTTGGGGCAGGGGAAGCGGTTTTTCATTCTGTACGGGAATATTCTCAGATAATTCTTGTCGGAGGTCCTGTGTTTGTTATAAATATCGGGCTTGCATTCTTCGTAAGGAACGACGGACGACCAACTCTTTCAATGATAGGAATGTTCACGTCAATAGTTGTTGATATTGCATTCAATTTTATTTTCGTAGGCTTTCTCGGAATGGGCGTTTCGGGGGCCGCTTATTCGACAGTGCTCGGACAGCTTGTCAGTATAGCTGTAATATCAACTCACTTTTTCTCGAAAAAAAACACGCTGAAATTCAGATTCACGTTTAACAAAACAGCTCTTCGTATTATCAAAAACGGCTTCAGCTCAGCTCTTCATTTTATCTATCAGTTTCTGACGATTCTTATTATGAATCACTTTCTGTCAAAGATCGCAGGCGTAAACGGAATTGTGGTTTATACCGTGGTGTTCAATCTTTCGACGGTATCGCTCTCGGTTTTTGAGGGAATAAGTCAGACGATTCAGCCGATGGTCAGCAATTATTTCGGCGAAAAAAGCTTCAGAAGTATAAAGGAAACGCTCCGACTTGCTTTGATTACTATTTTCATTATCTGCGGCTCTGTCACTCTGATTCTTGAAATAATACCGAGTGTTGTCCCGATTGTTTTTGGAATAGACGACGCTTTGCTTATTGAGCAATCGGCTGTCGCTGTAAGAATATTTGCCACAAGTATGATTATTATGACCGTCAACGTGGTGATAGGTTACTATCTTCAGTCAACCGAGCAGAGCTTTATGTCGTCGGTTATAATAAGTCTTCGTTGCTTTGTGCTTTTTTTGGCGGCGACCTTTTTACTTGGAAAGCTCTTTGGCGAAGGCGGTATCTGGGCGGCTTATACCGTAGCTGAGCTTGCGACGTTTGTGATTATTGCATTTATGGTTCAGATAAAGCGCAAGCGGTTAAAAAAGCAGGGTGTTGACGCAAATATTCTTCTGCTTGATAAGTCAGTTGAAAATAATACCGCTTGTTTTACTTCTAAGTACAGCTCGGAGCTTCTTGACGATTTTATCGCTTACGTTGAGGAGGAACTTCAGAAGAATGAGCAGGTCAGCGATACGGTCAGATATAATGCAATTACATATCTGAAAGCAATCGCAGAGCATTGCCCTGAGGCCAAGGGAAGATACGTAGAGGTTGAAATAAACAGCGTACAGAAAAAAGTTACCATCAGAGATAATCTTAAATATGAAAATGCAACCGAACGTTTAGAGGCTATTGCCCAAAAGAGCAATGGTACTTCAGAATCCGTTCTCGGATGGAACAGAATCTGCTTTGAATGAGGTAAAAAATGAACAGAACAAAAATAGCTTCAATTGAAATCACCAACAGAAAAATTTATATAAACGCTGTTCTGAGCTTTCTTGATTCTCTTGCCGCAACCAGCAAAACTATGGATTACAGCAGATATAACCGTCTGAGATACGTTGCGGCGGAGATGCTCAAGCACAGGATAGAAAGAGCCTACCCCGGAGCCGAGGGCGTGATTACAGCCGAGTTTTTTGTTGCTGAAAATTATTTTGAGTTTTCGGTAAGAGATAAGGGCGTTCCTTCGTGGACGGACGTTTCGGTTGATAAAGAGAAAAAGGATTCAAACGGCAATGAATCCTTGCGTGACACTCTTCTTAATTATATGACGGACGGCTTTGGTATGGAAAAGCTCGGAAAGCACGGGCAGAGAATATTCGTCCGCTTGGATACGAAGCACCAGATTGTTTTCAAAAAGCCTGAGCCATATCCCGAAACCAAGGTGCTTGACACCAATATTTCGATAAAAGCCGTTAAAACCTATGAAGACGCAATTGAAGCTATAAGATGTATTTACAGTGAATACGGCTATTCTTACGGTTATGAAAAGCTTTATTACATTGACAGCTTCATGAAATCAATAGAAAACAAGGAGATTATGTCGTTCCTTGCCGTTAATGAGCACGGTCAGACAGCGGGACACTTTGCGCTCGCTTTTTCTGATACGTTCAAAAATATGCCGGAAATATCCACGGTTGTCACAAGAAAAGAGTTCAGAGGCCTTGGTCTTTTTGCAAAGTTTATGGACCACTGTATGAAGCTTGGCGAGGAGCTTGGCTTGAGAGCACTTATGGGACAGCCCGTTGCCTTTCATCCGTTATCGCAAAAGGCGTTTATTAAGTCGGAGTTTACTGCAACGGCAATGCTTTTATCGTATATTGCGTCTGATATGGAAAGCGAATATAATAAAAATAAACAGAGACTTGATTTATTCACAAGTGTGAAAATCCTCGATAAAAACGCAAGCAGTACTGTTTACGCTCCCGACGAAATCTGTGAATTCTTGAAGAAGATTTATAAAAACGCTGATTATAATTGCGAATTCAAGAGCGAACACCATCTTGACGAAAACACGGTTATGAACGTTGAAACAAGCCCTTCGCTCAAGTCGGCGAAAATGATTATAAAAAGCGCTTCTGACGATTTAGAAAATCTTCTTGTAGATGCGATAAAAGATTCGGTGAGATCTAGCGTTGAAATGATTGAGCTGCTTATATCCTTGAATACTCCGGGATGTGAATATGCTTATAAAACAGCAAAAAAACATCACTTCGTATTTGCAGGCGCTATTCCCGGAAGTCAGACGGCTGACTATATTGTTATGCAGCATCTGATCGGTGCTGATTGCAACTATGACAGGGTAGTAACCGTAGGAGAGTTTGAAGAGCTGAAGAACGATATTATTTCAATCGGAAAAGGAGAAAGTAATGAGCGTTAAGACATATTCTGTTGATGAAATTATTGCGTTTGCAAGAAATAATTCCGAATACTATAAAGGTTTGTATAAAAATCTTCCCGAAAGGGTATCGCTGACTGATCTTCCGCTTATTGATCAGAGTGATTTTTGGGAGAATTGCGATAAAAACGGTTATTCTGTTGCAACCTCAACACAGGTTGACGGTCAGATTTTCAAAAGCGGAGGAACGACAGGAAATCCGAAATATTCGCTTTATACCGCTGAAGAATGGCAGACGATGTGTGAATGCAGCGGCGCTGTTCTTACAAAGGGCGGACTTTCAAACGGTATGAAGATTGCCAATCTTTTTTACGCAGGCGGACTTTACGCAAGCTTCCTTTATACGTACAGTATGCTTTATTTTGCTTCTGCAAAAACGATTATGTATAATCTTTCGGGCAATATTGACGTTGAAGAAATGGTGTTGACGATTCACGACCATAAGATAAACTGCCTTGCGGGAACGCCGTCTATTCTGACAAAAATCGTCTCGTTTATCGAAGAAAATAAAATGACGGGCTTTGTGGTTGATACTGTTTATTTTGCAGGAGAAACGCTTTATCAGGACCAAAGAGATAAGATAAGCAGAATACTTGGAAGAGAGATTGATTTCAGGTCGATTTTTTACGCTTCAAACGACGGGGGTCCTATCGGTTATTTTACTAAAGACTGCGGCTTCAATGAACACAGAGTAATGTCAGATCTTACCGTTATGGAGCTTATTGATCCCGATACGGGTGAGGTTATCACAGAAATGAACAAGCCCGGTATGATTTATATCACCTCGCTCTTTAAGGCTCTTATTCCTCTTATTCGTTACCCTGCGGGAGATATGGGAGAGTATACCGAGCCTGAGGGAACTCCCGACCGAAAGTTCAGAATACTCGGAAGAAGTAACGTTGCGGCAAGAGCAGGCTACGTTACCCTTTATCCGCAAGACGTGGGCGACGTTCTGAAAAAATGCGGTATTGATTACTACTCTTATCAGATAATTGTCGAGCGAAGCGATAAGGATTATTTCCTTTTCAAAATAGCGGCGTCTGAAGAAGGCAATACCGAAAAATTCCTTGAAAAGCTATACGCTGAACGACCTTTGTTTAAGGACGCTCTCAACGACAAAGTTATAAACGAGCCAAGGGTTGAATGGTGCAAGGTGTCTGACCTTGATTATAATTCCCGTACAGGAAAACTGAAGGTTATTATTGACAGAAGAAAGTAACAGACTTGGGCAGAATAAAAATTAAGGCGCTACTGTATATCGGTAGCGCCTTTTTGTGTGAACTTTCGCGTGTCGGAAATCGTCGGCAAGAAACTTTTTGTGACCTTTTATAAGACAATGCGTTCGTCAATTCTTCGTGCAAACGAATAAGTATATGGCTCAAAATATTTTCCCCAGAAATTGAGGGCGGTAGGGTTAAGCGTTTCGCAGTCTACACCGAGGTGAGTTACACCCTCAGCTTTAAGATTTTTTGCAATAAACAAAAGTAGATTTTGTGCAATACCGTTGCCGCGATAATTCTCGTCGAAATATGCGCCGCAGATGTTTTTCATTGTATTGTGTTCAGTGATGAAATTCTCAGCTTCATCTTCCAACGAAATAAAACCGATGATTTCTCCGTCTGATTCTGCGACAAAAATACGCATAGTTTCACGCTTTATCCAGCTCTTAAACCATTCATCGAAATCTTCGCCGGGGAAGAATATCGGTGCGCCTGCCAAATGTCTGTGAAGTCCTCTTTGCAGATGTTCAACCGCAGCGAACTTATCAGCAGGCAACTCCTTAAATACAATTTCACACGAATTGCTCCGGAAATCAAATTCTGATATCTTACGCACAAAATCCGAACAGCGTATTCCAAACCCGTTCAGTACAAATGATTTCGCTGCTTCCTCGTCGTGAGCGTATCGGCTTAAAGCACAGCTGAAAACGCCTTTGCCCACAAATTCTTCTGCTACGCTTGAAAAGAGCATTGAAGCGAGTTTGCCACGATTTTTATAATCGTATGAAAATGCACTTGCGCCAAGAGGTGAAAAGACGCCCTTTACATCTCCGAAAAATCCGTCCCAAGGCCCTGCAAAAATCAAATATCCAATAAGCTTTCCGTCGCTTATCGCCGCTTTCCCGTAGGGCTGACTGCTTAACCAATGAAGAACACCCGTCAAGTGCTTGCTGAAATCCTCACGAGGCAAATCGGGGCAGTATTTTCGCTCGTTTTCAAGTTCCGTAAGCGCTAACTTGACCGCCTCGTTGATATGTTTTTCCGTAAATTTTTCAAATAAAATACTCATTTTCTGCACCTTGCTTTCATTCTTTTTGCCTTAAAATTTTCATCACAAAGCCTTTGGTATAATCTCCAGCGTTTTTCGCCCAGCTCGCCTGTTTCGAGCGCTTTTTTTACTGCACAGTCAGGCTCCGTGTTGTGTTGGCAGTTACTGAAGCGACACTGTGAAAACAGCTCGGTTATATCGGAAAAAGTATCGTCGATACCTTCGTCAATGTCGCATACGCCGATTTCTCTCATACCCGGAGTGTCGATTATCGTAACGCCGTTATCAAGCATAAAAAGATGTCTGTGTGTTGTTGTGTGTCTGCCTTTCCCATCGTCTTCTCTGATACCGCTTGTTTTCATAATTTCTTTGCCTGCAACGGCGTTCAGCATTGTCGATTTGCCAACGCCCGACGAGCCGATGAGAGCGATAGTTACGCCGCTTGTGAAATACCTTCGTAAATTCGACATACCCTCGCCCGTAAGAGAGCTTATGGCAATTACGTCTGCTTTGTCGGAAACGCTTTTTACCTCTTTGATATATTTGTCTATATCATCGCACAAATCCGCTTTACTGAGAATTACCACAGGAACACCGCCGCCTTGTATTGTCAGCGCAATATATCGAGCTATCCTTCCTGCGTTGAAATTCCGGTTAAGCGACGTGACGATAAACACATAATCAAAATTTGCCGCCATAGCCTGTTCAATAAGTGTTTTTACATATCCGTCTGCGTGGCCGCTTCGGTCGGGACGTGAAAGATATGTTTTTCTTTCAAGTATTTTTTCTATGAGCGAATCTCCTTGGGGGTTAACTATAACGTCCACATAATCTCCTACAACGGGAAAAATATTGCTGTTGTAAAGATTGCCCTTGAGTCTGGCTTTGATTTCACCCATTTCGCCAATCAGAGTATAGCGTTCACGCTGAACCTCTGATACGCGCATAGTTCTTTTTTCGTTAGTAATCATTGCAGTAACCATTCCTTTCAAATTAAAGCCTGTTTCTTTGAGCACAACCTCGGCAACGCAGAGAATATATACTGCGGCATAGAAAAGAACGGACAGCCCAACTGATTTTGGGCGCAAAAAAGCCGCAGCAAAATCCGCTGCGGCATAATCATTTTCATATAAAAATGGTTATTTCAATACTACCGAGGTAATTTTGCTCTTACTGTTTTCGTTTTTCATTGTGTAGTAAGTCATCTTAAAATTACCTCCTTTTGAAAGCTTTGTTATAAAACACGTGTTTCTTAACGTGCTTAGTATAGCACGGTTGTAAATGTTTGTCAAGTGTTTTTTATTAATAGCCGCCTACAAAGGCGGACGGGTTTGTTTTTAGTCAAGTGGTAGTCAGATAGATTTTAGGGTAAACAAAAGCAAAAAGCCCGGTATAAAACCGAGCTTTTATGCCTGTCGGGATTTCCGACTGGAGCTGATAACCGGATTCGAACCGGTGACCTCGTCATTACCAATGACGTGCTCTGCCAACTGAGCTATATCAGCACCAACGAAAATAAAGTATATCACATTATCTTTGCTTTGTCAATAATGTATTCGAGAAAAACAAGAAAAATTTTGAATTTTTTTCAAAAAGTTATTGACATTGGTTGCAGATTATGGTATAGTTATATACTGTATCATAATGGATATATGTGCGTTCCTATTTTTACATTATTATAATATATATCCGTTACAGTGTCAAATTTTTAAGGAGTGATAAAGCCAATGGTAAATGTCAAGGATGTGCATTTAGGCAGAACTACCCGAAAGAGCTTCCAGAAAATCAATGATGTTTTGGAGATGCCTAACCTCATTGAAATTCAGAAAAACTCTTACAAGTGGTTTTTGGACGAGGGTATTAAGGAGGTATTCAATGATATTTCCTCTATAACCGATTCCAACGGCAAGCTGACCCTGAGCTTTGTTGATTATTCTATTGACAAAGAGCCCAAGTACACAATTGAGGAGTGTAAGGAACGAGACGTTACTTATGCCGCACCTTTACGTGTAACGGCACACCTCAGAAATGAAGAAACAGGCGAAGTTACCGAAAACTCTATTTTTATGGGTGATTTCCCGCTTATGACAGATAGCGGTACGTTCGTTATCAACGGTGCAGAGCGTGTAATTGTATCTCAGCTTGTTCGTTCTCCGGGTGTTTATTTCGGTTTTGACTATGATAAGACAGGTAAGAAGCTTTTCAAGTCAACCGTAATTCCTAACAGAGGCGCATGGCTTGAGTTTGAAATGGACTCAAACGATGTGTTCTATGTTCGTATTGACAAGAACAGAAAAATCCCTGCAACCACACTTATAAGAGCTTTGGGAAGAGGAACTGACGAGGATATTATCGATCTTTTCGGCGACGACGAAAGAATCAGACAGACAATCGGTCAGAAGGACTCTACCAAGAATAAGGAAGAAGCGCTCCTTGAAGTATATAAGAAGCTAAGACCGGGCGAACCTCCTACGGTTGAATCTTCACAGAATCACCTTAACGCATTGTTCTTTGACGCAAAGCGTTACGACCTTTCACGCTTCGGTAGATATAAATATAATAAGAAGCTCAGCGTTGCTGACCGTATAGCAGGACACAAATCCGCATATCCGATTGTAAATCCGCTTACAGGTGAAATAATCGTTGACGCTGATAAGACAATCTCTCAGGAGCTTGCCGACGAAATCGCTCAGGCAGGCGTAATGGAAGTTATTCTTTCCCTTGAGGGAAAAGAAGTTAAGGTTGTGGGCAACGGTATGGTTGACATCAAGCCTTATATTCCCGAAGGAATCGACATTGCAAAATACGGCGTAAACGAGAAGGTAAGCTTCTCTGTTCTCAGAGAAATCCTTGATAATAACAATACTCCCGAAGAAATCGAGGAGGCAATTGCACAGAACGCTGAAAGACTTGTTCCTAAGCATATTACTCTTGACGATATATATGCGGCAGTAAGCTACTTTATTAATCTTTGCGAAGGCGTGGGAGATGTAGACGACACCGACCACCTCGGAAACAAGCGTATCCGTTCTGTCGGCGAGCTTCTCCAGAACCAGTTCAGAATCGGTTTTGCACGTATGGAACGTGTAATCCGTGAAAGAATGGGACTTCAGTCTCAGGAGATGGAAAAGGTTTCCCCTAACTCACTTATTAATATTCGTCCTGTTGTTGCAGCTATCAAGGAGTTCTTCGGTTCGTCTCCTCTTTCTCAGTTTATGGACCAGAATAACCCTCTTGCTGAGCTTACACATAAGAGAAGATTATCCGCACTCGGTCCCGGCGGTCTTTCGCGTGACCGTGCAGGCTTCGAGGTTCGTGACGTTCACTATTCTCACTATGGTAGAATGTGCCCGATTGAAACCCCTGAAGGACCTAACATCGGACTTATCGCTTATCTTGCTTCTTTTGCAAGAATTAATGAATATGGCTTTATCGAAGCTCCTTACCGCAAGGTTGATAAGGAAACAGGCGTTGTAACGGACGAGGTTGTATATATGACAGCCGACGTTGAAGAACGCTACGTTATCGCTCAGGCAAACGAACCGCTTGACGAACAGGGAAGACTCAAGAGACCTCGTGTTACTGCTCGTTTCCGTGACGAAATCCTTGAAGTTGAAAAGGAAAAGGTTAATTTTGTCGATGTTTCTCCAAGAATGATGGTTTCTGTTGCAACAGCGATGATTCCGTTCCTTGAAAACCACGACGCTAACCGTGCGCTGATGGGTGCGAACATGCAGCGTCAGGCAGTTCCTCTTATGGTAACTGAAAATCCTCTCGTAGGAACAGGTATGGAATGTAAAGCAGCTGTTGATTCAGGCGTTTGCGTTCTTGCCGAAGAGGACGGTCTTGTAACAAGAGTTACAGCCGACGAAATTACAATATTCCCTCAGAACGGCGTTGAACATAAGTACAAGCTTATCAAGTTCAAGCGTTCAAACCAGGGAACGTGTGTAAACCAGAAGCCTGTCGTTTCTAAGGGCGACGTTGTAAAGAAGGGCGACGTTATCGCTGACGGTCCCGCTACAAGCAACGGTGAAATTTCACTTGGTAAGAATGCTCTTATCGGTTTTATGACGTGGGAAGGCTATAACTACGAGGACGCCGTTCTTATTAACGAAAAGCTTGTTTATAATGACGATTATACTTCAATCCATATTGAAGAATACGAGCTTGAATGTAGAGAAACAAAGCTCGGACCTGAAGAAATCACAAGAGAAATTCCTAACGTAAGCGAAGAAGCGCTCAAGGACCTTGATAAGAGAGGTATCATCAGAATCGGTGCCGAGGTTCATGCAGGCGATATTATGGTTGGTAAGGTAGCTCCTAAGGGCGAGACCGACCTTACTCCCGAAGAAAGACTTCTCCGTGCTATTTTCGGCGAAAAGGCAAGAGAGGTTCGTGATAATTCGCTTAAGGTTCCTCACGGCGAAAGCGGTATAATCGTTGACGTCAAGGTATTTGACAGAACAAACTGTAACGAGCTTGCTCCCGGTGTAAATATGGTAGTTCGTTGCTATATTGCACAGAAGAGAAAGATCAGCGTAGGCGACAAGATGGCAGGTCGTCACGGTAACAAGGGTGTCGTTTCCCGCATTCTTCCTCAGGAAGATATGCCGTTCCTGCCCGACGGTACACCGCTTGACATCGTTCTTAACCCTCTTGGCGTACCTTCTCGTATGAACATCGGTCAGGTGCTTGAAGTTCACCTTGGCTACGTTGCGAAGGCGCTTGGATGGAAGGTTATGACTCCCGTATTTGACGGCGCTCACGAGGAAGACATCAGAGCTTGCTTTGAGCTTGCTGATAAGCAGCGTGAGAACTACGAAGGCAAGGGCGGTCCGTTCATTGACTTCTCAAAGATTCCTCTTACTCAGGAAGCAAAAACAGTTCTTATCGACGGACGTACAGGTGAACAGTTTGATAATCCTGTAACTGTCGGTTATATGTATTACCTCAAGCTCCACCACCTCGTTGACGATAAGATTCACGCTCGTTCAACAGGTCCTTACTCGCTCGTAACTCAGCAGCCTCTTGGCGGTAAGGCTCAGTTCGGCGGTCAGCATTTCGGTGAGATGGAAGTTTGGGCTCTTGAGGCTTACGGTGCGGCTTATACGCTCCAGGAAATCCTCACAGTTAAGTCTGACGACGTAGTTGGACGTGTAAAGACCTACGAAGCAATTGTAAAGGGTGACAACGTACCTAAGCCGGGCGTTCCTGAATCTTTCAAGGTTCTTATCAAGGAGCTTCAGTCGCTTGGACTTGACGTTAAGGTGCTTGACTCCAATAACGATGAAATTGATTTGAAACAGACCTTTGATGATGACGATGAAATCGGTATTGTTAATGCTGATGATTTTGAGTATGTTACCGATGAGAGCGATTTAGACTCATCGTTCATTACTAAGGATGAAAACGATGAAGAATTCGCAGGTTCGATTGAATCTGACGATTTTGACGATGATGAAGATTTTTACGATGACGAAGAGGATATCTCTGACGACGAATAATCTTCCTGCTTGAAAATTTAATGAATCGAGGGAATCAAATTGGGTTATAACGTTTTTGAATCAATGAAAATCGGTCTTGCATCGCCTGAGCAGATTCGCAGTTGGAGCTACGGCGTTGTTGAAAGACCTGAAACAATCAATTACAGAACTCAGAAGCCTGAGCGTGACGGCTTATTCTGCGAAAAGATTTTCGGACCACAGAAGGACTGGGAATGTTCTTGCGGTAAGTATAAGAGATTACGCTACAAAGGTAAAATATGCGAACGCTGTGGCGTTGAAGTAACTAAAAATAAGGTAAGACGTGACCGTATGGGCCATATTGAGCTTGCCGCACCTGTATCTCATATCTGGTATTTCAGAGGCACACCTTCAAGAATCGGTCAGATGCTTGACATTTCTCCAAAGCGTCTTGAAGAGGTACTCTACTTCACCAAGTACATTGTTACAAATCCTGGCGACACCGTTCTTACAAAGGGTCAGCTCCTTTCTGAAAAGGAATACACCGATATGCGTGAGCGTTACGGAAATGACTTTACTGCAGGAATGGGCGCTGAGGCAATAAAAGAGCTTCTTATGGAAATCGACCTTGATAAGCTTTCAGCTGAACTCAAGGAAGAGCTTGAAGGAACTCAGCAGGGACAGAAGAGACTTAAACTGCTCAAGCGTCTTGACGTAGTTGAAGCCTTCAGACTCAGCGGTAACCGCCCTGAGTGGATGATTATGGATGTAATTCCTGTTATTCCTCCCGATATTCGTCCTATGGTGCTCCTTGACGGCGGACGTTTTGCAACCTCCGACCTCAACGACCTTTACAGACGAGTTATCAATAGAAATAACCGCCTTAAAAAGATGCTTGATCTTAATGCTCCTGACATTATCGTAAGAAACGAAAAGAGAATGCTTCAGGAGGCAGTTGACGCACTTATTGACAACGGCAGACACGGAAGAGCAGTAACAGGTCCTTCAAACAGACCTCTCAAGTCCCTTTCTGATATGCTCAAGGGTAAACAGGGCCGCTTCCGTCAGAACCTTCTCGGTAAGCGTGTTGACTATTCGGGACGTTCGGTTATCGTAGTTGGTCCTGACCTTAAGATGGATCAGTGCGGTCTTCCTAAGGAAATGGCAATCGAGCTTTTCAAGCCTTTTGTAATGAAAGAGCTTGTTGAGCGCGGTAAGGCAAACAATATCAAGAGCGCAAGAAAAATGGTTGACAGAGCCAATGACGAGGTTTGGGACGTTCTTGAAGACGTAATAAAGGATCACCCCGTTCTCCTCAACCGTGCGCCTACACTTCATAGACTCGGTATTCAGGCATTTATGCCTGTTCTCGTAGAAGGCCGTGCAATCAAGCTTCATCCACTTGTATGTACAGCTTATAACGCCGACTTTGACGGTGACCAGATGGCTGTTCACCTCCCGCTTTCAAACGAAGCGCAGGAGGAAGCAAGAACGCTTATGCTTGCGGCAAGAAACCTTCTCAAGCCTTCAGACGGACGCCCTGTTACCGTTCCTACTCAGGACATGGTTCTTGGTTCTTACTACCTTACAATTACCAAGAAGGGTGAAAAGGGTGAAGGTAAGTGCTTCCGTGACTTCAACGAAGCGCTTATGGCTTACCAGGAAGGCATTATTTCAATTCATTCTGAAATCAAGGTTCGTGCAACCAAGATTATCAATGAAAAGGAATATTCTCAGCTTATCACTACAACTGTCGGAAGAATTATCTTCAATGAAAACATTCCTCAGGACCTTGGATTTGTTGACCGTACAAAGGAAGAAAACTATGTACAGCTTGAAATCGGCTTCAAGGTTGCAAAGAAGCAGCTCGGTCAGATTATCGACAGATGTATAAAGGTTCACGGTACAGCTACAACCGCGCAGGTTCTTGATAAAATCAAGGCTCTTGGTTATAAGTATTCGACAAAGGCGGCTATTACAGTTGCAGTTTGCGACGCTTCAATTCCTCCTCAGAAGAAGGAGCTTCTCGCTGCCGCTGAAGCTGACATTCTTGAAATCAATAAGGACTTCTCACGAGGCTTTATTTCGAATGCAGAGCGTAAATCCGCAGTTCTTGAGGTTTGGAATCAGACAACAAAGGACGTTTCCGACGCTCTTACAAATAACCTTGACCAGTACAACCCCATCTTTATGATGGCTGACTCCGGTGCGCGTGGTTCTATCAACCAGATCAGACAGCTCGCAGGTATGCGTGGTCTTATTGCAAATACATCGGGTGAAACAATCGAAATCCCCATCAGAGCTAACTACCGTGAAGGTCTGAACGTACTTGAGTACTTCATTTCTTCTCGTGGTGCTCGTAAGGGTCTTGCCGATACAGCGCTCCGTACCGCCGACTCAGGTTACCTCACAAGACGACTTGTTGACGTTTCTCAGGAAGTAATCATCAGAGAAGACGATTGCGGAACAGACGAAGGTATTGACGTATATGAAATCCGTGAAGGCAAGGAGCTTATCGAGCCTCTGGCAGAAAGACTTGTCGGACGTTATCTTGTTACTGACCTTTACGACGATAAGGGTAACCTTGTTGTTTCTAAGGACAAGATGATGAACGACGTTGACGCCAAGAAGATTGTCGATATGGGTATCGAGAAAATCAAGATTCGCTCCGTTCTCGGATGCCACGCTAAGCACGGCGTTTGTGCAAAGTGCTACGGTCATTCGCTTGCAAACGGTAACCCGATTCAGATCGGTGAAGCAGTTGGTATCATTGCGGCTCAGTCAATCGGTGAGCCTGGTACACAGCTTACGATGAGAACGTTCCATACGGGCGGTATCGCTTCTGCAGAAGATATTACACAGGGTCTTCCTCGTGTAGTTGAGCTTTTCGAAAGCAGACAGCCCAAGAACAGCGCAATTATCGTAAGAAATGCAGGTACTGCAAGAATTGAAGAAATAAAGAAAACTCGTCACGTTATTATTACAACCGACGACGGTAACGAGGATGATTACGTAGTTCCCTTTGGCTATAAGCTCAAGATTGGCGAAGGTGATTACGTCGATAGAGGCGGAAGCCTTACAGAAGGTTCTGCTAACCCTCACGATATTCTTGCCGCAAAGGGCGAAGAAGCTGTTCAGAACTACATCATCTCCGAGGTTCAGAAGGTTTACCGTCAGCAGGGTGTTGATATCAACGATAAGCATATCGAGGTTATCGTTCGTCAGATGATGAGAAAGGTTAAGATTGACAACCCCGGAAGCTCAACTCTCCTTCCGTCAGTTGTTGATAAAAACGATCTCTTTAAGGTTATCGATGAGCTTAAGGAAAGACAGGCCGCAGGCGAAGAAATCGAAATGCCTACATGGACTCCTGTTCTTCTCGGTATCACTAAGGCTTCTCTTGCAACTGACAGCTTCCTTTCCGCAGCTTCCTTCCAGGAAACAACCCGTGTTCTTACTGACGCGGCTATTCACGGTAAGGTTGACCCACTGCTCGGACTTAAGGAAAACGTTATTATCGGTAAGCTTATTCCTGCAGGTACAGGTCTTGCTGCAATGGAGGAAGAACAGCAGAAAGCTGAATAATCCTTGTTAAATTGCACAAAAAGAGATATAATTAGTTAAATTAAACGGTAAAAGTTACGATTTTTCGGGCAAATGCCCGTAAATGTTGACTTTTACCGTTTTTTTGTTTATAATATAAAGGCTAGTGTGGGCTAAATCACACAATTATTTATAATAGGAGGTGTAAAGAATTGCCAACCTTTAATCAGCTCGTTAAGCAAGGAAGAACAGTTGCTGCAAAGAAGTCCAAGGCACCTGCACTTCAGAAGGGTATGAACACTCTCAAGAAGGAAACAGTTGACCTCTCTTCTCCGCAGAAGCGTGGTGTTTGCACAGCAGTAAGAACTGCAACACCTAAGAAGCCTAACTCAGCAATGAGAAAGATTGCCAGAGTAAGACTCTCTAACGGCTATGAAGTTACTGCTTATATCCCAGGTATCGGACATAAACTGCAGGAGCATAGCGTTGTTCTCATTCGTGGCGGCCGTGTTAAAGACCTCCCTGGTGTGCGTTACCACATCGTAAGAGGAACACTTGACGCTCAGGGCGTTGACGGAAGAATGCAGGGTAGATCCAAGTACGGAGCTAAGCGTCCGAAGGCTGGTGCAAAAAAAGCGTAACGATTAGTTAATCGCTGCCGCATTTGCGGGGTTTTATATATTAAAATTACCTGCAGATTGGACGGCGGGAGCTAAACGCTTTCGAGTACCGATGATTTTCATGTTGCTGCAAAATGCAGCGAAAATTTATGAAGGAGGGAAGTAAAGTGCCAAGAAGAGGTAATGTACCTAAGCGTGATGTTATTCCGGATCCTATGTACAATTCGGAGCTTGTTACAAGACTTATCAACAACATTATGCTTGATGGTAAGAAGGGCGTAGCCCAGAAAATTGTTTATGGCGCATTTGAAATCGTGGGCGAAAAATCCGGTAAGGATCCGCTTGAAGCTTTTGAAGCTGCAATGGAAAATATTATGCCACAGCTTGAAGTTAAGGCTCGTCGTGTAGGTGGTTCAACATACCAGGTACCGATGGAGGTTCGTCCCGAAAGACGCAGAACATTAGGTCTCAGATGGCTTACAATGTTCAGCAGAAAGCGCAACGAAAAGACAATGAAGGAAAGACTCGCCAACGAAATCTTAGATGCAATCAATGGACAGGGTGCATCTTGCAAGAAGCGTGACGATACCCACAGAATGGCTGAAGCTAATAAGGCTTTTGCTCATTTCAAGTGGTAAGCCGATAGAACGGAGGAATTTATGGCTAGAGACGTAACTCTCGAAATGACTCGTAATATCGGTATCATGGCTCATATCGACGCAGGTAAGACAACTACAACTGAGCGTATCCTTTTCTACACAGGTATTAACCATAAGATTGGTGAAACTCACGAAGGTTCTGCGACGATGGACTGGATGGAGCAGGAGCAGGAAAGAGGTATCACAATTACCTCTGCTGCAACTACTGCATACTGGAAGAACCACAGAGTTAATATTATCGATACTCCGGGTCACGTTGACTTCACAGTTGAAGTTGAACGTTCACTCAGAGTCCTTGACGGTTCCGTAACTGTATTCTGTGCAAAGGGCGGCGTTGAGCCTCAGTCAGAAACAGTTTGGCGTCAGGCAGACAAATATCGCGTTCCCAGAATGGCTTATGTAAATAAGATGGACATTATGGGCGCAAACTTCTTTAACGTAGTTCAGATGATGAAGGACAGACTGAAGGCGAACGCAGTTCCCATTCAGCTTCCTATCGGCGCTGAAGACACATTCAGAGGAATTATCGACCTCGTTGAAATGAAAGCGGACGTTTATTATGACGACCTCGGTAAGGATATGAGAGTTGAAGAAATTCCCGAAGATATGAAGGAAATCGCTAATAAGTACAGAGAACAGCTTCTTGAAGCTGTTGCTGAACAGGACGAGGAGCTTATGAATAAGTTCCTTGAGGGCGAAGAAATTACCGTTGAAGAAATCAAGAAGGTAATCAGAAAGGCTACTATCGACAATGCAATCGTTCCTGTAATTTGTGGTACATCTTACAAGAACAAGGGCGTTCAGAAGCTCCTTGACGCAGTTGTTGATTTCATGCCTTCACCTCTCGACATCCCGCCTATTAAGGGTATTGACTCCGATACAGGCGAAGAAACAGAGAGAAAAGCAGGCGATAACGAACCGTTCTCAGCGCTTGCATTCAAGATCGCAACAGACCCGTTCGTTGGTAAGCTCTGCTTCTTCAGAGTTTACTCCGGCGTAGTTGAAGCAGGTGCATCCGTGCTCAACGCTACAAAGGGTAAGAAGGAACGTATGGGACGTATTCTCCAGATGCACGCAAACCACAGACAGGACCTCGAAGTTTGCTACTGCGGAGATATCGCTGCTGCAGTTGGTGTTAAGAATACAACAACAGGTGACACACTCTGTGATGAAAACCATCCTGTAATTCTTGAATCCATGGAATTCCCTGATCCTGTTATTGACTTGGCTATTGAGCCTAAGACAAAGGCTGGTCAGGAAAAGATGGCTCTTGCTCTTGCAAAGCTTGCAGAAGAAGACCCGACATTCAGAACATGGACAGACGAAGAAACAGGTCAGACAATCATTGCAGGTATGGGTGAGCTTCACCTCGAAATCATCGTTGACAGACTTCTTCGTGAGTTCAAGGTTGAAGCAAATGTAGGCGCACCTCAGGTTGCTTATAAGGAATCCATTACAGGTAATGCTGACGTTGATACAAAGTATGCTCGTCAGTCAGGTGGTAAGGGTCAGTACGGTCACGTTAAGCTCCACGTATCACCTAACGAATCCGGTAAGGGTTACGAATTTACCAACAGCGTTGTAGGTGGTTCTATTCCTAAGGAATATATCCCTGCTGTTGACGCTGGTATTCAGGGCGCTCTTATGTCCGGTGTACTCGCAGGATTCCCAACAGTTGACGTTAAGGTTGACCTCTATGACGGTTCTTACCATGAAGTCGACTCTTCTGAAATGGCGTTTAAGATTGCCGGTTCTATGGCAATTAAGGAAGCTTGTAAGAAGGCAAACCCTGTAATCCTCGAACCTATTATGAAGGTAGTAGTAATCGTTTCTGAGGAATATATGGGCGACGTTATCGGCGACCTTAGCTCACGTCGTGGTACAATTCAGTCCATGGACGACAGAAATGGCGCAAGACAGATTACTGCGCTTGTTCCTCTTTCTGAAATGTTTGGTTACTCCAATGACCTTCGTTCTAAGACACAGGGTCGTGGTCAGTATGTAATGGAACCCCACAGCTATGTTCAGGTTCCTAAGAACATCGCTGATGACATCATGAAGAAGAGAAACAAAGAATAATTAAAAATTTTACAAAAAACTCTTGTATTTTCTCTGAAAATTTGATAAAATGAGTAATATGAGAATTATAATTTTAGGAGGACATTAAAATGGCAAAAGAACATTTTAACCGTAGCAAGCCCCATGTAAACATTGGTACTATCGGTCACGTTGACCATGGTAAGACAACAACAACAGCAGCTATCACAAAGTACCTTTCTTTCTCTGGTAAGGCTAAGTTTGAAGCATACGATATGATCGACAAGGCTCCTGAAGAAAGAGAACGTGGTATCACAATCAACACAGCTCACGTTGAGTACGAGACAGAAAACCGTCACTACGCTCACGTTGACTGCCCAGGCCATGCTGACTACATCAAGAACATGATCACTGGTGCTGCTCAGATGGACGGCGCTATCCTCGTAGTTGCTGGTACAGACGGCCCTATGGCTCAGACAAAGGAACACATCCTTCTTGCTCGTCAGGTAGGCGTTCCTGCAATCGTAGTTTTCATTAACAAGTGCGACGACGTTGACGATGCTGAGCTTCTCGACCTCGTTGAAATGGATATCAGAGACGTTCTTTCTCAGAACGATTTCCCTGGCGATGACATCCCCGTAATCCGTGGTTCCGCTAAGGTTGCTCTTGACTCCACAAGCACAGATCCTGATGCTCCTGAATACGCTTGCATCAAGGAACTCATGAACGCAGTTGACGAATACATTCCTACTCCTGACCGTAAGGCTGACATGCCTTTCCTTATGCCTGTTGAGGACACAATGACAATCACAGGTCGTGGTACAGTTGCTACAGGTCGTGTAGAACGTGGTATTCTTAACCTCAACGATACAGTTGAAATCACAGGTCTCTGTGACGAACCTAAGTCCACAGTAGTTACAGGTATCGAAATGTTCCACAAGCTCCTCGACTACGCTGAAGCTGGTGACAACATCGGTGCTCTTCTCCGTGGTATTCAGAGAACAGATATCGAACGTGGTCAGGTACTCTGCAAGCCCGGCTCCATTCACCCCCACACAAAGTTCTCCGGCCAGGTTTACGTTCTTAAGAAGGACGAAGGCGGACGTCATAAGCCCTTCTTCACAAACTACAGACCTCAGTTCTTCTTCAGAACAACTGACGTTACTGGTACAATCACACTTCCTGCTGATAAGGAAATGGCAATGCCCGGCGATAACGTTCTTATCGATGTAGAACTTATCACTCCTATCGCAGTTGAAGAAGGTCTCCGTTTCGCTATCCGTGAAGGCGGTAGAACAGTAGGTTCCGGTCTTGTTACAAAGATTAACTAATCTTAGTCTTTAATAAGCTTTAACCAATTTAATTTAATATAAAAACTCACCACAACATGAAAATCGGGTATTTTACACGGTTTGTGATGGACAGAACAGTTCTCCCTCGAATTGTTATCCTGACTAGTGCTTACGGTGAGTTTTTATTTTTGCTTTTTGGCAGTTAATGCTTCGAAGCTGTGATTTTTTCGATAAAATAACACCCCTTGTTTGTAAATGAAGTAGTAATAAAGAAGTATAACCCGTGAAGGTTTTTCTTCACGGGTTATTTTAATATCTCACAGATAAATTGGGATTTGTTGCTCCAACAAACTGAAATTTGTTAATTAGTATATCTTGGGTCAAGCAAAGGTTTTCCATCCTTATCGACCAACACTGTGAGTCCACCTACATTGGTCCAATGAGCTAATAAATACTGAACCCCTGTCTCTTTGTCAACAATGATACGAGTTC
>JAZNST010000083.1:0-16671 GCA_045591405.1 Ruminiclostridium sp.
CGCTCCACTGCGTTCCGCTTCAGCTCAGCCTCGCGGCTCGCTCCGCCTCCTCACTTTCCCCACACGACCTCCCTTTTACCACAACCACATAAAAAACAACCCGTGAAAAGCATCACGGGTTGTTATAATTATTCTTCTCTGAGCTGATAGCGTTCCATAAGTATTCTCAGCGTATCTGCCTGCTGAGAAAGCTCGTCTGCGGCGGCGGCACTCTCCTGTGCAAGCGCTGAGTTCGTCTGAACAACGCCCGAAATCTGCTCGACAGCCTCGCTTATTTGAGCAATAGCGTTCTTTTCTTCCAGTGCGGAGGTTGCGATAAGCTCAACGATTTCGTCGGTTTTTCTTGACGCTTCAAGGATTCCCTTCATTGCATCAGCCGTACGACCTGCATGCTCTGCGCCTTGATTTACCGCATCTATCGAAGCTCTTATGAGTGCGGCGGTAGAATTAGCGGCTTCGGCTGATTTTCCTGCGAGGTTTCTTACCTCGTCGGCAACAACCGCAAAGCCCTTACCTGCGTCGCCGGCTCTTGCCGCCTCAACAGCGGCGTTAAGCGCAAGAATATTCGTCTGGAAGGCAATATCCTCAATCGTTTTTATAATCTTTTCAATTCTATCCGAGGTCTGCTTGATTTCGTCCATCGCCCCAAGCATCTTCTGCATTGCAGCATTGCCCGCGTCAAGCGCTCTGAAGGTTTCAGCTGAATAATCGCTGGCGGTCTTTGCGTTTTGGGCGTTCTGAGTTGACTTCTGAGTAATATCGTCAACGCTGTCGGAAAGAAGCTCGATTGCCTTAGACTGATCAAGAGCGCCGTCAGAAAGACTTGACGAGCTTGAAGAAAGCTGAGTCGAAGCCGACGAAACAGCGTCCGACGACTCTCTTATCCTTGTAAATTCACGATTATTTTCGTTAAGTATTGTGTCAAGGGCAATTTTTATCGAATTAAACTCGCCCTTATAGGCAAGAGCTATTCTGAAGCTTACGTTTCCGTGTGCAATCTGGTCAAGAATCCACGAAAGCTCGTCTACCATCTTACAAAGGAGCTTTTTGGTTTCCTTAATCGAGGCAACGACAAGACCTATATCCGACTCGTCCTCAGTAAGCTCGAACGGGTGCGTGTAAATACCCTCGGAGAAAAGGCGAAGCTCTTCTCTGATGAGGTTTATAGGTCTGAAGATTGCCTTTGAGGTATAAACGATAAGAACCACAAAAACGCCGCAAACACAAACCACAAGCGCCGCTACGACGATTACTACTATAAGGACGGTCGTTTGGTCGGAATTTATCTGAGCGTTAAGCGTCTGTGAAAGCGAGGCGTTGAGAGCGTTCGCCTTCTCAGCAAGCGACGAAAGCGTTTGAGAAAAAGCGTCCGACTTATTTATCTTCATTGTCGCAAGCGCAGTCGAGCCTTCCTTTGCAAGAGCAACAGACTCCTGAGCCGTCGAAATAAGAGAATCAACCGAAGCTATGAACTCGTCGCAAAGTGCCTTCTGCTCATTTGTGGGAGAAAGCTCCAGAACCAATACGGAAACCGAAGCGGCGTTTATTCCGCTGACAGTTTCAGTGTAGCTCTTATAATTATTTTCTATCGGAGAAGCAACGTACGCCCTTGCCTTTTCAACGGTTTCATAAACCGTAAGCGTCAGCGAATTTATCGAATCGGTAGTTTTCGTCTTCGTTGAGGTTGAAGTAGCGTAGGAGCTAAGAGAGCCGTAAATCACGGCAACCCCCGCAAACACGAACGCAAGGATAGCGGCGCTTCCGATACAAAGAAGCTTTACCGTAAAAATCTGACTTTTGAGCTTTTTCTTTATTTTTGAGAAGAATCCGCCGACAGCGGCTCCGAAATTATTTGTACTCATATAAACACCCCGTTTATCTGTGCATTTTTAATGTCTCTTGTATTAATTTACCACATTTATTACAATTCGTCAATACACCAACAAGACTTTTTTGTTAAAAAAGACTAGAAAAAGTAAAAACAAATTGCGGTTTGCTATTGCATATCAGGGCTTCTTGTGTTATAATATTTTATGTATAAAAATATGAAAGGAATACACCATTATGTGCGGTATTGTCGGTTATACAGGCGAAAAGGCGTGCGAAAAAATTCTTGTAAACGCCCTTAAGAATCTTGAATACAGAGGATACGATTCGGCAGGAATTGCCGTTTTCGAAAACGATAAAATAAAAACTATAAAGGCAAAGGGAAAAATAAGCAAGGAAGGCGGTCTTGTTGATAAGCTCGCAAGCCTTGATCATCAGCTTACGGGCGTTGCGGGAATAGGTCATACCCGTTGGGCAACTCACGGCGAGCCAAGCGACATAAACGCTCACCCTATCGGAAACGCAAGAGTCACCATCGTTCATAACGGAATTATCGAAAATTACAGAAAAATAAAGAGCTATCTTTGCGACAAGGGCTATTCGTTTGAAAGCGAAACGGACACCGAGGCTGTTGCAAAGCTTCTTGACTATAACTATAACGGCGACCCTATCCAGACGATTATAAATACGGTTGCCGAGCTTGAGGGCGCTTATTCTCTCGGAATTATCTTCCGTGAATTCAAGAATAAGATTTTTGCAGTAAGAAAAGAAAGCCCCCTCATCATCGGTGCGGGCGAGGACGAAATGTTCATCGCTTCGGATATTACAGCTATTCTTGAACACACGAAGAACTATTATCTTCTCGAACACGGCGAAATCGCAGAAATCGACAAGAACGGCGCCGTTTTCTATGATATTCACAAAAACACGATAGAAAAAGAGCTTCATACTGCAACGTGGGACGTCGCCGCCGCAAAGAAGGGCGGATTCGACCACTTTATGCTCAAGGAAATCACCGAGCAGCCCTCAGCTCTCAGAAACACTCTTTCTCCAAGAATCAAGGACGGACTCCCCTGCTTTGACGAGTGCGGACTTACCGACGAAATGCTCAGAAGCTATAAGACGATTTATATCGTTGCCTGCGGCTCGGCAATGCACGCAGGTCTTGTCGGAAAATACATAATAGAATCCGTTGCAAGAACGCCCGTTATTGTTGATATTGCCTCCGAGTTCCGTTACAGAACTCCGCTTCTGACTAAGGACGACCTTGTAATAATTATCTCACAGTCGGGCGAAACTGCCGACACTCTCGCCGCACTCAAGCTCGCTAACTCAATCGGCGCCGATACTCTCGCTATCGTAAACGTCACGGGAAGCTCTATTGCAAGAGAAGCAAAGAAGGTAATGTATACCTACGCAGGACCCGAAATAAGCGTGGCTTCGACAAAGGCTTATATGGTTCAGTCGGCGTTTATGTACGTTTTTGCGTTCAGACTCGCTCTTGCAAGAGGAACAATAACCGAAGACGAGTGCAGGGCTTACGTTAAGAAGCTCGAAGAAATCCCCGACCTCGTTCAAAAGTGCATTGACAATAAAGAGCCTTATCAGCTCGTCGCTTCAAAGCTCGTAAACGAAACAAGCCTCCTTTATATCGGCAGAGGCCTTGACTACGCTCTTAGTATGGAAGGCTCGCTCAAGCTCAAGGAAATTTCTTATATCCACTCTGAAAGCTACGCCGCAGGAGAGCTCAAACACGGCACGATTTCTCTTATCGACCAGGGAATGCCTGTTGTTGCCGTTGCAACTCAGCGCTCGCTCTTTGACAAGATGCAGAGCAACGTCAAGGAAGTAAAATCAAGAGGCGCTCTTGTAATTATGATTTGCCACGAGGACACTGAGGTTGATATGCAGTGCGTTGACTATAAGCTCCCACTGCCCTCGACGGACGATTTGTTTATGCCGCTTGTAACGGTTGTACCGATGCAGTTCCTTGCATATTATACCGCAATTCAGCTTGGCCGCGACGTTGATATGCCCAGAAATCTTGCAAAATCGGTAACGGTTGAATAATATGGAAACGCTCTGGAATTACCTTTCTCAGACTCAAAAGCCAATCGTGATGTACGGTATGGGCGATGGGGCTGTGAAAATTATGAAGGTTTTTGAAAAATACGGGATAAAGCCCGCCGATTTTATGGCAAGCGATGAGTTTGTCCGAGGTCACAGCTTTATGGGCTATACTGTGAAAAAGCTTTCTGATATTGAGGCGCAGTACGACGATTTTATCATCATCGTCTGCTTTGGAAGCTCGCTTCCGTCCGTGACCGATAAGCTCTACGCCCTTTCACAAAGGCACGAGCTTTATGCTCCCGACGTTCCCGTGATAGGCGAGGGGCTTTTTGACGAGGAATATCTCGTCGAAAATCAGGAGAAGCTTTCTTCTGTGCGTTCAATGCTCAGCGACGAAATCTCAAGGGATACCTTTGATAAGCTCGTGCGTTTTCGCCTTACGGGAGATATTTCTTATCTCAAGGCGTGCGAAACCCCGAAGTCTGAAGCCTACGAGCTTCTTAAAATCGGGGAAAAGGAGGTCTACGTTGACCTTGGTGCGTATACGGGCGACACGGTTGAGGAGTTTTTGAAAATCACGAAAAATAAATTCGACAGCATCTATGCGCTTGAACCCGACGAAAGAAACTTTCTTAAAATGAAGAAAAGACTTTTCGGGCTTGGGGATAAGGTTTTCTTCCCGTTTAACGCTCTTGTGTGGAACGAGGACACAACCCTTGATTTTTACAGGCGTGGCGGAAGAAACAGCTCGCTCAACGGAACTAAGGGCAAGGCTGTTCCAACGCAGGCAAGAAGCGTTGACTCCGTGCTTGAGGGAAAGCGTGCGACGCTCATAAAATTTGACGTAGAGGGCGCTGAGGCACAGGCGCTTGAGGGCTGCAGAAAAACCCTCTCCCGATATAAGCCAAAGCTCATCGTGTCAGTTTATCACAGGAATGAAGATATGCTCGACCTTGCGCTTAAAATAAAGGAGCTTAACCCCTCTTATAAGCTCTATCTGCGCCATCATCCCTATATTCCTGCGTGGGATACAAATTTATACTGCATTTGAAAACTAAGGAGAAGCAATGAGAAAGATAACGATAATTGCAATAATTATTCTTGTTGTCGCCGCAATCGGCGGAACAATTTTTCTTGCAATGGGAATGAAGGATATTACTTACGTCGCCGACTATACGACCGAAATTTCCGACCAAACCCAATATATGCTTCACAGACTTTATAGCTCGAATATCGACCAGGCAAAGATAGAGGAGCTTATTTCAAAGACTCACTCTACCTTCTTCACAGACGAGGATATAGAAAAAGCGGCTCTTCTTGCAGGAACGCCGCAATTTTACCCAACGCTTTGTCTTGATATGGATATGACGGATAAAACCGACCATAACCTCGTGATGAACGGTCTTCTCGTAACAGCGCTTGCCCCCGGACAGACGGTAAGTAACTACTCTATCAGAAATCTCACCGTAGAAATGGTCACAACAGGGCTTACAATGGTTGAAGGCTCAGCTTTCAGCCCTACTGACGCCAACGGCGAAACCAAAATCGTTTATCCCGTTATTTCTATCGACGGAACTAACCTTGCGGCTTTTCCGTCAGACTGCTGCTCGTTCAACGTGAACCTCAGCGGCTATTCGGGGCGTGTGATGCTTCAGCTGACCTATGACGTGGCAATTCAGGGGCCGTTTACAAGTCACACGGTGCTTGAAGATCAGATGCTTATCGTGAACGTCGATATTACCGTAAACGAAAGCGGAGATTACGTCTATAACTTTACTAACGAAGTAGGAATTTATCAGGTTTCCGATTTATACTGAGAAAAAGCCGTACAGCTGATTACTGTACGGCTATTTTTTATTCTTCGGTTTCTTCCCTGTTTTCTTGTGCAATTTCTTCACTTGCTATTTCTTCGATTATCTCTCTGATTTGCTCGACTCCCTCGCCCGTTTGTGCGGAAAACTCAATCATAGTTATCTGGTCGGCATAAGGAAGCTCTGTTTTAAGAGCCTCGCGTCGTGCCTCACGCTCACGCTTTCTGAGCTTATCCGCCTTAGTCAATACAACCACGAACGGAAGCTCGCTTTCAATCAGAAAGTTTATCATCATAAGGTCGTCCTGAGTGGGCGGATGACGAAAATCAACAAGCTGAAAGACAAGCCCTATGTTCCTGTCGTCGTGAAGATAGCCCTCAATAAGCCCCGCCCAACGCTGTTTTTCGGTTTTTGCAACCTTAGCGTAGCCATAGCCGGGTAAATCGACAATATAAATATCGTCGCAGGTATAAAAGTTTATCGTGATTGTCTTTCCGGGCATTGAGCTTACTCTTGCAAGGCTTTTTCTGTTGAAAATCTTATTGACAAGAGACGATTTACCCACATTTGAGCGTCCCGAAAATGCAATCTCAAGCCTTTCAGCCTTTGGAATCTGTGAGAATTTACCGTAGGAGGTAAAAAACCGAGCGTTGTTAAAATTCATATTGCACCCTTGCTTTTACGGCTTTGTGCGCTTCTTGACGAAGGCTTTTTCACCGTTTTCTTTTTTGAAGCGGTCTTTTCCTGCTTGAAGGGGGTTATGTTGGTTCTGACGAGCGCTGCGTCAAGAACGGTTTTGATTGTCTTTGCGAAAACGAAGCTGCAGTTTTCCTTGACAACGTCTTCGACCTCTTCTAAATCAGGCTCGTTTTCAGCAGGAACGATTATAGTCTTGATTCCCGATTTATAAGCCGCCATTGTTTTTTCATGAAGCCCTCCGATAGGAAGAACCTTTCCGTGAAGCGTAATTTCGCCTGTCATTGCCACGTCTCGCCTTACCGCAATTCCGCTGAGCGCAGAAACAAGCGCCGTAGTCATCGTGATACCTGCGGACGGGCCGTCCTTTGGCGTTGCGCCTTCGGGAGCGTGAATGTGAATGTCCTTATTCTTATAGAAATCGGGGTTTATTCCGTATTCAGAAGCGATACTTCTCACAAGGCTCACGGCTATCTTTGAGGATTCAGTCATAACTTCGCCAAGACTTCCCGTTGCCTCAATTTTTCCCGTTCCCTCCATAATGAGAACCTCAAGCGGCATCGTAACGCCACCTACCGACGTCCACGCAAGACCTGTTACCGTTCCCACCTCGTCAAACTCGGAGATTTTTTCGGGAAGATATTTTTTCGGGCCAAGATAATCCTTGAGATTTTTTTCGGTAATTGCAACCGACTTATCTCCGCTTACGAGCTTTTTTGCCGCCTTTCTGCAAAGGGCGGCGATTTTCTGCTCAAGCTTACGGACGCCCGCTTCCTTTGTATAGCTGTCAATAAGAGCATAAAGAACGTCGTCTGAAAGCTTTACCGTTCTTGCCGTTTCACCGTGCTTTTTAAGCTGTTTTGGTAAAAGGTGCTTCTTTGCAATCTGATACTTTTCTTCTCTTGTATAGCTTCCAAGCTCAATAACTTCCATACGGTCAAGAAGCGGAGTTGGAATTGTGTCAAGGGTATTTGCTGTTGTAATAAAGAGAATATCGCTAAGGTCAAGCGGAATTTCAAGGTAGTGGTCAACGAAGGTTCCGTTTTGCTCAGGGTCAAGAACCTCAAGAAGCGCCGACGAGGGATCGCCCTTATAGTCGGAGCAGAGCTTATCAATCTCGTCAAGAACGATAACGGGGTTCATTGTTCCCGCTTCTCTGACTGCCTTTACGATTCGTCCGGGCATTGCGCCGATATAGGTTTTTCTGTGACCTCTTATTTCAGCCTCGTCCCCTACGCCGCCAAGCGAAATTCTTGCGTAGGAACGGTCGATTGATTTAGCGATTGACTTTCCTATTGAGGTTTTACCCACACCCGGAGGTCCCACAAGACAGATAATCTGTCCCTTGACGTCGGGCTTGAGCGCTCTTACTGCAATAGTTTCAAGTATTCTGTCCTTGACCTTTTTAAGACCGTAGTGATCCTTATCAAGCTGATTCTGAGCTTTTTCTATTCTTATTTTCTTATCGTCCCTTTTGTTCCACGGCATATCAAGAACTGTGTCAAGATAATTACAGATCAAGCCGTATTCCTGAGACGAGGGCGAAAGGCGCATAAGCTTTTCAGCTTCCTTAGTGAGCTTTTCGGCGACTTCCTTTGAAAATCCGATCTTACTTATCGCTTCAACGTAATCATAGCCGTCGTCAAGCCCATCCTCGCCACCGCCGAGCTGCTTTGAAATAACCCTCATCTGCTCACGCAGGTAATAGTCACGCTGGTTCTTGTCAAGACCTTCGATTACTTCCTCGTTTATATCAGACTCAAGCTGCATTATATTCATCTCGGTATTGAGCGTAGAGATAAGCTTTTCAACACGCTTTCTGAGCGTTCCTGTTTCAAGCAGAGCCTGCTTATCCTCAACCTTGAAGTAAGTGTTGAAGATAATATGGTCAACAAGCTTTGTGAGCGACTTTTCAGCGGCGATTTTATTATAAAGCTCATCGGGCATTTTTGGCAAAAAGCCCGTATAAGTCCCGTAAATATTCTTGAGCGAATTAAGGTAAGCGTTTTCTTCCTTTTCGCTCAGCTCAGGGGTTTTTCTTATTGCAACAGCCGTAATTCCGCATTCTATGTATTCGCCGTTATCATTAAAATCAGCGAGCTTAGCCTTATAAAGCCCTTCGACAAGAACTCTCGTGTTATTATCGGGAGTTTTGAGCACTTGTCTTACCTC
Organism: Ruminiclostridium sp.; assembly: GCA_045591405.1. Classification (GTDB taxonomy): domain Bacteria; phylum Bacillota; class Clostridia; order Oscillospirales; family Ruminococcaceae; genus Ruminiclostridium_E. The sequence goes on from JAZNST010000083.1 coordinate 8,577, forward strand.
TGCAACCACGCCAACCTTATATATATCGCTTTCAGTCGGAGCTTCAACCGAAGCGTCACGCTGAGCAACCAGAAAGATTTTTCTGTCTGCGTTTATAGCGGCTCTTATAGCCGCAACCGATTTTTCTCTACCCACGTCAAAGTGGAGTATCATTCTTGGAAAAATAACCAGCCCTCTCATCGTAAGGGCAGGCATATATGTTTTTGATGATTTTGCCATTATATATCCTTTCTTTGAAAAACGGCACAAAGCAAACGCTTTTGTGCTGAATACATTATACATCATTATATTTGTTTTTGCAAGTGGCAATGTTTAGTTGACAAATTATTGTTTTAATGTTACCATATTAAAGGCGTAAAGCCCAAATCATACAAAAGAGGCACGAATATGAAATATGACGTAATAATTGTAGGTGCAGGTCCTGCCGGTATTTTTACGGCAATTGAGCTTATCAAGAATAAATCGGCGAAAAAAATTGTGATTGTGGAAAAAGGGGCTTCGGTAGAAAAGAGAAAATGCCCTAAAAGCACAACTCAAAAATGCGTGAATTGTAAGCCGTATTGCCATATTACAAGCGGTTTTTCCGGCGCAGGAGCGTTTTCTGACGGAAAGCTCTCGTTAAGCTATGAGGTCGGCGGAACTCTCCCTGAGCTTATCGGCGAGCAATATGCACAAGAGCTTATCAACTACACCGATAAAATCTATCTCGAATTTGGTGCTGATGAACACGTTGAGGGTCTTGGAAACGAGGAAAAAAAGCGTGAGATAAGAAAAAAGGCGATTCAGTCGGGACTAAAGCTCGTTGATTGCCCGATTCGTCATCTTGGAACCGAAATGGCTCAGCAGCTTTATCTCAGAATCGAAAAGTGGCTCGTTGAAAACGGGGTTGAGCTTATGCTCGGCTACGATTGTAAAGACCTTATAATCGAAAACGACAGATGCGTTGGAATAACGGTCAAGAACGTTTCTGATAAGGCCAATCCCGAAACTACAATTTACGGAAACGATATAATCGTCTGTGCAGGAAGAAAGGGTGCGGACTGGCTTGAAAAGAACTGTGAAATTCACCATATCGAGCATCAGCCCGGAACCGTTGACGTAGGCGTGAGAGTCGAAGTCAGAAACGAGGTTATGGAGGAGGTAAACAGCGTCCTTTATGAAAGTAAGCTTATCGGCTATCCTCAGCCGTTCAAGAATAAGGTAAGAACCTTCTGCCAGAATCCGGGCGGCTTTGTAAGTCAGGAGAATTACGATAACGATTTAGCCGTCGTAAACGGTCATAGCTTCAAGGAAATGAAGTCTGACAACACAAACGTGGCTATTCTTTGCTCGCATAATTTCTCTACGCCCTTCAATCAGCCTATTGAATACGCAAAACGCGTCGGCGAGCTTAACAATATGCTTGCAAACGGTCATATCCTCGTTCAGCGCTACGGCGATATTTTAGACGGAAAGCGCACGTGGGAAAAGGAGCTTAGTCAGTCGAACGTCCGTCCGTCGCTTCCCGACGCTGTTGCAGGAGATATTACGAGCGCAATCCCCTACCGCACAATGCTCAATATCATAAATTTCATAAGCGCAGTCGATAACGTCGTTCCGGGCTTTGCCGCCCGTGAAACGCTTCTTTATTCCCCTGAGCTGAAGTTTTACAGCAACAGGGTAAAAATGGACAAGGATTTCAACACGAATATAAAGAATCTCTTTTGCCTTGGCGACTCAAGCGGCTGGACAAGAGGGCTTATGATGGCGTCGATAATGGGCGTAAATATGGCGAGAATCCTTATCAAGCGTGACGAAAACTGATATAGGCAAATTTAACAATATTGAAACCGAGTTGTCTACCAACTCGGTCTTCTTTTTTCTTGACATCGATGCAACATTGTTGTATAATTATTTTGGGTAATTATAGTTTGTTTGGACTTAGTCTGACAAATTTTCCTATAATTTTTCAGAAAGGAGCCTGATGGCAATGAAGGAGATATTGTTCATCGGTCAGATTATCAATTCCTCGTGCAAGGACATAATCCTTGAACTGAGGAAACACTTTCACGTTCAGATTTTTAACGGTAACACCGGCGCCTTCAATAACCTTGTGGATATTTTTATGCCCGACCTCGTGTTCGTAAATTTCGCAGGTCTGCCAAGCCACAATAAAGAGCTTCTCGTTCATATAAAGAACAATTTCCCTCAGCTCCGTGTACTGACAGCGGGAACCCAGTATGAACAGCTCTCTTATCTTGAGCTTTATAATAACCAACAGTTCGAAAACATCGTGATGCCCACGAATAACGCCATAATTGTCGCAAAGTGTAAGCTTGCGCTGGGCGAGGAGGTAGATATGGAGGAAGACACCCTTTCTACCCCCGACGATATTTCTATGGGCGACGGAAGCAAGAAGTTTATTCTTGCAATCGACGATAACGCAATGTTCCTGCGTAACCTCAAGTCAATTCTTGATACGAAGTATGATGTTGCACTCGCAGTTTCAGGCGCGCAGGCGCTCAAGCTCCTTGAAAAGAAAAAGCCCGACCTTATTCTTCTTGACTACGAAATGCCACAGGTAAACGGCAAGCAGATTATGGAAGGTCTGAGGTCGATAAGCGTATTCTCCGAGGTCCCGATTGTAATGCTCACGAGCGTTACCAATAACGAAAAAATAATCGAAATTATGAAGCTCAAGCCTTCGGGATATATCCTCAAGCCGCCGAACAAATACGTTTTATTCAGTAAAATCGAAGAACTCATAGGACAGTAATTTATGGAAATTATCACAGCATTAAGAGATGTTTTTGAAGCGACGGAATATGCTAAGCTACCCTTCTCTTGCCTCTTTATGATGATATTTATCGGCTCGATGTATACTTTTGGCCTCAATAAAGAAAAGCGCCGTAAGCTCCCTCGTTCGAGCCGTCGCTTTGCGGTTATGCTTATTATGGCAATAGTCTCCGTCGTGCTGAATATAGCCGCTACACTTTTCTTTGTCCATCCTGCTAATTGGGAAAACCCTTGGTGCGCTTGGCTGACAAAGCTTCAAAACTCATCAGTAATTATTTTCGGGCTTTTCGCTTCGGTTTACCTTTGCGAGCTGAAGATTCACAGCTGGCCTAAAAAATTCACTGCGTTCCAAAAAAAGATACTCGTAGCACAGCAGATATTCTGGGTAGCAACATTCATTGTGCTTGCGGTTCTTGCGCTGGTTATGCCAATAACCTTCAAAGCGTCAGAAACGGGAGTGGGCTATTTCTCAGGTCCGTCCGCCTATATATGCATGTCGTCGATTGTCCTTCAGCTTGTCTTCTTTATTTACCTTTTCGTTTCTACAAAGAGAACTAAGGACAATGCCCGTGAAAGAGGCGTTCTTTTCGGCTTTGCACTCATTCTGACAATGTGCCTTATCTGCTACGTTATGGTGCCTTACATAAATTCGCTTTCAATCGTTATTATGTTCTGTATCGTTGCAATTTATATTCCGCTTGAAAACAACGATAAGGTACTTAAAGAGCAATATCTTGAAGAAAAACAGCGTGCAGACCTTGCAAGTAAGGTAAAAAGCTCGTTCCTTGCGAGTATGTCGCACGAAATCAGAACCCCTATCAACGCAATTATCGGAATGAACGACCTTATTCTGCGCGAGACGCGCGACGAAAAGGTCGCCGAATACGCAAACGATATTCACGACGCAAGTAACATTCTGCTTTCTCTTATAAACGACGTTCTTGACTACTCTAAGCTCGAATCGGGTAAGGTTGAAATTACCCCGATTGAATACGACCTGAGAAATATTCTTCAGGAAGAGCATCTTCTCTTTCAGATTAAGGCAAAGGCAAAGAGCCTCAGTCTTGAATTTAACATTGATCCGTCGATACCGAGAAAGCTTTACGGCGACGATATAAAGCTAAAGCAGGTAATGACAAACCTCCTCAACAATGCGGTAAAATACACAAGCTCAGGCTCAGTTACGCTCTCAATCGAGCTTATTAGCGTCAACGACAACGTCGCAAGGCTGTTGTTCAAGGTGTCGGATACAGGCGTAGGAATTAAGCCTGAGCACATTGAGCGACTCTATCAGGCGTTTGAAAGAATCACAAACGACAGAAGCATCGAAGGCTCAGGTCTTGGTCTGAGTATCGTTGTTCATCTGCTCAACCACATGAATAGCTCAATACACGTGAACAGCGTCTTCGGCGAAGGCTCCGAGTTCTGGTTCGAGCTTGACCAGCCCGTAATCGACCCCACGCCTATCGACGACTTCCACGAGTTTGTAAAGCAACACGGCGTTCACTTTGACGACACAGGTCTCAGCAGTGACAATGCCCATATACTTTGCGTTGACGATAACGCAATGAACCTCAAGGTGTTTGTAAATCTGCTCAAGGATTCAGGACTCAGAATTGATACTGCCGAAAGCGGAAAGAGATGTCTTGAGCTTTGCCGTGAACGAAAATACGACCTTGTGTTTATGGATCATATGATGCCCGATATGGACGGAATAGAAACCTTCTACGCAATGAAGGAGGATCCTTACTGCCTGTGTAAAAACGTCCCCGTCGTTATGCTTACGGCAAACGCTGTCGCAGGAATGAAGGAAATGTTCCTCCAGTATGGCTTCTCGGCGTTTATCGCTAAGCCCGTTAACGTAAAAACCCTTATGAACACAATAGCCGACCTTCTCCCCGAAAAGGTTTCGCTGATTGAATACCACACGGATTCCGACGACAATATGGAGCTCCCTATCGTCGATGGAATGGACGCGGCTTTCGCTAAAATCCACTTTGAGCGCACAGAACAGATTTACGAAGCAGCTCAGCTCTTTATTGATATGTCTCAGTCCGATATTAATGAGCTTAACTCTTATTACGCCGAGACAATGGACGACGAGATGATGCTTTCTTACAGAGTAAAGGTTCACAGTATGAAAAACTCTGCCGCAATCATCGGTCTTGTTCCTCTTGCAGGTATGGCTAAAACGCTCGAAGACGCCGCAAGAAACGGAAAAATCTCTATTATCCACAGTATGCACGAAATCTTTATAGAAAAGTGGATGGAAATTACCGAGCGACTCCACGTCTTTGAAACGAATAAGGAAGAAAAACTCCCCGCAAGCGACCATATCGAAAACGTAATCGCCCTTTTGAAATCAATGAAGGCGGCGGCTGACGAAATTGAGCTTGATAAGATGGACGATATTATGAAGCACCTCAAAAAGTACAGCTATGAGGGCGCTTTGAGCGAGCAAATCGAAAAAATCAACAGCGCAGTTCAGCGCTTTGATTCCGACGAGGTTTCAGAACTCCTCGCCGATTACGCAGAGTAAGACAAACAGTTAAGGGTAATACCTGTACGGAAAATTAAACACACTTTATTGAGGGGAAACTTTCTGAAGAAAGTTTCCCCTCAAACTCCCCTTCAAAGACTTTTAATTCAAAAGCCCGTCCCACAGGGTTTCACCCTGTGAGGCGGGCTTTTGTACTAAAAGTTTTCGGAAAGGAGTCTGAGGAAAAGCCCTTTTTCAAAAGGGTTTTCCTCAGTAGAGTGTGTTTGATTTTCCGTACGGGTATTACCCTTTAAGCTGTTTTATACTTAACCAAGTCTTGCTTCGAGGTTATCGAGCTGCTTCTTGATTTCAGCAGGGAGCTTTTCGCCGAACTGCTTATAGAACTCTCTAAGGTCAGCAACCTCGTCCTTCCAGAGATTCTTATCAACGTCGAGGAGCTGAGCAAGAATTTCGGGTGTAACCTCGTCGAGACCTTCAAGGTTAAGGTCTTCGGGCTTAGGAAGGTAGCCGATTTCAGTTTCCTGAGCGTCAACCTCGCCGTCGCAACGCTTAACGATCCAGTCAAGAACACGCATATTATCGCCAAAGCCGGGCCAGATGAAGTTGCCTTCGTCGTCCTGCTTGAACCAGTTTACGTTGAAGATCTTAGGAGCCTTGTCGCCGAGCTTTGCGCCCATATTGATCCAATGCTGCCAATAATCAGCCATGTGATAGCCGCAGAAGGGCTTCATAGCCATAGGATCGTGACGAAGAACGCCTACTGCGCCTGTTGCAGCGGCAGTTGTTTCAGAAGAAACAGCGGAGCCGATGAACGTTCCGTGATTCCAGTCGAAGGACTGATATACAAGCGGAGTTGTCTTTGCACGACGGCCGCCGAAGATAATAGCGGAGATAGGAACGCCTGCCGGGTTATTGAATTCCTTAGAAATGCAAGGGCAGTTTTCAGCCGGAGCTGTAAAGCGGCTGTTGGGGTGAGCGAGCTTCTGAGGCTTTCCGTCAGCGCCCATTACAGAAGTAAATTCAACGCCGTTTACCTTAGCGCCCTTCCACTCTGTTGCATTAACGGGAGGATTCTTATCAAGGCCTTCCCACCAAACTGTCATATCGTCGTTATTTATAGCTACGTTTGTGAAGATTGTGTTCTTCATTGCAGACTGCAGAGCATTGTGGTTAGACTTATCGTTTGTACCGGGAGCAACGCCGAAGAAGCCGTTTTCAGGGTTAATAGCGTAGAGTCTTCCGTCAGGTCCCTGCTTGAGCCAAGCGATATCGTCGCCGACTGTCCAAACCTTATAGCCCTTCTTCTGATATCCTTCGGGAGGAATGAGCATTGCGAGGTTTGTTTTACCGCAAGCGGACGGGAAAGCGGCAGTAATATATCTGATTTCTCCATCGGGCTTTTCAACGCCGAGAATGAGCATATGCTCAGCCATCCAGCCTTCCTTCCAGCCCTGGTAGGAAGCGATACGGAGTGCAAAGCACTTCTTACCGAGAAGAACGTTTCCGCCGTAAGCGGAGTTGATTGACCAGATTGTATTATCTTCAGGGAAGTGAACGATATATCTCTTTTCGGGGTCAACGTCAGCCTTGGAGTGAAGACCTCTAACGAAGTCGTTGCTTTCGTCGCCAAGGTTCTTGAATGCGTCAGCGCCCATACGAGTCATAATATCCATATTAAGAACAACGTAGATAGAGTCAGTAAGCTCAACGCCGACCTTAGCAAGAGGAGAACCGATAGGTCCCATAGAATAAGAGATAACGTACATTGTTCTTCCCTTCATTACGCCGTCGTACATAGGAGTAAGCTTAGCGTACATTTCAGCAGGTGCGCACCAGTTATTTGTAGGGCCTGCGTTTTCCTTATCAGACGTGCAGATAAAGGTTCTGTCTTCAACACGGGCAACGTCGTTGGGCTGAGTTCTGTGATAGATACAGCCGGGGAGCTTTTCCTGGTTGAGCTGAATCATCTCGCCTGTTGATAAAGCCTCCTGTCTGAGAGCTTCAAGCTGTTCGTCGCTTCCGTCGATCCATACAACCTTATCAGGCTTTGTAAGGGCTGTCATTTCTTCAACCCATTTAAGCACATTCTTGTTTTTTGTCATCGGTTTTGTCTCCTTTATTGAAATAATGATATTGGATTTTGTCGTTATTAGACAGACAATTTCCCTCATATACTAGTATACCCGAATTTTGTCAACAGGTCAATAGTAAATCGAAAAAACCTGCTGAAATTTTCGTGAAAAAAAAAGACAATTCCATCAAAAGCTAACGGGGAGCGCTTGTTTACTCGTTTGCTTTTTCCCAGTTACAGTCAACCTCCTTATGAAGCATAAGCACCGCCGTGATATTGGGCAAAGCCATAAGCCCGTTACAAGCGTCAGCTATTGCCCACACAAGCTCAAGCCGAAGCGCCGAGCCAACGACCACAGCGAAAATATACGCAAGCGCATAAAGAGCGTTAAAGCGCCCTTTCGTGAGATAAAAAAGGCTCCGCTGACCGTAAACGAACCAACCCGCCGCCGTCGTTATGGCAAAGAAAACAAGCGAAATTGCAATGAACGGGGCGGCAAATCCGCCAAGAACCGTCTCAAAGGCGGCGATTGCGGCGGAGCCTCCGTCGAGAGCGACTCTGTCCGCCCCTGAGCTTAAAACGGCAAGCGCCGTAAGCGTACACATCACAACCGTGTCAAAAAACACCTGAAGCATCGCCCACATACCTTGCTTTTGGGGGTTCTCCTCCGTCGTCGTGCAGTGAAGCATCACACTTGAGCCAAGCCCCGCTTCGTTAGAAAAAATCCCCCGTCTTATCCCCCAGCTCAT
>JAZNST010000084.1:0-33158 GCA_045591405.1 Ruminiclostridium sp.
AGCGGTCTTAGGAAGACAATTGATAGATTCAACTCCTTGGCTCACAGAACGACATGGCTACGATCCGACTTCGCCCCGTGCGCTGTAAGCGGATGTGAGAAAAAGGAGAGCGTGCTTTCGGCGCCCCTGAAATGAGTCTGCCTTAACACACGCGTCTGCCCTTTACCCGTAAATTCAAACGCATAAAAAAGCGGCTTTGCAATCAGCAAGCCGCCTTAATATTTAGTTCATAACAATCTGAAGCACCTGCCACTCGCCGTCCTTCATTATAAGGTAGACCGAGTTAGTGGTAGGATAAGCGGTTTCTTCGCCGTCAGCGTAGATTATATAATCATAGCTCACGCTCACGTAAGCGCAGTCGTCGCCGTAGAAATAAGTGTCGCTTATCGTTTGGTTTTTTATCTCGTAATCGCTGTGCCAAGTATCGTAAACCTGCTGATAGTCGGTGATTGCTTCAATCATCGGGCTATCGGCTGAAAGGCAGTCGATAACGCTTTGCTTATCAGAGTCGTTGAAAATAAACTTCGAATAAGTCGTCGAAGCGTCAAGAGCGATTGCAGAAACGGTATCCTCCTTTACTCCTCTGACGGTATATTCGCCCTTTTCGTCAGCGGCGATTTCGTTTCCGTCAGCGTCCTTAACGGAGATTTCCGGCTCAAGAAGGAAGCCTTCGATGGTATAGGTTACTGTGAAGGGCTTGTCCTCTTCGTCGATATATCCCAGGAAATATTCGAGGTGCTTTTCAGGCTCTCCGCTTTTCGTGATATAAGAGCCGCCCACAATCAGCCCGTTCACGTAAACCGTTGCGTTACTTGGCGCAGTCACCGTTACACTCAAGGTCTCTGGCTCGTTACATCTGACGTTATCAAGCTCATAAAGAGGGAAGCCGAACTGACTCATTTCGCCCGTTTGTCTGAGCGTTATTCTTGCAACCTCGTTGTCGCCCGATTTTATCTTATAAACGGGGTTTTCCTCCGTGCTGTCCTTTGACGCCTTTACATAGGAATAATTTCCCATAAGGAATTGCTGATAATAATTTTTGAATGCGTCTGTGCGCTCAAACTCGTTTGTTATAAAATTCGTGGAGCCGATAATAAGCTCAGAGCTTTCGCCGTCCATGTTGCTTATAAATTTATCCGCTTGCTTTTCGGGCAACGTGTTTTCAAAATCCGCAAGGAAGTTATTGAAAATCACAAGACCGATTGCTATTGCAATAACCGCAAGCCCCGTAAGCGAAAAATAAACCGCACGAAAGACAATAGTTCCCTTAGTTTTCTTCATTAGCGTCCTCCAATCCCTTCACAAGGAACACAGTACACATTTTTCTGAGACCAATAAGGCTTGCGTTGCTGTTTATGTGTTCGCCGTTGTAAATCATACTTGTTGAAGAACCGCCGTCGAGGTTATAAGCGTTTACCGCCTCAAAATCGAGCATCACATTCTGAACGTCCACGTAGCTTGCGCCAAGACTGTTTGACTGTCGTCCGTCAATTACAAGCAAGAGCATAGCGCCGTCTGCACGCTGACCGATTGCTGTTCTTGGGTTAAGTCCGCTTCCTGAGCCAAGAGATTCCATCGGTTCTCCGTCAATAATAAGCGTCGGACCGTATTTTGCGGCGTTCTTTACGCCAATATCAATAGCGTGCTGAACGGTGTAAGTACCAACCACGAGCTTACCTTCTTCGGTTATTCCCGCCGCGTCCCAGTATGTAGCCATTGACGATTCAGCTCCCCAAAGAAGCTCGCCCTCGGACATTACGAGTCCCCAAGGCTCTCCGCCTGTTCCGTGTCCGGGTCTGTCGTCCCAACCGCCGCCGTTTATCGCCGCAACCACGTTGTAGTCGCTGTATTTTTCGTAGATTTCATCAATGGTTTTTCCGGGTTCATAGCGCCCGAACGGGCCGCTTACGCCGACAAAGACTCTCGTCGGGTCATAGACGATCATCATTTTGCCCTTGAAGGTAGGGCCTGAAACGTCAACTATATCAATTCCGTCGCCGTCGGGGTCAACGGGCTGATTATCAGAGCCGGGGATAACGTTCAGCGTTGGATTTTGCTGATTGTTGTCGATTTCGTCGTCCTTTTTATTGCTTCCTATCTGAACAAGGTCGGGATTAGATGCGTCGTCTGCCTCTTGCATTGAGTTCGCCTTAATAATTTCTTCGACCTTTTCTTCGCCAAGAAAGCCTGTTGCAAGGAATTTTGCGGCGCTTGTTTCCATTGCCGAAATAACGAACAAGTCTCTTGCTCTTGTTGATGGGCCGAATTCAAGCGAAAGGACCACGCCGAGAAGTCCGCCGACTGTAATAACAACTACCGTGAGAAAAACGAGAATCACTCTGAAAACTATCGTTTTTGCAGTAGGTTTTTTTATGTCGTCAGGCTCCGTTTTTTTATGATTGTGCGGCTTTGCTTTAATCATTACACTACTGATTTCAGGCATTTTTACCGCCTCCTTTTTTGTTTTTGAAAACCCATTCACGTTGGATTATAAAGCACAGGATAAATAAAATCACGTCAACTGCCATTTTGAACAGAGTCTGGACAAAACTTTGCTGAGTTCCCGTGACGGTTGACAGAAGGTAAACCAAGAGGTAAGAAAGTCCCATCTGACACACGCATAAAGCGTAGTATTTTATCAGCGAGGAAGCAACTCCCGAATTACTTTTGAAGACGCTCTTTCGGTTTATCGTGAAGTTTACGATTGAAGAAACTGCTCTTGCGCCGATTGTTGAAACGGCGATACGTCCTGCTCCGTCGAATTCCTTTGGCAACAGCAGATTGAGCAGCGTGAAAAGCCCAAGGTCAATTATTGAAGCACACACGGAGCTTAAAAGATACGCAATTATCACAGAATAAATCTTTATCGAATCCCGTATTGGACGAAAGTGAGTTGCACTGTTGTTTTCAATATAGATTGTCTCAATCGGAAGCTCAGAGAACGTAAGCCCGTTTTGCTTCATTTTAAGAAGCGTGTTCGTTTCGTACTCAAACTTATCTCCGCTTGTCTGAATAAGCGTCGGGAGATAGTCTCTCGGAATTGCTCTGAGTCCGGTCTGGGTATCCGTTATTTTTATTCCGCAAAGGAAATTGAAGACAAAGCGGGTGACGTTGTTTCCAAAGCGGCTTTTTGACGGGACGTTTTCTTTACTGAAATTTCTTGCACCAAAAACGGCTTCGTTAGTCTGCTCCATTTTTTCAGCGCATTTAAGTATATCAGTAGGCATATGCTGACCGTCGTCGTCGGTAGTAACCACTCCGCTTGATTCTTTTCTGTTTTCAAGAAAATAGGTAAATCCCGTTTTAAGAGCTTTTCCTTTTCCCTTGTTGACCTCGTGGCTCAGAACGGTAACCCCTTCAAGCTTTCTTACAGCTTCAAAATGTTCAAGAGATTTTTCGTTGCTTCCGTCGTTTATGACGATTATATCGTCAAAGCCCGACCTTAGAAGCTCGTGTACTGTTTCGACCAGTTTTTCGCTTGGATTATAGCTTGGAAGAATAACCGAAACTGTCATTTCCTGTTCCTTTTTCCTTTCCCCTTGAATTTCTTGTTGTAATTTACGGTATAAATCGTCATCAGTAAGGATGCTCCGAGAAAAATCACGCCTCCGATAACAATAGGCACGACGCTGTTTTCCGAAGCTTTTTCTTGCTGAGCGTCAGTTGTCTGTTCGGTTGCATCAGAAACAGGCTCCGTTTTTACGGTTGTCGTCTGTTCGGCTTTTTCCTCTCTTAGCTCCTGCATTACTTTGAGCGTTTCTTTTTCTTCGGCTTCTCTTGCCTCAAGAAGCTCAGCGTTAGGGGTAAGCCCCTCCATAAAATCAGCGGCGCTAAGGTCAAAATCACAGCCGTCGGCTCTATAAAGCCCGAACTGCCTGCAATCCCAGTATTTTCCGTAATTGACCGAATAACCGTAGATGTGCTGTGACTTATGGTAAGAATAGCCAAGCTCAGCTGCTTCACGGGCGGTAATTCCGCCGAAGCTTTCGAGCGTTATTTCCCAATCAAACTCAACGGCGTTTTCTTCCCAGAAGTGAAGATATGTTTTAGGCACGCTCCAGGCGCCGTATTTTTGTGCGCTTGATGGGTAAACCTTATAGTCGCCTGAGAGATTCACAGCGTTCATCATTGTTTTTGCGGCAAGCATATGCATACCGTGACCGTATTCGCCGTTAATGTCGTGGGTTATTGCAACAGACGGCTTAAACCGTCTTAAAAGCTCAACCGTCCAGTTGAGCAAATGCTCCTCGTCGTATGTATCGAGCGCTTGCTTGAGCGTCCAGACGGGGTAATCGTTCACGGGGCTGAAAACAGGGAAGTGAGTTACCCCCGAAGCCCAAAGCCCGTCAAGAAGCTCGTGAGGGCGTGGCTGTTCTTCATAGTGCGTTGTGAAATAAGCGACCTGAAAATCAAGCCCAAGCTCACACGCATAGTAGGGGATGGTTCCGCCGAACATAAGATATTCGTCGTCGGCGTGAGTTGACAGAAGAAGAATATCCGCCTTTTCACAGGGGCTTTTCCAGTCCTGAACCCATTTTGGAAGCGTTCCTTCGCTGAAAAAATAAATATCACAGATTTCAGAATCGCCTGAAAACGCTATTGAAAAGTCAGTAAAGCCCCGGTTGCTTTTTATAAGCTGGTGATAAAATTCAGGCACGCCGCTGAAGACTTCGTTTCCATAGGTTATTTCTATTTTTTCGGGCGTTGTCTGCCATTCGATATAAACGGCGTTACACTCCTTCTCAAGCGAAATATCGAGGCTTGTCCCCTGAGTAAAGCTTTCGCTCGTGTAATAGCTTGCGTCGGTAATTTTTGAGTGAGCGCCCTCGTCGGCAAAGACGGGCGTTAGCTTTTGAGCCTCGTCTGAGTCCTGGGCGTATATTGTGTTATTAAAAAGCAGCGACGCCGCAAGCGCCACGCCAAGAAGCTTAGCAGATTTCATAATTCTCCTGAAGGGTTAGTGTTCAGCTCTATTTACAGCTATTTTACATTATACCATATTATTGTTTATTTTTCAACAATCTCCGCTTGTAAAATATTGCCATAAAATCCCTTGAACAAGCCGTTTCTTTGTGCTATAATGAATATATATTTTCTTCGGGAGGACAATATGGAACAAAAACTCAATGTTACGCTTAATGCGCTCTCTCATCTTAATTATTCAATGCAACAGAACGGAGTTCCGTTTATAAGAAGCGTGGTTGTCACGAATATTACAGATGAGGCAATGGATAATCTCACGCTGAAAATAAGTTTTTCTCCTGAGTTCTCTGCGCCTTACGAGATAAAGATAGACAGATTGCCTACGAATCAACCGATAGAAATATCTCCTGTTAAGACGGTGATTTCAACTGAATTTCTCACCTCGCTGACAGAACAGCTTTACGCAAATATACATATTGAAGTCCTCGACGGACAGACGGAGCTGTTTATTACCGACACCTCCGTTTATCTTCTTGCGTGCGGAGAGTGGTCGGGAATTGATTGCTTTCCCGAAACGATTGCCGCCTTTGTGACTCCGAATCATCCGAGCGTTTCAGCGGTTGCTCTAAAAGCGGCTTCTTATCTTGAAAAGTGGACGGGAAGCTCGTCGTTTACAGGCTATCAGACTCAGGATCCCAACGTCGCAAAGCTTCAGGCGGCGTCGCTCTATGCGGCGTTGCAGTCTGAAAATATCGCCTATACCGTCGGTCAGCCAAGCTTCAGAGAAGCAGGTCAGCGTATCCGTTTTTCAAGCGAGGTTCTTGAACAAAAGTGCGGTAATTGTCTTGACTTAGCGGCGCTATATTGCTCGTGTCTTGAAAGAGTGGGGCTTAATTCGCTCATTGTCTTTCTTGACGGTCACGCTTTTGCGGGCGTTTGGCTTGAAAACGAAACCTTCTGCGATTGCTGTGAGGACGACGTGAGCGCAATCACAAAACGTGCGGCGCAAGGCGTTGATAAGCTTTGCTTTATCGAAACGACGGCTTTTACAGCAGGAAAAAACATCGACTTTGACGCCGCTTCAAAAAACGCTCTTTTTCAGCTTGAGAAAAACGAGAGCTTCCGTCTTGCCGTTGATATAGCAAGAACGAGAGCAAGCGGAATAAGACCTGTCTCACAAACGCAGGACGAAGGCTCGGCTCATTTTGAAGCAATGAACGAAAATAAAATTACAGCGGCTCCTGCTCCTATTGACCTTTCGCTTCACGGTACGCTTACTTCCTCTCACGAAACAACCAAGCAGGCAATCTGGGAACGAAAGCTTCTTGATATGTCGCTTAGGAATAACCTTCTCAACTTCCGCCCGCGTTCGTCTAATATCCAGCTTCTTGCCTGTGACCTTGCCGAGCTTGAAGACGAGATTGCAACAGGCGCAGAGTTCAGAATAATCTCTGCTCCGTCGGACTTTTCGTTCAGTAAAAGTGAAAGCGGTATGTTTGCTCCCGACGCAGATAAGGACGCCGTTGCCCAGATAACGAAAAGCGAGTTCGCAAGCAAGCGCATCAGAAGCTTTATCAAGGACGCAGAGCTTGAAAAGATAATGAAAAAGCTTCAGCGACAGGCAAAGGTCAGCCTCGAAGAAAACGGTGCGAATACGCTTTACCTTGCACTTGGCTTTTTGCGTTGGTTTGAAAACGACAAGAGCGTAAAGCCACGCTATGCGCCTATTGCTCTTGTGCCTGTTGATATTGTAAGAAAAATTCAGGACAAGACCTATTCTATCCGTGCAAGAGAAGAGGATATGCAGATAAATATCACTCTGCTCGAAATGCTCAGACAGGATTTCGGAATAGATATTACAGGGCTTAACCCTGTTCCCTCGGATGAAAAGGGCTATAATATCCCCCTTATTTTCAGCACCGTCCGCCAAGGAGTTATGTCGAAGAAAAACTGGGATATTGAGGAGCTTGCATTTGTAGGTCAGTTCTCGTTCAGTCGTTTTATTATGTGGAATGATATTAAATCACGAAGCGACGACCTTGCTACCAATAAAGTGGTTGCGAGTCTTATGTCGGGTAAGGCTGAATGGGAGTTTGAGGATATAAAGCTTTCTGCCCCCGAACTTGACGATAAGGTGCTTCCGTCTGATATGGCAATTCCCACAAGCGCCGACTCGTCTCAGCTTGCGGCTATCTACGAAGCGGCAAAGGGACAAAGCTTCGTTCTTCACGGTCCTCCGGGAACAGGTAAGTCACAGACTATCACAAATATGATAGCTAACGCTCTTTATAACGGAAAATCCGTCCTTTTCGTCGCAGAAAAGATGGCGGCTCTTTCGGTTGTTCAAAAGCGTCTCGAAAAAATCGGACTTGCGCCGTTCTGCCTTGAGCTTCATTCGAATAAGGCACAAAAGAAATCCGTTCTCAATCAGCTCGAAAGAACGCTTGAAACGGGAAGAATAAAGGCTCCCGAAGACTACAAGGCTGAAGCCGAGCGTCTTTATGCGTTAAGAAAAATGCTTAACGAAACCGTGAGCGAGCTTCACAAAAAGCGCAATATCGGCGTATCTCTTTATGAAGCCGTTACACGCTGTGAGGAGCTTGAGGGCTTTGACGGAAAGCTTGACGGAATCGAGCCTTCCTTTGTAAGCGCCTTTACCCCCGAAAGCTATGGCGAGCTTAAAAATGCCGTCGAGAATTTTATTACAGCAGGCAAGGAGTGCGGAGGCTACTCGTCGTGCGCTCTTAAAGAAATCCACGCTCAGAATTATACAATGGAGCTTCGCGAAACGCTCAGAACGCTTTGCACAGAGCTTCTTGAAAAGCTCCCCTTACTAAGAGACGGCTATTCGCAGATGAAAGCTATACTTGCAATCAATAATTGCGAGGGCTTTGACAGCTTCACAAAAATTATAAACCTCATCTCAAGGCTTTCTGAGCTTGAGCTGTTTTTGCCGTGCGTTCTTGACAGTGAGAAATATGCGGCGAGAAAATCGGGTGCAGTTGAGCTTCTCAACAGCGGAGAAAGACTTCTTGCGCTCAATGCCGAAATTCTCGCAGGCTTTGAGCCGTCGGTTCTTGATTTTGACTCCGATAAGGCGATGCTTGACTGGAAAAAAACACAGCAAAAGTGGGCAATCGGAAAGCATTTCGGAGTAAAAAATCACATAAAGGAGCTTTCTCTTTACGCAAAAGGAACGACGGTTGTAACTGAAAACAACATTGTTTCGCTGTACGAAAAGCTTTCGGAAAGAAAGAAGCTCAATGCTGATATTACGGGTGCGAATCCGCTTTTCACCGAACTTTTTGGCGCAATGTGGCTTTCTGAAAAAACAAACTTCACGCTCCTTAAAAATTCGCTTGAAGCGTCAGAGGGGATTGCGGCGATGGTAGACGCAATTAGCGAAACCAATCTTATAAAGCAGGCGGTAACGGTTATTTCTTCCGATAACGCCGCCAAAGTCTCTCTTTTCTCGAAAACGGCTGAAATTCGTCCTCTTTATGCACAGGCGAAGGAAATTCTTTCTTCGCTTGAAGAAAAGCTCAGCGCAGACATTTCTGCTCTTACGTCTGGGGACAGCTGGTTTGAATCGGCAAAGGCTATTGCTTCTCGCTGGCTCGAAGGAAGCGATACTCTGCGTGACAGAGTTATTCTTGAAAATTCCGTGTGCGAGCTTCAGAACGCAGGTCTGGGCTCTGTCATTACCTCTTGCGAAAGCAAGAGCGTAAGCGAGAGCGAGCTTGTTCAGGCGTTTGAATACGAGGTGATGAGCTCGGTTGTAAAAAATACGTTGGTGGCAGTGCCTTCGCTTTCGTCCTTCCAGGGTGCAAAGTTTGAAGAAACCATAAAGCGCTTTAAGGAGGCTGATGAGAGCTTCCGTCGCCTTACTGTCGAAGAACTGTGCGCAAAGCTTTCGTCAAAAATTCCAAGCGGCTCTGCGGCTTCTGCGTCAAGCTCTGAGGTTTCAATTTTACAGCGTGCAATAAAAAGCGGCGGCAGAATGCTTTCAATCAGACGCCTTTTCGATTCTATCCCAACGCTTCTCAGAAGAATCTGTCCGTGTATGCTTATGAGCCCGATTTCTGTTGCACAGTACATAGATCCCGCTTATCCGAAGTTTGACCTTGTAATCTTTGACGAGGCGTCTCAGCTTCCTACCTGCGAGGCTGTCGGTGCAATAGCAAGAGGCGAAAACGTCATTGTTGTAGGCGATCCCAAGCAGCTTCCTCCTACAAGCTTCTTTGACGTGAGCAACGTCGATGAGGAAAATTACGAGAAGGAGGATCTTGAAAGCGTGCTTGACGACTGTCTTGCGCTTTCGCTCCCTCAGACTCATCTGCTGTGGCATTACCGTTCACGCCACGAAAGCCTTATTGCTTACAGTAATGCAAAATACTATGAAAATAAGCTACTCACCTTCCCGTCGCCCGACGACCTTGTATCAAAGGTCAGCTGGGTGAAGGTTGAGGGTTGTTACGATAAGGGCGGCACAAAACAGAATAAGGCTGAGGCTGAAGCGATTGTAACCGAAATAGTAAGACGTCTTCGCGACGAAAATCTCAGGAAAAACAGTATCGGCGTCGTTACTTTCAGTCTGCCTCAGCAGCATCTTATCGACGACCTTCTTACCGAGAAGTTCTCACAAGAGCCTGAGCTTGAGTTTATCGCAAACGAGATGTACGAGCCTCTTTTCATAAAGAATCTCGAAAACGTTCAGGGTGACGAGCGTGACGTTATTCTGTTCTCTATCGGCTACGGGCCCGATAAGGACGGAAAGGTGAGTATGAATTTCGGTCCGCTTAACCGTGACGGCGGTTGGAGAAGACTGAACGTTGCAATTTCACGTTCAAGAAAAGAAATGGTTGTCTACTCCGTAATCACCCCCGAACAGATTGACTTGACAAAGACGCGCTCAGACGGCGTTGCGGGGCTTAAAGGCTTCCTTGAGTTTGCCGCAGGCGGAACAAGAGCGCTTCCCGTTAACCTCCTTTCCAAAAAGGACGCTGTTAATCGCTTTGCCGTTATCGTTTCAGAAGAAATCGAAAAGCTTGGCTATAAAACAAGCTGTAACATAGGAACGTCTGAATATAAAATCGACGTGGGCGTGCTTCACCCCGAAAAGCCTGACGAATTTGTTCTTGGCATTATGTGCTGTGGCGATGAGAGGCTTGACGTGGCTACTGCCCGTGATCGCTGTATTCTTCAGCCGTCGGTTCTTGAAGGTCTTGGCTGGAGCGTTGCGAACGTTCATATTCTTGACTGGCTTGATAACAAGAACAAGGTCCTCGGAAAGCTTGAGCTTTCAATCCGTGAGGCAATTGAAAAAGCGGACGGAGCTTCTCAGGCGCAGATCAAGCCTAAAAAAGACGAGCCTATTGAATTTCAACAGGAAATAAGCAGGGGAGTATATGACTTCTGCTCAAAATACGAGGTTTTTAACACGGGAACGCTCGGTACAGCCGACGACTTTTACGCTGAAAAGACAATGCCGCTTATCTGTGAAACGATAAGAAAGGTTATTTCCACAGAAGCCCCCGTGAGTAAAAAGCTTATCAAAAAGCGCATTATGTCAGCGTGGGATATTTCACGCTCGACGGCTAAATTCGAAGCTACCTTTGATAACGCTCTTCAGAACGTATGTGAAAAAAGCACGGTGTCAAATGGAGCCTTATTCTTCTGGAAGTCAGAAACACAGCCACAAGAATATAGGGCGGTGAGAGTTCCTGTTGACGAAGAAAACAGGCGTTCGTTTGACGATATTTCAACAGAAGAAATCGCCAACGCTGTAAAAGCTGTGGTTGAAACATCCGTGAGTGTTGAAAGAGACGACGTTTCAAAGGAAGTTGCTCATATTTTCGGCTTTGTAAGAACCAGCCCCGCTATTGACGAGGCTGTTCGTGCCGCTGTTGAATATGCTATTTCAACGGCTATGGTTTTCCTTGACAGAAATAACAGGCTCACCTGCGCCCGCTAAGCGCTTATAATTGCAAAAACACTTGAAAAAAGTCGTGAGATGTTGTATAATGTATCTCAGTAAATTTTTTAAGGAGAAATTATGGCAGCAAAAAAGAAGAAAAATACGCTTAACATAGCTATTGCCGCTATCGCTGTATTGATTGTGGGCATAGTTGTGATGATGATAATCCTCACGATGCTTTATTTTAAGGACGGCGAAGAGCCTGCACAAACCGAGGACACAACCACTCAGACCGAAGAGGTTACCACTACCGAGGCTACGACCACAACGACAGTAAGTATGACCAAGGCTACTACAACTGCTCCGACTGAGGATCCCGACGTGACAACCGACAAGGAAAGCACCGAGTCTACAACAACTCCTCCGTCGTCTTATGATCTGAGCTATTTTGATCGTGACTTATTTGTGGGCGACTCGATAAGCACAGGTTATTCGCTTTACGGCTACCTTCCTGTTGAAAATGTTTACGCACTCGTGGGAATGAACCCCGAAAGTGCGCTTACGGTTGATATTGACGGCGAAACTCTTGTTTCAAGAATAAGCAGGATGCAACCGAGAAACACTTATATTATGCTCGGAACAAACGGCCTTGCTTATATGGGTAATGATTATATGGCAAATGCAATGCTTAATCTTATTGCTGAAATTGAGATTGCGTCGCCGACAACGAATATTGTCTTTATGACGATTCCGCCTGTTACAAAGGCTCACGAGGCAGAAGGAAACGAGACTATGGCCCTTGTCAACGACTATAACGATAAGATTAAGGCTATTGCACAAGAGGGCGGATACCAGGTTATTGATATATGTGCGTTGCTTCAGGACAGCGAGGGTTATTTCTCCGACGCTTACGCTGAGCAGGACGGACTTCATTTCTTAGGTACAGCATATCAGCGTGTTCTTTCCTACATACAGGAAACGCTGGGCGAATAAAAAAGTGCTTTTGCACGAAAGGAAACGTATATGAAGAAAAAACTTTTATCTCTCTTGATTTTACCTGTAATGCTCTTTTCCGCTTGCTCAGGCGGCTCTGAGCCTGCAAAGGAAGTTACTCCCGTAAGCGCAAAGGCAGTAGCTGACGAGGTGATTTCTGCGGTTGGAATTACTTCTGCCGTTGAAAAGGGGACAAGCGATCTCAAGGATTATTACACGTCGGTTGAGCCGTCTATGGTAACCGAAGCTTGCTTCTATTTAAGCGGTTCGGGCGTTTATCCCGATGAAATCTGCGTTATAAAGGTAAAGAACGAGGCTGACCTTGAAGCTGTCAAGGACGCTGCCCGTAAGCATCTTGACCGTCAGATTTCAACCTTTGAGTCATATTCTCCCGACGAAATGTATAAGCTTGACACAGCTCAGCTTTATACTGTAAAAAGAGGAGCTGACGGTGAAAACTTTGTCGTTCTTCTTGCAACGGCTGACAACGACGCGGCAAAGAAGGCGGCAGACAGCAAGCTTTCATAATTTCTCTGCTGGAGGAAACGATGGTTTATCAAAGTCTTGTAATAACAATATTGCTTTTCTTTTTCGTGCTGGCGTGCATGCGTATCAAAAGAAGAGTGTGGGCAGGGGCAACCCTTCCTATTATGGTAGTTCCCGGAGTCAACTGCGTATGCTATTTTATAGTTTCGTTTTTGATGGGACTTGATTATAACTTTTATTTTGCTTCGCTTGTTATCCTTATCGCTCTTGCGATTTCTTGCACGTGGATTGGCTTTTACTGTGCAATGGCGCTCCCGAAAAAGAAATCAAAAACTGTATATATGATTATTGCAATTCTTTTTAATCTTGTTCTTTCGTTTATTCTGGTGTACGATTATTACGAAAAACTTGTTGTTGCAATGCCAACCACTTAATAAAATTTCGGAACGGTGACTTATCGCCGTTCCTTTTTATTTTGTAATTCTTACCAAAATTTTAGTATCAACGCTAGTTATTTTAACCTTGACAAGCGTCCCGAAAAACAATATAATATATATGTGCTTGTTTAATTGCACAATATATTGTGTTTTTGTTCGGGAGGATAAAGATGATAACGAAAATCCAGAAGCGTGACGGACGCTTTGTTTCATTCAGTATTGATAAGATTGCTGACGCTATCTATAAGGCTGCAAGGGCAGTCGGAGGACACGATTACGAAAGTGCGCTCATGCTTGCGGAAAAAGTCTGCGAGCTTCTCGAAAAGAAGAACGAGGGAAACGTGCCTACCGTTGAAGAGGTTCAGGATACGGTAGAAAAGGTTCTGATCGAAAACGGTAACGCAAAGACCGCAAAGGCTTATATCCTTTATAGAGCTGACAGAACAAGAACCCGTGAAATGAACACGAGCCTTATGAAAATTTATGAGGACCTTACCTTTAAGTCAGCCAGAGATTGCGATATAAAGCGTGAAAACGCCAATATCGACGGAGATACCGCGATGGGTACGATGCTCAAATACGGTTCTGAGGGCGCAAAACAGTTCAACGAGATGTACGTGCTTAAATCCGAGCACTCGAAGGCGCATATCGACGGCGACATACATATTCACGACCTTGACTTTTTAACGCTTACTACAACCTGTTGCCAGATTGACCTTATAAAGCTCTTTAAGGGCGGCTTCTCAACAGGTCACGGCTATCTTCGTGAGCCAAACAATATCGGAAGCTATTCTGCTCTTGCTTGTATTGCTATTCAGTCTAACCAGAACGACCAGCACGGCGGTCAGTCTATCCCGAACTTTGACTATGCAATGGCAGAGGGCGTTAAGAAAACCTACGCTCAGCTTTACAGAAAAAATATTATCAGAGGTATCGGCTTTGATACGGTAAGCGACGACCTCGACGGAATCGAAGCTAAGGTAAACGCTTATTTTGACGCATTTGCCGCCGAGGGACTTATACCTCAGCTTGCAAACTCAAACGGCTTTGCTGAAAAGGAAATTGTTGAGCTTGAAAAAATTCTTGGCGACAAAAAGCTTGCCGATAATGTTCAGGAATACAGCAGAAAGCTCACTGTAAAAGAAACCGACAGAGCTACATATCAGGCAATGGAGGCTCTTGTTCATAACCTTAATACCATGAACTCCCGTGCGGGCGCTCAGACTCCGTTTAGCTCCATAAACTACGGTACTGACGTTTCTCCCGAAGGTCAGATGGTAATAAAGAATATACTTCTTGCCGAAGAAGCAGGTCTCGGAAACGGCGAAACACCGATTTTCCCGATTCATATTTTCAAGGTTAAGGAGGGCGTAAACTACAATAGCGAGGATCCTAACTACGAGCTTTTCAAGCTTGCGTGCAGAGTGAGTGCAAAGCGCTTATTCCCTAACTTCTCGTTCATTGACGCTCCTTATAACCTTCAGTATTATAAGCCCGGCGATTACAATACAGAAATTGCATATATGGGCTGTCGTACCAGAGTTATCGGAAATAACTACGACCAATCCCGTGAAATCGTAACAGGCAGAGGAAACCTCAGCTTCACGTCTGTGAATCTCCCTCGCCTTGGCATAAAGGCAGGGCACGACGTAGTCAGATTCTTCGAGCTTCTTGAAGACGAAATGAATCTTGTGGTCGATCAGCTCAAGCACCGCTACGATATTCAGGCAATGAAAACGGTCAAGAACTATCCGTTCCTTATGGGACAGGGCGTGTGGATTGACAGCGATAAGCTCGGCCCCAACGACAGCGTAGGTGAAATACTCAAGCACGGTACTCTTTCTATGGGCTTTATCGGGCTTGCAGAGTGTCTTAAATCCCTTATTGGTAAGCATCACGGCGAAAGCGACGAGGCTCAGGAGCTTGGCTTGAGAATTGTCAGCCGAATGAGAGCAAGAATGGACGAGGAAAGCAAAAAGACAGGAATGAACTACTCTCTGCTTGCAACTCCCGCTGAAGGACTTTCGGGTACGTTTATCCGTAAGGACAAGAAAAAGTTTGGAGAAATCAAGGGAATTACCGACAGAGACTATTACACAAACAGCTTCCACATTCCTGTTCACTTCAATATAAGCGCATTCAGAAAAATTCAGCTCGAAGCGCCATATCACGCTCTTACAAATGCAGGTCATATAAGCTACGTTGAGCTTGACGGCGATCCGCTTCAGAACATTGAGGCTTTTGAACAGATTATCCGTTGCATGAAGGAAAGCGGAATCGGCTACGGCTCAATCAATCACCCCGTTGACCGTGATCCTGTCTGCCGTTATACAGGTATTATCGGCGACCGTTGCCCACGTTGCGGACGAATGGAGGAGGAACACTCCGTTATGAAGGAGCGTATTCCAAGAATCAAGGATTAAAAAAATGCCCGAAGAGGAAATTTCTTCTTCGGGTTTTTTTGTGCAATCTGAAAATTCTTCCAAGGTAAGTTGACACTTGATAAGTCAGGTGGTAAAATAGAGAAAAGAAAAAAAGAGAGGTTAAAGCAATGAACGTGTGGCATGATATTAACCCTGAGCGTATTACACCACAGGATTTTTTATCAATAATTGAAATTTCCAAGGGAAGTAAGAACAAATACGAGCTTGACAAGGAAAGCGGAATCCTTATCCTTGACAGAATACTATATACCTCTACCCACTATCCCGCAAATTACGGCTTTATTCCAAAAACTCTCGCAGACGACGGCGACCCTCTTGACGTTCTCGTTCTGTGCAATGAGCCGATTGCGCCGATGGTGCTGGTTCAGTGCTATCCGATAGGCGTTATCACAATGGTTGACAACGGAAAAAACGACGAAAAAATTATTGCGATTCCCTTTGAAGACCCGACCTATAACTCCTACCGAAGCATCGAAGCTCTCCCTCAGCATATCTTTCAGGAAATGCAGCATTTCTTCACGGTTTATAAGCAGCTTGAAAACAAAAATACCGCCGTTAACGAGGTTATGGGGCAAAAGGCGGCTGTTGAAGTTATAAAGCAGAGTATAGCCAATTATAAGGAGAAATACGGTGAATAAGAGAATTATTCTTGCAAGCGGCTCACCAAGACGAAAGGAACTCCTGAGCGAGCTTATAAGCGATTTTGAGATTATTCCGTCGGGCTGTGAGGAGGTTGTCCCTGAGGATTCAACCCCTGAGCAGATCGTAATGAGCCTTGCGCTTCAAAAGGCACAGGATGTCGCCCGAAATCACGAAGACGCAGTAGTGATCGGCTCGGACACGATCGTTTACAGCGACGGAGAAATAATGGGAAAGCCTGTTGATAAGGCTGACGCAGAGCGTATGCTCAAAAAGCTTTCGGGAAAATTCCATTGCGTTTACACGGGTGTGTGCATAATGCACAAGGGGCAAATTACCACATTTTATGATAAAACAGAAGTTGAATTTTACCCGCTGTCAGATGCCGAAATTGCTGATTATATCGCTACAAACGAGCCTTTTGACAAGGCGGGCGCCTATGGGATTCAGGGCAGGGGAGCTGTGCTTGTCAAGGGCATAATTGGTGATTTTTTTAATGTTATGGGGCTTCCTGTTGGTAAACTTGACAAATATTTCAAAAAACTCAAAATATATTGAAAAAGATGTTGACAAATTGCGTGTGATATGATAAAATAAACAAGTCGTCAAAACGGCGACAAAATGGCGGCATAGCTCAGCTGGCTAGAGCACTTGGTTCATACCCAGGGTGTCGTTGGTTCAAGTCCGACTGCCGCTACCATAATAAAGGCCCGTTGGTCAAGCGGTTAAGACACCGCCCTTTCACGGCGGAAACATGGGTTCGATTCCCGTACGGGTCACCAAAACAATCCCGAATAGCTTTAAGGCTGTTCGGGATTTTTTCTGCTTTGGAGGCTTTTTTTATTTTTTCGTTTTTGGATAAGACTCCTTGACATCGGTAAGCCCAAGGATATAATCAGTGCTTGTCTGATAATACTCAGCGAGCTTTATGAGCACTTCCGTGGGAATGTCAAGCTCTCCTCGCTCGTAATTACTGTAAACTCTCTGACTGCAGTTCAGAATTACAGCCAGCTCTCGCTGTTTGAGGTCGGAGTCTTCTCTTAAATTTCTTATACGTTTGTAAATTCGCATTTTAATCACCAATTTTATTATAATATGGGGATATAAAATACTTGACTTATAGCGGAAAATCCGCTAAAATACAAAAGGATGATTTCTTTTGAAAAATAAGCCATCAACAATCACTATTATTGAAAAGAGGAAGAAAAATGGTAGAATTAAGTTTTTGCAACAAGTGCGGTCAGAAGCTTGTTGACGGAGTATGTCCGTCTTGCTCATCTGCAGCATCGGTTTCATCTGCAGCGCCTTCATCAAATTCTCAGGATCAGCGCTTCAAAAATTTCTTTATGAACCCAAAGGAGAAGCTCGTTTGCGTTCTCGGTAACAGCTATGCTCAGAACTTTTTGAGCACAGGCGGTTTATTTAACGGCTTTTCCGTTGTAAGCGACAAGCGCGTTTACTTCAAGGGCAATACATATTGGATTCAGAACGGTCGTCCTCAAAAAATGAGAGAAGCAAAGACGGTTGACCTCAAGGATGTAACAGGCACAGGGCAGAGAACCTTCACAAAGCCGGGCTTCATAGCTCTTGCTATTTTACTTGGTTTACTGTTTATAATTATAGGCATTTGTATAGCGTCGGGCGATAGAAGCTCCAGTGGCTACGGTTATCGTATTTCTAACGGCTTAGGCACGCTCGGCGGCGTAATTATCACTTTTGGAGTAATGTTTGCAGTGTTGTTCACTATTTTATTCTTTGTCACAAGAATAACACTTATTACAATAGAATTTGCAGGCGGCTGTATTGCCTTTAACGTAAGATGGTTCCCATACAGCGAGGTCGATAACTTCCAAAGACAGCTCAGAATCGCAAAGGATAGGGCTATTGAAGAAGCTGAACAGGCTTCTGCCAACGCTATAAAAGAGGCTATGGCTTCAGCTGTGACTCAGCAGGCTGCACCCGCACCTGCATCTGCACCCGTTTCAAGCGCTGACGAGCTTAAAAAGTACGCTGAGCTTTTCAAGGACGGTCTTATTACAGAAGAAGAATATCAAACGGCAAAGGAAAGCATTCTTTCAAAATGAGTACGCTTTATCAGCTGAAGGGTAATGGTGATTCGCCGACGTTGACTCTGACGAAGGATTATCTTATAATAAACGGTCCTCATAAAAGTATAGTCAACGGCTACACCTATAATAAAAACAGCGCAGTTTCGATAAAAACGAAGGATATAATTTCAGCGGAGAAAAAATACGTGCGCTCAAAGCGCAGTCTTGTAGCGTGTCTTATTCTTTTTTGTCTGATTCCTTTTCTTATCTGGTTGGCAAGCGCTGTTTCCAATGCCGGAAAAACGGTATCAAAGACAATAAACACCCTTGAAAATATACAGTACTGGACAAACGGAATCATCAACAACGACGAGGCGGCTGTAAACGAGCTTGCCTCGATTGTGGGGTATTCGGCTTTTAACGAAATTGTGGGCAACAGCAGAACCTCAGACGATATTTTTTCCGCTGTTTCTAAAGCTGTCGATAAGGCTTTGGCGAGCAAGGACAGCTCGCCTTCAAACGCCGCAGGCGTTTCTGTGCTCGTTGTAATCTGTGTTTTGTTATTTGCAGGCTCCGCCGTTTTCCTCGTAATGTATCTTATAAAGCCAACGGCAACCATTCTTATAAGCTCGCTCGGCTATTGCGCCGCTATTCCCTGCAAAAGCTATCAAAAGCACGAAGTTACGCAATTTGTTAGTAAATGCGTTGAAATTGCGTTATAAATTTTAATATTAGTAAAGGCTGTGTAGATTATCCACACAGCCTTTCGTTATGTTTTTATAATAGCTCGCTCAAGTCCGAGACCGCTTTTTCACAGAGCTTCGAGATTTCTTCGTGAAAGTCCGCCCAATGCTCATCAAGCACGCCTATAACTCTGAAGCCTGCCAAAAGGGCGGTTCTGATTCCCTGAACAGTGTCTTCAAGCACCACACATTCCTTTGGCGTTGCACCAAGCCTCTGAGCGCATTTAAGATAGATTTCGAGGCTTGATTTTCCTGTCGTTACGTCGTCGATGCTGATGATTGCGTCCGACTCAAAAAATTCAAGAATTTTCGTTCTTTCAAGCGTTGGAAGAAAAATATGCCTGTGATTCGTGGAGGCAACCCCAAGTCTCGCCCCCTGAGCTTTAAGCTTTTTCAAAAGCTCCCGTGCGTGAGGCTTGAGCATTATGTTGCTCTTATATTCATCACACGCCATAGCGTTCCACTCGCTCATGATTTCGTCACAGCTTTCGCTCAGCCCAAAGCGCTCTTTAGTATATTGAGCACATTCAGCAAAGCCCATAGCGGCGATTGCACCACAATAATCGTCGGGAACCTCAAAGCCTCTTTTTGAGAGGAATTTTTCATCAATCTCCTCCCACATCGACATAGAGTCAAGGAGCGTTCCGTCAAGGTCGAATATGTACGCTTCAGCCATAATTTACCTCCGCTTCTTCGGGGAGGGTAATTATAAGCGTTCCTTTTTTTACTGAAATACGCGCTGTATTTCCGCAAAGCTCGTTACTTGTGCCGATAGGAAAATCGCTCGTCAGATCGCCGTCTTCGAGCGAATATTTCATTCCCGATTCAAAAACGCCTGTCGCCGTTGCGTCAGAAAAGACAGAAACGTAGCCCGATTCCATAGGAGCAATCTCAAGCGAGCTGTCGGTAATTGAGGTCACAACCTGACCGTTGGCGTGCAGAAAGCCTATTGCACCGTTTTTCGAAAGAAAAATCAGCGACTGAATATTCGAAAGGGTGTGGTCTATTCGTCCGCCTGTGCCGCCGTAGATGTGAAATTCGGCAAAGCCTCGTTCAAGCCCTGCTCTTATTGCGGCAAGGGTATCCGTATCGTTTTTTACGACAGGAAGCACCAGCTTTTCCTTAGCGTCAACCTGTATGTTGCACGAATCAAAATCCCCCACAAATAAGTCGGGGGTTATTTTATTTTTCACCGCTACGTTATAGCCGCCGTCGGCTGCAATCACAAAATCCCCCTGAGCGATTTTGATTTCTTCTCCGTAATAGTCGCCTGCGCCAAGAATTATACAGCGTCTCATTGTTACCTCTCAAAAATCTTTTGATTAATGATAACATAACCGCTGACGGTTGTCAATGAACGCTTTAGAATATAGAAATTTTCGAGCTTTCTCCCGATTTGATTCTGAGTCTCAGTTTATCTGAAATAAGAGCGATAAATTCCGAGTTGGTTGGTTTTCCTCTTGTGTTTCTGATTGTGTAGCCGAAAATTCCGTTGAGTATTTCTACGTCCCCTCTGTCCCAAGCAAGCTCAATTGCGTGACGGATAGCTCTTTCAACCCTTGACGACGTTGTTTTGTATTCGGTTGCAACAGCAGGATAAAGCATCTTAGTTATGCTGTTGGTCATTTCCGTGTCGTTTACTGAGAGGATGATTGCGTATCTGAGATAATGATAACCTTTTATATGTGCAGGGATTCCAATCTGATGAATTACGTCTGTAATCATACATTCAAGGTTTATTGCTTCGTTTTTCTTTTCGTCCTTGGGGTTATCGTTTTTAAGTGTAATTTCGCAGCTGCCGTCCTCGCAAATTTTGTCGAATAACTGCTGTTCGGTGAAAGGGCGTTCAAGAACGCATTTAGCGCCTTGATTGAGAGCTTCCATACAGATCGAGGAGTCGCCGCCCGACGAAATTACTATGATTGATGGGAGTTGTCCGCCGTTTTTCTTGATTTGACTGATGGTTTCGGTTATAGGAACGCCTGCTGCGCTTGTTTCCGCTATCAGAATATCCGGTCGCTCGTCTCTTACGGAGTTTACGATTATCTGCGGTTCATTTCTCCTGGTTATTGCAAATGCACCCTTAGATTTAAGATTGCTTGCAAGTGAAACTGCTTGTTCGGGCTTTTCGATAGCGATGATAATTTTTGGTGATTGCATTTTTTTCACTCTCCTGTCATATTTGCTACTTCTACATATTAACACTAAAAAATTAAAATTTCAAGAGCAAATCACAAAAATTTTTCGAAAATACAAGAAAACTCAAAAATTTATCGTTACCCCTTTATTCATCGACCTTTTGTGAGATGTTTTGGAAAAATTCAGCGTTCAATTCAATGGCGAAAAAAGGAGAAATATGTCGAATATTGGAAATAATTGAGGAAAAATGGAGTAAAGACGAACAGCTCTCATAAAGATTATTTGCTCTAAGACCTGCTTACGTATTATCTGTGCTTACAACACAGCCCGTACTGTGATTTCTTGTGTTTGTGCTGTGAATTTGCGGTCGTTTCTTAAAAATTACATCTTTTTTTCAGATAATCGTTACAAATTCTCTTTTTTGTGTTATAATGTTCACATAGACTGTGGGGAGGGAGAGCGTTATTCTTCTGATCCATTGCCGTACATTGAAGGAGGAACTTTATGAACGACGAACTTAAACAAAGTCTTAGAGCAATTCTTAAAGAAAGATATGATGTAGACATTAATAATGCAAAATGTTATTTCTCTACGCAGAATTACGCTTTTATTTTTCCCGGTGAGCCTTTTATGATAAGAGTCAGCGCTACTCCGAAAAAAACAAGAAGCGAAATTATGAGTGAGCTTATGTGGCTTGACGACCTCAAGCAGTTCAAGCAGACCGTTTGTGAGCCTAACGTCTCGAAAAAGGGAAATATCCTTGAGGAATTTGAAATTGACGGTCGTACGTATCGTGCGAGTATGTTCCGTACGGCAAGAGGCGTAATCAAGACCACGACGGATATAAACCCGATGTTCTTTATTTGCGTGGGAGATCTTCTTGGAACGATTCACCACATCAGCACAGACGAAAGAGAGCTTGGAATCAAGTTCAAGCGTAAAACAAAGGCAGAGGATTTTACAGCGCTGAAGGAGCGTGTTTCTGATAAAATTCCTCCTGAGGTTATGAAAAGAATAGACGCAATCGAAGCTCAGGTCAACGCTATTCCTCAGGATATAGGAAAATACGGAATCTGTCACGGCGACTTCCATATGAACAACTTTTTCGTTGAAGAAAACAATATCTGGGTATTTGACTTCGACGGCTGTGCATACGCTGACTATCTTTATGACGTTGCAAGCTTCGTTCAGGCGTGCTTCCTTCACGGCTATGGCGCAGGAAAGGATTTGCGTCAGGTAATGAACGACGATATTCTCCACTATTTCAGAATAGGATACGAGTTAAATAAAAAATGCGACGAGCATTTCTGGGATAATCTTGAGCTGTTTATTACATACAGAACCGCAGTAACGTATATGTCGCTGTGCGAAATAGACAATATCGGCGTGGTAGACAACACAGAAAAAATCAAGCAATTCTTTTCATATATTATTTCCTGCGATGACGTTATGGGGGCGATGACTGCGGCTATGAAGAACGCCGGAGGCCTTATATGAAAAATGATTACATAGTCAGAAAAACCTATCTGTCCTTTGTTTTGGTGTCAATTTTAAGCTCTCTTACCGCAACGGTAGGCATGCTTATTGATAACATTATCGTCGGACAGTCCCTAGGCCCTGTTGCACTTGGCGCTATGGGAATCGTAGGTCCGGTGAGTCTTGTTTTTTCTGCTATCGGTAATATCTGTTCGGGCGGCGGCGGTGCAAGAGCGGCACAAGCCCTCGGACGAGGCGATAACAACAAGATGAACCTTATTTTTACAACAAATACGCTGTTCGTTCTTGTGACAGGCGGACTTCTTATGGTTCTTGGAATGTTATTTGCGCCTCAGATTGCCACTTTTCTCGGTGCAAAGGACGCTCTTTTGAAGCCTGCCTCTGATTATCTTTTCGGCTATTTCCTCGGTGCAATTCCAACGATTATGCTCAGTGCAATGATGAGCTTTATAAGAATTGACGGTTCGCCAAAGCTTCCCTTGGTGTGTATTGCCGTAATGTCTGTTGCAAACATCGCATTAGACTTACTTATGGTTTACGTTTTGAACCAGGGAATGTTCGGAATGGCTCTTGCTACGACAATCAGCTACTGTCTTGCGGTAATGGTTGCGTTTACTCATTTTTTGAAGAAAAGCTCCACGCTTAAATTCATAAAGCCCCTAAAGCTTTTCAAGGAGCTTTCTCAGACGGTAGTAACAGGATTGCCTACTGCAATAAACCGTATCAGCGACACGATAAAGGTAATGCTTCTCAACAATATGATGATTGCCTATGTGTCAGTGGCGGCGGTAACTGCCCTTAACATAAGAACTCAAGCGAATAATTTCCTTGGCGCTATCGTTATAGGTATCGGTCAGGCGATTACGCCTACAATCGGTATGTTCTTTGGCGAGCAGGACAGGTCGGCGATAAAGGGAACGCTTAAAACAACCCTTAAATTCGGACTTTCCATCATAGCTGTTCTTGCGGTTGTGCTGTTTATTTTCCCATCGTTCTTCTCAGGCTTGCTTGGCGTTACTGACGGTGAGATTATGGAAATGTCTGATATGGCGATTCGCTTCTTTGCGGTCGGAATGCCGTTTTTCCTTGTCAATAACGTGCTGATGAGCTATTACCAATGTACGAAAAAGGTCGGTATGGCGACAATGATTTGTATATTGCAGTCGCTTGTTTATACGGTTGTATTTGCGTTTATCCTTATTCAGCCGTTCGGTGCAAACGGCGTCTGGGCGGCGTTCCTTATCGGTGAAGTTCTTACGCTTGTTACTGTTCTTGTCTGCGTCTTTGTAAAGCACAGGAGCATTTCACTCTCGTCTGTTATGATGCTTCCCGAAGACTTCGGCGGAAGTCCCTCTGAAAGACTTGAGCTTTCCATCGGTAACAATATGGACGAGGTTATGACGATTTCATCGGGAATATATAAGTTCGGTCAGAATCGTGACATAGACGAAAAAACGCTGAATTCCCTTTCTCTTTGTATTGAGGAAATGGCAGGAAACGTCATAAAGCACGCCTTTAAGTCAGGCGAAAAGCGTTGGCTTGATCTTACGGTTATAGATAAGCCGTCGTTTGTTATCGTGAGAATACGGGATAACGGTGCGGCTTTTAACCCTCTTGCACACCTTAGCGAAAATTCGAAGGACAAATACGGAATAAAGCTCATAAATGCTCTTGCGGATAATTTTGAATACAGGCGCAGTATCGGGCTTAACAATCTTATAATCAACTTTAAGAAGGAGAATTGAATTATGGCTATTGAAAAGAAAATCGAAAACGAAAAGATAACGCTTGTAATAAGCGGAAGACTTGACACACAGACTGCCCCTGAGCTTGAAAGTGAGATTGAAAAGCTCACGGACGACTGCAAGGACCTTACGCTTGATATGACTGAGCTTGCCTACATTTCTTCAGCAGGTCTCAGAGTCGTTCTGAAGGCTCAGAAGCTTATGAGCAACAACGGCTCTATGAAGCTTGTCGGCGTGAACGAAAGCGTAAAGGAAATATTTGAAATCACAGGCTTTCTTGAAATTCTCACTATCGAATAATCGGGAGTTGGTTTTATGGCAATAAAGCTTCTTGTTACCGCTTTATGTAATGCGGCGCTTGCAACGCTCCTTTATATATTGGAAAAGCGGACTGCCTTGAAGAAAATGCCATATATGGCAAAGCAGACTCTTTACGGCGTTTTGTTCGGGCTTATTGCAATATATTCGTCTACTCCCTTGGGCGGAGTGGATATGGGCGGCGCCATTGTCAACGTAAGAGACGCCGCACCGCTTTGTGCGGGGCTTCTGTTTGGCGGCCCTTCGGGAATCATCGCAGGGCTTATAGGCGGAGTTTTCCGCTTCGTTGCCGTTTTTATGGGGATTGCGGGGGAATATACTCAGTTGGCGTGCTCGCTGTCTACAATGCTTGCAGGCTTCATTGCGGCGGCGCTGAGAAGGTATATGTTTGACAACAAAAAGCCCACGTTGATTTACGCCATAGGCATTGCGACGATATGTGAAATTATCCACATGCTTATGATTTTCTTTACCAATATGAACGACGTTGCAACTGCCTTCAACTTCGTAAAAACCTGTACCATTCCTATGGTTTCGGGCAACGTGATTGCGGTTGGAACGGCGTTTGTCGCAATTTCTCTTATCAGCGGAGAAAAGCGTAGAAAATCAGGAGCGCAAAAGCAGATTTCACAGACCTTTCAGTTCTGGCTTTTTGTCTGCATAGTGGTTGCGTTTGTTGCAACAAGCGTATTTACCGCCGTGCTTCAGTCGAGAATGAGTCAGACGCAGACGGGCTCCGTTATTGACACGAGCCTTGAAGACATTTATCAGAACATTAACGACGAGTCAGACGAAAATCTCCTCAATAAAGTAACGGATATAAAAAGAGAATATCTTGACGGAAAGGACGTTGATACTCTTGCAAGCGAGTATAACGTCATCGAAGTCAACATTATTGATACAAACGGCATAATCGTCTCCTCAAACAACAAGCCGTATATCGGATACGATATGTCAAGCGGCGCTCAGTCGGCGGAATTTCTTGTGCTTCTTGAGGGCGAAAAGCACGAGTTTATTCAGGATTACCGCCCGACCTCGTATGATAACAAGACCTACCGAAAATACGGAGCAATAACACTTCCCGACGGAGGCTTTCTCCAGGTTGGCTATGATGCAAGTCAGTTCGGCGAGGACGTTCATTCCTTTGCAAGTAAGGTCGCAAGACATCGCCATATAGGAAATAAAGGCTTCGTTATGGTGTGCGATGAGAATTTAACCGTCGTGACCGAGAACAGCGAATACTACGGACAAAAGCTTGAGCAAATTGGCTTTGACGCTGATTTGAGCGCGGTGACCTCGGATAACGCCTTTGAAGTAAGGCTTAAAGACGTTTCTTATCTGTGTCAGTATCACTTTGTCGAGGGCTATTATATTATCGGGCTTATGCCTGTTGACGAAGCGCTCTTTATGATGTCGCTTTCGGTATACGTAAATATCTTTACGCAAATTGTAATCTTTGCGGCACTATTCGTGCTGATATATTTTCTTATCAAGAAAATCATCATCGACAACATTCGTAAAATCAACACAACGCTTGCTCAGATTACGGACGGAAATCTCAACGTAACAGTAGAGGTTCGTTCAAACGAAGAGTTCGCGTCCTTATCCGACGATATAAACTCAACCGTCACAACGCTCAAAAAATATATAGCCGAGGCTGCTGCAAGAATAGACAAGGAGCTTGAATTTGCACAGCTTATACAGTATTCGTCCTTACCGACTGTTTTTCCCGAACGCTGTGAATTTGAGCTGTTTGCGAAAATGGCTACGGCAAAGGAGGTCGGAGGCGACTTTTACGATTTTTATATGCTTGACGACCATAAGGTAGCTTTTCTGGTTGCAGACGTATCGGGAAAGGGAATCCCTGCTGCTATGTTTATGATGAAAGCTAAGACAACTATAAAAGACCTTGCACAAAGCGGACTTGAGCCTGACGAAGTGTTTACCGAAGCCAACAACAGACTTTGTGAAAACAACGACGCAGGAATGTTCGTGACGGCGTGGCTCGGTATTCTTGACCTTTCAAGCGGCATACTGAAATTCGTAAACGCAGGACACAACCCTCCTCTTATCGCTGAATCGGGCGGAAGCTTTGAATATCTAAAGGCAAGGTCGGGACTCGTGCTTGCGGGTATGGAGGGAATCAAGTACCGTAAAAATGAATTGCAGCTCGCACCCGGAGACAGAATTTTTCTCTATACCGACGGCGTTACCGAGGCAACTAATGGCAACACCGAGCTTTACGGCGAGGCGAGGCTCCTTGATTTTGTGAACGGTCTTGGAAAGGTTTCTCCCGAAGAACTTTGTAAGCGCATTGAAGAAAATGTCAGCACCTTTGTCGGAGAAGCGCCTCAGTTTGACGATATTACAATGCTCAGTCTGACCTTTGATTGTGTGGTTGGGGAGAATGAAATCTCGCTTCTTCTGAGAGAAGAATCCAGACAGGCTGTTGATGATTTT
The DNA here is from genome assembly GCA_045591405.1 of Ruminiclostridium sp. Taxonomy (GTDB): domain Bacteria; phylum Bacillota; class Clostridia; order Oscillospirales; family Ruminococcaceae; genus Ruminiclostridium_E. The sequence goes on from JAZNST010000084.1 coordinate 26,790, forward strand.
GCACAGGCTATCGCAACAAGACTTGAGCTTTTGCCCAAAATCGCGAACAAAATAAATATTATATTCGATGAGATATATACCAATATTTTCAGTTACAGTAACGCAACGACAGCGTCCGTTTCTTACTGCATAGAGAACTCAAGACTCTATCTTACCTTTGCCGACGACGGAGTACCCTATAATCCTTTAATGGCGCAAGAGCCTGATATTACCCTCTCAGCGCAGGAAAGAAGCATCGGCGGACTCGGCATATTCATTGTAAGAAAAATGGCTGAAAATATGGAATACGTTTATGAAGATAATAAAAATGTGCTTAAAATCACGATAAAACTTGAATAAGTAAAAACACCGCTATATCTATATGATACAGTGGTGTTTTCATTTTAAGAGGCTACGCCGCCGCTTCGTTTATTGTAAGCTCTGATGAAACCATATACATATTTTCAGCAAAGATGGCGTATCCTCGTGTTACGTCGTTTACAAAGACGTGAGTTACAGCTCCGATAAGCTTTCCGTTCTGGATTATGGGACTGCCACTCATTCCCTGAACGATTCCTCCTGTCTTTTTCAGAAGTCTTTCGTCAGTTATTCTTATAGTCATATTTCGTTCGCAGTCGTTGCTGTCGGTATTGATTTTTTCGATGATGATTTCATATTCCTGTACACCGTTTTCGTCGGTTGTGCAAAGGATTTTCGCCGTTCCGACAGAAGCCTCCTGTCTAAATCCCATTGGGATTGCTTCTTTTTCTGAATCGGTAGTGAAGACTCCAAAAATCCCGCAGGTGTTGTTTGAAATTATTCTGCCGCTTGATTTACCCGAAATAAAGCTTCCGCAAAGCTCGCCCGGGATTCCGTCGGCGCTTTTTCTCACGTCGTTTATAGCAACGGGCACAATACTGCCGCTTGAAAGAGGCAGAAGCTGACCTGTAAGTGAGTCGCAGACTCCGTGACCAAGACCTCCGAAGGTTCCGTTCTGCGCGTCGATAAAGGTAAGCGTTCCTATACCTGCACAGCTGTCCCTTGTCCAAAGACCAAGCTTATAGCTTCCGTCTTCAAGAGATTTTTCTGCTTTTATATCAAGCGTTATGCGTTTGTTGTTTCTTTCAAGCTCAAGCTTTACCTTTTCGGGCGATAAGGCGATAGCGGCTGAGAGGTCGTTTGATGATCGAATCTGCCGCCCGTTTGCGCTTATGATAACGTCTCCCGTCCTGACTCCTGCTCGTTGTGCGGGGGAGAAGCTTCCGCTACTGCTTTTGACAGTACCGAAATCCGTTACGATTACCCCCTCTGTAAGCATTTTAAGCCCGAACGCTTCACCTGACGGAATAAGCATAGGCGCTTGTACATTTTTTACGTTCACTTGCTTTATCGGAATCAGACCGTAGAGCATTAGCGTGGTTTTGCTGTCGTTGCTTTTTTCGGCGGCTGAGCTTATCCCAAAGCTCCCACAGTACGAAAAGCTTTCGTTGCTTGTTTTATAAAATGTGTCGGGGAGGGTTATATTATAGTATGCAATCTGCGTAAAGAGCAGGGCAATAGCGGAAATTAATGAAAGATAGAGTGTTGTTGCGGTTTTCTTCATTGTTTCTTCCTCGTTTATCAATTACAGCTTTTTGATTGCTGCAGGTTTAATATTTGCAGAAAAGACGGTCTTATAATAGGAAGTTTTTATAAACTCCACTTGCCTTTTCTTCAAAATTATGCTATGATTAATCGAAGATTCAATGTAAAGGAAAAAGCTATGAAGGTTGCAAAAATAGTACTTAAAGTTATAATTCTCATTATGACTTCAATCTGGGGCATAATATTCGGTATATTTGCTCCGCTTTCAATCAAGTTCGGCGATATTGTAAATCCCGAAATCGCTCAGCATTATATTATTATCGTGTGGTTGATAAACTCAATCGTTTGTTACATAGCAGGAACGGTTCTCATAATGCTGAATCTTTATAAGACGGCGGCTGTTTTTCACTCGGTTGGAATGGTTGTTTCGTTTGTGATTTACGGAACGTTTGAACAGCTTTATCAGGGCCATACCGACAAAAGCCCTGCGGCACTTTATATGCCTATAATATTTGTGACTCTGCTTACTATTGCCCTTGCGGTTATTGCAAACTGGGACAAAATTACGGCTATGCTCAACTCAAACGAAAAGAAGAAATACGAGGCTTCGCCGTCAATTCTCGGCGGAACCTTCAAGTACGAGGACAAAAAGGCTCTTCAAAAAGGCAAAAAGAGGAAGAAATAATGGCGTTTCGTTACGTGTTTTTTGACCTTGACGGAACCCTTACGGATTCGTTTGAGGGAATTACCAAATCGGTTCAGTTTGCGCTTGAGCATTTTGGGATAAATATAAGCGACAGAAATAAGCTCCGATGCTTTATCGGTCCCCCCTTGAAGGAGCAATTTGCGGCTTTCGCAGGGTTTACCGAGGAGCAGGCGGTTGAGGCTGTCGCAACGTACAGGGTAAGATACAGGGAAATAGGCTGGAAGGAATGCGAGCTTATCGAGGGCGCAGAAAAAACGCTCAAGGCGCTCAAGGAGAAAGGTCTGATTATTGCCCTTGCAACGTCGAAGCCTGAGCTTTTTGCAACGAAAATAATAGAGCATCTTGGGCTCAGAGGCTATTTTGATTTTATCTCAGGGGCGGATTTTGAAGGTAAGAAAACCCATAAGCCCGACGTGATAAGATACGCTCTTGACGAGCTTGGGGTAACCGAGCCTTCGTCCGTTCTTATGGTCGGTGACACTAAATTTGACATTGAGGGCGCAAAAATCTGCGGAGTAAAATCAGCAGGCGTTCTTTGTGGCTTTGGAAGTAGGGAAGAAATGGAAGCTCAGCGCGCTGATTTTATAGTTGAAACGCTTGAGGAGATAATTGACATTGCTGTAAAATAATCACAGTAATAAATCCCGATAATCTGACGAAAATAATGAGGCAGGAGCTTTCCTGCTTCATTTTTTATTCTGAAAGGAATGTTATTATGGGAACTGAAAACGCTAATAAGGCTATTGAATGTGCAATCACAAACTGTGCTTACCATTGCTGCTGCGGCGACTATTGCAGTCTTGAGAAAATCAAAATCGGAACGCATGAGGCAAACCCCACAAAGAGAGCCTGCACAGACTGTCAGTCATTCAAGATGAAGTAAATAAAAACAGCGTTCGTTTTAACACGGACGCTGTATTTTTTTATTTTCCAAGAAGCTCAGACAGCTCGTCGGCAAGGATCAGTGAGGAGGTTTTTATTTCTCTTCGTGAATAAATCCCTATATCAGCATATTTTTCAGCCTGAGCCGCAAGCTGAAGCGCGGATTTTATATTTCCCTTAGCCTTTTCTGAACGTGCAAGCTCAAGACTGCACATTGCAATAAGCGCCGCCGATTCGTCAAAAAAATCGGAGGTTTCGTCCGACAGCGGCAAAAGCATTTCTATTGCTTTTGCGTAATCCTTGGCCTTACAGCGTGCCTTTGCTTCCAAAAAAGTGCTTGTTGCCTTATTATCAGCAGGTAACGGCGCCGTCTCATCATTAGTAAAAAGAAGAATCGACGGCAAGTCAAGAACCTTGGCAAGATATTGAAGCGTTTTCACCGATGGGCAAGCAACACCGCTTTCTATCTGGCTGAGCATATTTCTCGTTATATAATCGCCCACAACCTCGGATTGCGTCATCTTTTTTGAAATTCTTGCTTCTTTTATTCTTTTTCCCAGCTCAATCTGATTCATAGTGTCACCTCGCCTTTTGGTAAACCTAATTTACATATATATTACCTCTTTCTTTACGAAAATGCAAGGGTTTTTTTCAAATTTATCGTTTTGCACAAAGAAAAGATACCGTTTTATCAATATTGACAAAATAAAAGTTTTTGTTTTCAACTACTTGACAATCAGTACGAAAATGCTATAATATATGTAAATGATATTTACAGAGCACAGACAAAGGGAGTGGGTATATGGATTGGTTTAATCAATGGTGGAGCGCACTTGAGCTTGCCGAACAGATAATGTATTGCATAGCGATTCCTGCTACGCTCGTTCTTATTATCCAGACGATAATGATTTGTATAGGCTTCGGTCAAGGAGGAGAGGGCGTAAGCTTCTCCGACACCTCAGGAATCGACGGTCTGGACGCCCCTGACGGAATGGACGCAATGGACGCAATGGACGCTACCGACGTCCCAGACGCAACAGGCGACGGAGGAAATCCCGCAGATTTTGCTTCGATGAGGCTCTTTACGGTTCAAGGCGTTGTCGCTTTCCTGTGCGTTTTCGGCTGGAGTGGAATAATCTGCCTCGGAAGCGGACTTCACATTGCGCTTTCTATCGCTATAAGCCTTGTTCTCGGCTTTGCGGCGATGCTCGGAGTTGCAAAAATAATTCAGCTTTCGGGACGGCTTGCTCAGAACGGTAATTTTAATATGAAAAATGCAATCGGCGAAATCGGAAGCGTTTATATTCCAATTCCCGCACAGCAGAAGGGAACGGGAAAAATCACAATTTCCGTAGGCGAACGCTTTATGGAATTTGACGCTGTGACCGACGGGGAGGCTCTCTCAAGTAACACGAGAGTAAGAGTAACCGATATTCTCGCTGAGAATGTTCTTGTTGTTGAAATAGCTGAATAAGCTTATATAAAAACGGAGGAAATAAAAATGGACAAAGTAGTAATTATCGCAATCGTAGTAGGCGTAATCATTCTGTTTGCGCTGTTTGCAGGTATTCTTTCAAGATACCGCAAATGCCCCTCTGACAAAATTCTCGTAATTTACGGTAAGGTAGGTAACGAGAAGAACGGTCAGACAAGAAGCGCTCGCTGTATTCACGGCGGTGCGGCATTCATCGTGCCGATTATCCAGTCGTATCAGTACATGGATCTTACCCCTATCTCAATCAACGTTGACCTGAGAAACGCCCTTTCAAAACAGCACATTCGTGTTGACGTACCTTCAACCTTTACCGTTGGTATTTCAACCGAAGCAGGCGTTATGCAAAATGCCGCTGAAAGACTTCTCGGACTCAAGATGAATCAGGTGCAAGAGCTTGCCAAGGATATTATCTTCGGTCAGCTTCGTCTGGTTATTGCAACAATGGATATCGAAGAAATCAACGCAGACCGTGACAAGTTCCTTATCGCCGTTTCAAATAACGTAGAAATCGAGCTTCGTAAAATCGGTCTTCGCCTCATCAACGTAAACGTAACCGACATTCGTGACGAATCGGGCTACATTGAGGCACTTGGTAAGGAAGCTGCCGCTAAGGCAATCAACGACGCTAAGAAATCCGTTGCTGAAAAGAATAAAGACGGTGAAATCGGTCAGGCAAACGCAAGACGTGAACAGCGTATCGAAGTTGCCGCCGCTGACGCAAGCGCAATCCAGGGTGAAAACAACGCCAAGGTTGAGGTTGCACAGTCAGAAGCTTATAGAAGAGAAAAAGAAGCCGAAGCCCTCAAGACAGCTACTGCCGCAGAAGCAGTTCAGGCTGCAAAGGCAAAGGAAGAAGCGTATATCGCTCAGAAATCCGCCGAAGAAACCCGTGCTCAGCTCGAAAGAGCAACTCAGGAGGCTGACATCATCGTTAAGGCTCAGATTGCCAAGGAACAGGCAGAGATTGCCGCTGAGGCTGAGGCTGAGGTTATGCGCCGTAGGGCAAAGGGTGAAGCTGACGCTATTTTTGCTAAGATGGAAGCACAGGCAAACGGTGCCAAGGAAATCCTTATGAAGCAAGCAGAAGGTATGAGAGAGCTTGTTACTGCGGCAGGAGGCGACTCTGACAACGCAGTTAAGCTTATCGTTGCCGACAAGCTTGAAGAGCTTATGCGTATTCAGACTGACGCTATCAAGAATATCAAGATTGATAAGGTTACTGTTTGGGACAGCGGCACGAACGCCGACGGAAAGTCTTCAACAGCAAACTTCATTAGCGGACTTATGAAGTCTGTTCCTCCTCTCAACGAGGTATTCAAGCAAGCGGGTATGGAGCTTCCTGAATTACTCGGAAAAAGCTCGGAAGCCGCTGAAGTGAAGGTAGAGCAGTAAAAATATAAACAGATGTGCGGTTTTTACCGCACAGTTTTTTATTTTTATACAACCTCACCAAACCGTTCGTTTCATATTTGTGACTATTTTTTCTGAAAAAATGTAATTTCCCTCTTGAAAAAGGGCGGAAAACATGGTAAAATTAATCAGTTTAAGTATCTGGGAATAAACTTTTCACATTAATAGTTTTAATAGTTATTTGGAGGGAATTATGAAGACAAAACTCTTTAATAAAGCGCTTTCGGGGCTTTTGGCTTCGGCGATGGCTTTGTCGGTTTTCGCTATCGGGGCGAGCGCTGAGGGGGAGTGTATATGTACAGAATATTGTACT
>JAZNST010000085.1:0-60597 GCA_045591405.1 Ruminiclostridium sp.
TGATTGAAGTGAAATACCGTGAAGGTGCGCCGATCGCAGACGACGATGCTATCGTTGAATTATGCGAGGAAGCCTCTGCAGCTATTGTTGTAACCAAAACGGCAACAGACTTTGGCGTGCACAACACACCGAGCGGAAAGATTCTACTCAGAATTCCGGCGTTTGCTTTTTTGTATTTACTTGGAAACGCCGAAAAGCATGGATATCGCGGAATAGAATAATCATTGAGCAAACAAAAATAGTGACCGCTCGTCCCTTTGGCCTTGAGAAAGCCGTGCATTTTTCTCGGAAGGGGCAATAAAGCGGTCACTAATTGGCTAAAATTTGCGGAAATTAGGGATAGTGAGGGACAGAAAGAGCCTGTGTGACAGCTGCTCGAAATCGTTTGGCGAGTAAAATCGCTCGTGGGTTCGAATCCCACCGTCTCCGCCATTAACCGCAGTCTGAGGATTGCGGTTGTTTTCTTTTTGTGGTATAATCGGTTTGAAAATAAGAGCTTTCGGGAGATTGAATATGGAAAAGAACAAATACGATTTCAAGAGAATCGGAATGAACGAAATAAAAAGCATAAAGGAGCTATACTTGGGCGTGTTTACGGTTGTACCCTGGAACGACGACTGGTCAGATCAAGAACAGCTTGACTTATATTTGTCCGATTTGGCGGGGCAAGGCAATTCGCTGACGTACGGTTTATTTGAGGACGATAAATTGATTGGCGTTTGTATGGGACATATCCGCCATTGGTGCACCGGAACAGAGTATTATATCAGCGAGCTGTGCATTCGGACGGATAAGCAGGGAAGCGGTATCGGAACTCTTTTCCTGAAGGAAATTGAAAAGGCAATAAAGGAAATTGGCTTGGTACGAATATTTTTGCAAACGGAGAATAACGTCCCCGCTTACAGATTCTACCAAAAAAACGGATTTTACGAATTGAAAGAGCACGTCTCGTTTACGAAAAGAATATAGCGCACAAATTAAAGCTTAAAAACAGAAACAGGGCTGACCGAGAGGGCAGCCCTGTTGTTATGCTTTTCTCGCCTCAACGCCTTACTATGCTTTTGCAACCGATATCAGCGAAATATATCAGCCGCACCTATTAAGACAGGGGCGGTTTTTTGAAATGAATGAGTACGAAGTTCATGTTTATTAAATACGGGAATTTTCAGGTTTCCTCTACTCGCAAGAGTGCCTGTTTACAACAGTAGAAATTAAACATAAGGGTTTACCTTTGGCTGCCTGTAATGTGCCGAAACATCTACAACAGTAGAAATTAAACATAAGGGTTTTCCATTCCTTTATCTTTTTGCTTTCTTCAAACTGAAGGTTTTAGCCCCCTATGAAATTACACTACTCTCAAACTATGTTCTGTATGCCTTGTTCGGTGAGAAGTTTTAGCCCCCTATGAAATTACACTACGAGTTCAAATAAAAATTTATTCAAATCGTCGGTTTTCCGACTGCACAGTGTGTGTGACTAAAGCTCTCTTTTGAGGGCTTTATTTTTTTGCTTGATTTCTCCACATATTTTTATTAGTATAGCATCGGTAAATCCGGTTTATTGTCCTGTTTTTTGTACTTAAAAAATGATACGATATTATTGATATGCGTAGTAAAAATATAAAATTATTATATCATAAAACGATAGTAATATCAACAGTAACGACGTGCGGCTTTCTTGTTCTGATTGCAACAGCAAGTCTCCTCCTTCTTATCTGATTTAAGGCAGATCGGATTTATGAATTTCAGGCGTCTACAAGCTCAAATCACCTCGCCCGACTCTGATTATTGAATCCACAGCCCAATCAATTTTAGCAAATTCACAAAATATGAAAGGAAAAAATATGGGGGAATTGTAAAATAAAACATTGTTTTCTATCAGAAGTTGTGTTATAATACGGTAGGCGGTTGAATGGCTTTGCTTTTATGAAAGGAAAATATATGGACACAAAATTTTTGAATTATGATATTTATAGATACGAAGAGGTAAGGCGTTTTCTGATTGACATATCTCACAAAAGCCGAAGCCACATAAACTGGAACTGGGCGAGATGGGAGTGGATGTACTTTCACCCTGAATTTGACCGCAGTATCTCCGATAAAATCGGGCTTTGGTACTATGGCGGCGAGGTAGTCGGTGCGGCAATTTACGACCATTATCTTGGCGAGGCTTTTTTCTGTGCAAAGGACGGCTTCGAGCAGCTCAGGGGCGAGATTGTCTCTTATATGCTTGAAAATTTTACCGACGAAAACGGTCTGGGCATTGCCGTCAACGGCAACGACGCAAAGACCGCTGATTTTCTTTTGTCCTGTGGCTTTACGCCGTGTGAGCAGACGGAAAAAGTGCTTGAGCTGTCGCTTGAGGGGTTTGACTTTGAAAAAAGGGCAAACGCCGCACTTAAATTTTCTTCTCTTGAGCCAAAAGCCGACCTGCTTCGTCACCATAAGATGCTGTGGAAGGGCTTTGACCACGACGGCGAGGCTCCTGTGGACGAGGATACGCTTGGAAAGCAAAGGCGTATGCTCAGTGCACCGAATCTTAATCCACGACTTCATATTGCAATAGAAAACGAAGACTCAGAATTTATCGCTTACTGTGGGCTTTGGTACGACAAGGCGACGGATTACGTTTACGTCGAGCCTGTCTGCACAGCACCTGAGCATCGTGGAAAGGGACTTGCAGGCGCGCTTTTGAACGAAGCGCTCAGGCGTGCGTATGAAATGGGAGCAAAAACAGCGTATGTAATTTCAGACCTTGATTTTTATAAACGCTTTGGCTTTTCTCAACATTCTCACTATACCTTTTATTGGAAAAAATAAACAACAACGTGTAAAGCGGTGCTTTGAAGATAGAAAACGCTGTGAGATTTGAGCTTGAAAATAAAATGTAAAAAGCCGCAAGGGACAGTGACAGGGCAGCTTTTAAGAAGCTTGTGGCATCGACGCCGTGATGGTGTGCGCAAGTTATCGCACAACAGGCGCACAGTACGCTGAATTTATAAGCGACTTTGGCATTTTCGATTTTGAGATAAGCGGCTTTGAGACGGTACTTGAAACGGATGAGACCGTACAAGTGCATTACGTTGTAAAAACAACCGCAAATGCACCCGAAAACGAAGACCTCGCAGGTGCGTTTCACGTTACTTCGACTTGGGAAAAACGAGACGGCGAGTGGGTAATTGTCTTTAATATGGACTCAAGGATTTTAGAGTGAAGCTTATGAGGGAAAAACTAAAATTTATAGAAATAAAGTCAAGCGATAAGGATGAGCTTTACCGTCTTATGCAGGCGTATGCAAGAGAGCTTGACAAGCATCAGAACAGATGTACCGACTCTGAAGCTCTGAGAAAATGGACGTACCGCATTGTTGAAAAACAGTCTGATAAATCAAGACCTATATATCTGAAATTCGCACTTGTCGGCAAAACTGTAATCGGATTTTTTTACGGTGATATTGATAAATCCGCAGACAAGGGCTTCGTAAAAGACGGCTACGGCCGTATTTTAGAGTTTTACGTGCTTCCTGAGTTCAGAAGGCTCGGCTATGGAAAAGAGATGTTTTTATATCTTGAGGACGAGTTCAGGAGTGACGGAATTGAAATGCTCTACCTTACCGCCGACCCCGTTACGGGTAAGCCCTTCTGGGAGTCTCTCGGGTTTATTTGCACAGGAAAAATATGCCCTGATAACAACCTGATGATATATGAAAAATCAATCTAAGACAACAGATAAAGAAACGGAGCAAACACAGCTTATGAAAATGCTCTTAAAAAAGCAATATGACCTTGACGTTTTAAGTATCGAAAAATCCTCCGTCGGCGCAGGCTCCGATACTTTTTTCGTAACCTGTAAGGAGGGAAAATTCGTTCTGAAATTTCCGTCCCCAAGCGATATAAATAATCCCCAGCTTGAGCCTGAGCTGTGCGAGCTTCTTTTGAGTAAGGGCATAAGCGTCTGCAAATTTATAAAAAACAAAAGCGGAGCTTTTCTGAGCCTTGACGAAAACGAAAGAGTATTTCACCTTCAGGAATTTATCGAGGGAAAAACCTACGACTGGAACACAGCGCCCGACTCACTTCTTGACGAATCCGCACGAACGCTCGGAAAAATCCACGCGGCGCTTCGTGGAGTTGATTTTCTTCCTGTTGGAATCGGCGAGGACTTTTTTAGATATATGACGCCTGAAAACGCTTTACGCTCTTATGAAAATACGCTTGAGACCTCAAGGAAAAACAAAGACTCAGCAACCGAGCAGGACCTTCTTTACAGAATTGAGCTTATGAAGCGCTTTCCCCAATACAGCTTTGATTTAGATAAGCTCACTCTCAGCGCAACTCACGGCGATTATTTTATAAGTCAGCTCATCTGTGGCGATGACGGGATAAAGGCGGTTATTGACTGGACGACTGCCTGCGTTCACCCTGTCGTGTGGGAAATTATGCGCTCATACGTTTATGCCGCCCCCGAATGTGCAAGAGGTGAAATTGATATTAAAAAGCTCAGAGACTATTTTGACAATTACCGCCGTTTTTCGCAGCTGAGCGACTATGACCTTGAAAACGCCTTGTCGATTTTTTACTATCAGATTGCAGTATGCGACTATTACAATCAGTACTACTGCTCAGACGCCGATAACCGTGAAATTTATCTTCGTCAGGCGATTTTTTCGACGCGGCTTCTTCGTTGGTTTGAAAAGAACGAGGATAAGCTCAGGGAGATATTGAAATGAAAGAAATACTGAAAAATTTTCTTGATGAAAAGGGGAGACTTATTGCCTATCCGTCAAAGAGAAAAATGAAGCTTTACGCCTTGATTTATATTGCAGAAAAAATCGAAAGCGGAAGGTCTTACACCGAAAAGGAAATAAACGGAATCCTCAACCAATGGCACACCTTTTCCGATCCTGCGACCTTGCGACGTGAGCTTTATACTCACCGCTTTCTTGACCGTGATTCTTACGGTAAGCAATACCGTATGGAAGAACACAGACCTACTATTGAAGAATTGGAGGCGAGATACTGCTGATGAAAATTTATGATATAGAAGACCTTGCTCAGCAAAAACAGTGGGAAGAAAAAATCCGTGAATGTGACTGGGCGGCGGCGAAGCTTCTTTCTGACCTTCTGGCACAGGGAAAATTCCACGAACTTCTTGGCGACGGAAGTCTGCTTGTTCTTGCAGACGGCGAAAAGCTCGTGTCGTTTCTTACGCTTACAAAAAAGGACTGCATAGCCGACGATACGCTTTTTCCGTGGATTGGCTTTGTGTTTACTGCTCCTGAATACCGAGGGAACAGACACAGCGAAAGGCTTATTGGCTACGCCTGTGAAAAGGCGAAGGAAAAGGGCTTTGATAAGGCGTATATTGCAACCGACCACATCGGGCTTTATGAAAAATTCGGCTTTACGTATATGGAAAACCGCATTGACATTTACGGAGACGACAGCAGAATTTATATGAAGGAGCTGAGCTGATTATTGAAAAGACTTTATATCATTGAGGGGCTTCCCTGCTCGGGAAAGAGCACAACCTCGGCTTTTGTTGCAAGGGAGCTTGAGAAAAAATATGAGGTTTCTTACGTTGACGAGGGAACGGGAAACCATCCCGCAGACTATGAATTTCACGCTTTTTTGACTGACGACGATTTAGACAGCTTTAGCGAAAACGAAAAAGCACAGATTAAATTCTCATCCGAAAAAGCAAGCGGGGGACTCGTCCTTTCACTTTCAGACTTTGGCGGAGAGCTTTTTGATAAGCTTCTGGGGTATAAAATATACGACTTTCTCCCTTGGGAAAAGGAATATCCCGTTATGCTTGATAAGTGGCGGAGCTTTGTTGACGGCGCAAGGGCGCAGACGGCTTTCGTGTTTAACTGCGTGCTTTTACAGAATCCGATGTGCGAAACTATGATGAGGTTTGGCTTTGGGGCGGAAAAATCGCTTGAATACGTGTCTGAAATTGCAAAAATAATAAAGCCTATGAAGCCGGTCGTGATTTATCTTAAAAACGACGATATAAGAGGCTCGGTTGAAAAAGCGGCGAAAGAGCGTGACGGTTGGCTCGACGGGGTTATTGATTATCACGTCAACGGCGCTTTCGGAAAAAGCATAGGCGCACAGGGCTTTGACGGATACATAGCTTGCCTTGAGCAGCGGCAAAAAAGAGAGCTTATGATTTTGTCACAGCTTGATACGAAAAGCGTTGTGATTGATAACCCTCACCGAGATTGGAATAAAGCTTATGAAACAATCAGGGAGTTGATATGAAAGAAATAATTATGAAGCCTGTGGGCTACGTTGAAAACAGCGTAGAAAGAAAAAAAGACGTTTCGTGGGGCGACGACGTTTCAAGAATCGTACTCGAAAAGGAATATTATACGGGGTTGTCGGGGCTTGAGGACTTTAGCCACGCTGTTATAATTTACTACCTCGATAAAGCCTCGTATAAGCCTGAGGAGCATTTGCAACGACGGCCTCAAAACAGGGACGATATGCCGTTGGTTGGGATTTTTTCTCAAAGAGGAAAGGACAGACCGAATCAGATAGGGATGACTTGCGTTAAGATTATTGCCGTTGAAGAAAAGGCATTGGTGGTCAGGGGACTAGACGCAATAAACGAAACGGCGGTTTTAGACATAAAGCCGTATTATCCCGTTTATGACAAGAAGGACGCCGAAGTACCCGATTGGGTAGACAGGCTTATGGAACATTATTTTTGAAATCAGAAAAGGAGAATTAATTATGATGAGACTTGATGGCTTTGGTTTATTTGTAAACGATATGGGCAAGATGATACGCTTTTATCGTGATGTTCTTGGGTTTGAGATAAAAGAGGGCGAGGACACGTCGAACGTATATCTTGTTAAGGACGGCACGCTGTTTCTGCTTTACGGAAGGAATGATTTTGAAAAGATGACGAGCCGCCGCTACGAATACGTCAAGGGGCTTAACGGGCATTTTGAAATTGCCCTTTACGTAGACACCTTCGACGAGGTAGATAAGGCGTATGAGGACGCCGTTTCAAAGGGCGCCGAGTCTGTTCTTGCACCCGAAACGGAGCCTTGGGGACAGCGCACCTGCTATATCGCAGACCCTGAAGGAAACCTCGTTGAAATCGGCTCGTTCAACCGACCGTTTGGGAGATAAGCATATACTGCACGCAACCCACAGTTGCAGATATTCCACTTCTGATTGGTAGACTGTTTCCTTTGGATATGCTACAATATTTTAGAAGGAGGCTGATAATATGACAATCGGCGAACAGATACAAAATCTGCGTATTCAGAAATTTTTAACGCAAGAACAGCTTGCGGAAATACTTGAGGTTTCAAGGCAGTCTGTTTCAAAGTGGGAGCTTGGACAGGCTGTACCTGATGTGGATAAAATCATTCGTATGAGCGAGCTGTTCGGAGTTTCGACAGACACGCTGCTGCTCAGAAACAATGAAAATGTGCAGGTAAATAAAAATTCTCTGCACCTTGGAAGCATTTATCTTGTTGTCAAGGATTTTGAGAAGTCCATAGAATTTTACGAAAAATTTCTCGGTATAAAGGTTGATGACCGCTGCAGAAGCGGAAACAGGTTTGTGGAATTTCGTTTTGATAACAAGTGTTTGTCGCTTATGAATGAAAGCAATATTATCGGGCATTGTACCGATTTGAACAGCCCGTATAAGTTTGTTCAGAACTATTGGGTTGAGGATTTGCTGGTAGAGCACGAGCGTGTTAAGGCGCTCAACATTGGCTATGTTACGGAAATTCTTGAAGCATATCCTACATACAATTATTTTCATCTTACCGACCCCGACAACAACATTATTGAGGTTACGGGCGGATATCACATCTGTCAGAGCTGCGGAATGGAAATGAAAAAAAGCGATTACGGCAAAAATGCTGATGGAAGCGTAAACACAGATTATTGCATATACTGCTATCCTGACGGCAAATTCGGCAAAAATGAAACTATGGAGGAAATGATAAAAAGCTGTATTCCGTTTCTTGTTGGTAAACGATTTGAAACTGACGAAGGAGCACGGGAATATTTGAAAAAACTTTATCCTACTCTTAAAAGATGGAAAGAATAATATTCGGTTTGTGATAAATTAAACAGGCGTATGCAGTTTTTGTTTGCATACGCCTGTTGTTCATTTTACATTAGCCACCGATTGTCTTAAACCTGTTGGATTGAAAACTTCTCTATGGCTACCACCCTTTAGCGAGGGCGTCATAAAGCAGTTTTGAAACCGCCGCACAGATAAAGTGTTAAATGGCATTTGTTTATTGTGCGGCGGAACTGCCAAAGGCGGCTCGCCTTATTGGCTTACCTTCCTGACTCATTGTCAACATTTCCGCTTACGCTGTGAAGTCCTTTTATATGAGTTGAAATTTCCTTTTTTCCCTTGCAAAATCAGCCGAAAAGTGATATAATTGAAAAAATGAGTACCTTTTTTTGATGAGCGCAGAACCGTTGACAAGATTTTCCTGTGAAAAAGTCTCACAGATAGCGCTCAATTCGTCGTTTACGACTTTGTGCAACAGCCTCTCGCAACGGTTTTGGAGCTTGGTGAAAATTGAGCTTCAAGAGCGTTTTTTTGGATTTGTTGATTGTCTTTGAAAGTTGCTTTGGAGGTCTTGATGAAGAAGATTATAATAATTATGTCGGTGATACTGGCGGCAATTGTGGTAGGGATATTTTTTATTACCTCAAATGACGCCGAAGAGGACGTAACCGAAACCGCAACCAAGGTAGGCGTTATTCTCAATAACAATAAGGATGACAAAAGCTGGAGTCAATCTCACTATGAGGGAATAACAAAAACAGCTCAGCAGCTAAACCTTGAAATAATCTGTGAGGAGCTTGTCAGTGCAGACGAAATCATCTCCGTGATTGACGAGATGGCGCAGACGGGCTGTGAAATCATAATTGCAAATTCCGCAATTTACAGCGAGCAGATACTTACTGCCGCAGAAAAATATCCTGAGCTTTATTTCTTCCACGCTTCGGGAACCCAAAGCTCCAAGAACCTGTCCTCTTATTTCGGGAGAATGTATCAGATGAGATACCTTACGGGAATTGCGGCAGGGCTTCAGACGAAGACAAATGAAATAGGCTACGTTGCGGCGTTTCCTATCCCCGAAGTCAACAGAGGAATCAACGCCTTTGCTCTTGGAGTAAAAAGCGTGAATCCCGACGCTACCGTTTACGTAAAATGGATTAACTCGTGGAACGACGACGGCGTTACGGCACAGGCTACCCAAATGCTCATCTCAGAGCATAATATAGACGTTCTCGCTATGCACACGGACTCTCTTGAGCCGCTTAGAATAGCGGACGAAAGCTCAATTTTGAGTATCGGCTATAACATAGACAATAGCGCCCTTTATCCTGACTCCTCGCTTACTGCGGCGGTATGGGACTGGGAAAAGTTCTATACGACGAATATTCTCAGATGCTTACAGGGAAAGTTTGAGGGCAGAAACTACTGGCTCGGCTCAGATACGGGAATTATTGATACAGCGCCGCTTGCTGAAATTGCAGACAGCAGAATAAGCGAAGCGATAGAGTTTGAACGAGAGCATCTCAACAGCGGAACCTTCGACGTCTTTTACGGTCCTATTTACGATAACGAGGGAAGGCTTCGTGTTTCTGAAGGAGAAAGTATGACGGATTACGCTATGCTCAACGAATTTGACTGGTACGTTGAAGGAGTTGTGATAGATGAGTAAGATAAACTTAAAGCAGATAGTTCTTCTTGCGCTTGCAGGGCTTGTGCTGGTTGCGGTAATAATTTTCATAATGCTTGTAGGGCTTGAGAATAAGCCCTCGCTTACAGTAGGTCTCGTCCTCACGGGAGAAACCGACGACGACGGCTGGAACAGCGCGCATTACAACGGAGTTGCGTCTGCGTGTGAAAAGCTTGACGCAAGACTGATTACAAAAGAAAATATAGCAGAAGGAAGCGGAGACTGTGCTCAGGTTATACACGAGCTTGTAGACGAGGGCGCAGGAATGGTAATTCTTTCGAGCTATTCTTATTCGTCAGAGGTCAAGGACATAATAGACAGCTATCCCGAAATTGCCTTTTATGCAATTTCATCAGAATATACGGCGCAAAACTGCACCTCTTATTTCGGTCGGATGTATCAGGCACGCTTCCTTGCAGGAGTTATCGCAGGGCTTCAGACTGAGACTGATTCGATAGGCTACGTTGCGGCAATGTCAAACAGCGAGGTCAACAGGGGAATAAACGCCTTTACAATGGGCGTAAAGAGCGTAAACCCCGACGCTACGGTTTATGTCAGCTGGACAGGCTCATGGGATAACAAGGAAAAAGAGGTCGAAGCGGCAAAAAGCCTTATCCTCAATCAATCGGCTGACGTTCTTACTTATCACCAGAATCAGCACTACGTAGCGCGAGCCGCAGACGAGATGGGCGTATATTCGATAGGCTATAATTCCGTTGCACAGGGGCTTTCGGACAAATATCTTACCGCTGCTGTGTGGCATTGGGATTTTCTTTATCAGAGAATAATCGGAGAGTATTCTCAGGGACAGCCTAACTCAGAGCTCAGAAGATGGTACGGGATCGACAGCGAGGTAGTCGGACTTTCAGAGCTGTCGCCGCTTGTAAGCGAGGCTTCGAGAGAGCGACTGAACGAGGCTCTTAATAAGCTTCTTGGCGGAGGGGTTGTTTTCTCAGGCGAAATTTATGACAATAGTGGAAGCCTCAGATGCAACCACAACGAAACGCTCAGGGACGAGATTTTGTTCGGAAGTATGGACTGGCTTGTTGAAGGGGTTGAGGTTATACAGTGAAGAAGATGAACAGCAAAAGATTGCTCTACGCAGGCGCGCTGATTGCTCTTGGGTTTGCGGTTATCGGCGTTGTGTGCCTGTTTATGTGGCAAAGGCTCAGCAGTATCACAAAAAAGCAGGTTGAAGATCACGTGTCGGGATATTGCCGTATGACGTCTGAGGCTGTGAACGCAAGGTTCAGAAACGAGCTTGATATGCTCACTGAGCTTACTGAGCTTGTCGATATTGAAACAGGCGCTTTCAGCGACGTTTTTGAGAGCCTTGAGGGTGCTTCTTATGGCGTTATGCGAATAGACGGTACCGTTGCCTACGGTCAAGCGCTGAGCTTTTCTGAATACAGAGGCTTTATCCAGGCTGTAAAGGGAAACCCCTCTATAAGCGTAAACGGTGATAAGATACTCTTTGCCGTTCCTGTGTGCAGCAGCGAACAGAACGTAAGATACGTTTTATATAAGCTTTATGACAGTAAGGTTCTTGAAGAAAGACTGAACCTCCTTTGCTACGGCGGAGTGGGCGAATGCTTCCTTATCGACGCCGACGGGAACGAGGTTCTCAGCTCCATAGATGCAACAAACGGAATGGACAGCTTCAGGAACGGTACTAACTCAGAAGCGATTGAAGCTATCCGTAAGGGGCTTAATACCAACGTTTCAGCGGCGGCGTACGGAAACGACAACAAGGTGCTTTTTGCAGGTGAGACATTTTATGACGGCTTTTACATAGTCGGAGTCGTTCCCTCGGACGCTCCGGGCGGAGAGATTTCGCTTGTAACGCCGCTCGTATTATGGACGATAGGCTTACTGTGGCTCTTGATTGTAATTATCGTCGTGTTCTTTGCGGGAGCAGAGAAAAAGGCTCGTCAGAGCGAGGAGCTTCGGGTTGCAAAGATTGCCGCCGAGGACGCAAACAGGGCAAAGAGCGACTTTCTTGCCAATATGTCACACGAAATCAGAACGCCTATCAACGCAGTTATCGGAATGAACGAGATGATACTGCGAGAGGCAAATCAGCAGGATATAAAGGAATACGCAAGGGTTGTAGACAACGCCAGCCACAATCTTCTTTCAATCATCAACGATATTCTTGACTTTTCAAAAATCGAGTCGGGAAAAATGGAAATCTGCGAGCACGATTATAATTTCACCGAGGTTTTGCAGTATGTGACGAATATGGTGCGCTTTAAGGCGGTTGAAAAGAAGCTCGTGTTCCTTACGGAAATCGACGAAAAGCTCCCCGATAATCTTTATGGCGACGACGTAAGATTAAGACAGGTTATACTTAACCTTTTGAGCAATGCCGTGAAATATACCCGTGAAGGAACGGTAAAGCTCAAAGTAGACGGAGCTGTAAATAGCTCAAGGAACAGCGTTGAGCTTTCTATCAGCGTTATTGATACAGGTATCGGAATCCGTAAGCAAGACCTTTCCAATATGTTCCGAAATTTCAGCCGCTTTGACTTAGCCTCTAACCGAAACGTCGAAGGCTCAGGTCTTGGTCTTGCAATCACTCACAGGCTTGTAGAGCTTATGGACGGAAAAATAGACGTAGAAAGCGAATACGGAAAAGGCTCGTGCTTCAAAATCACCATCTCTCAGAAAATCACGGGCGACGAGGTTATCGGACAAAAGCTTCGTGACGATACCCGAAGTCACAAGGAAGAGGAGGCTTACGTTCCTTCGTTTATCGCTCCCAAGGCGAGCGTTCTCGTAGTTGACGACAACAGGATAAATCTTTACGTAGTTGAAAATCTTCTCAAGCGTACAAGGTTGAAGATAACCTCCTGTATGAGTGGTAGAGAAACGCTTGAGCTTATGAAGAATAATAGCTACGATATAGTTCTGCTTGACCACATGATGCCTGAGATGGACGGAATCGAGACGCTCAGAGAAATCAGAAAAATGCCCGTAAACAAAAGCAAGGACGCAGTTATTATCGCCCTTACCGCAAACGCTGTCGCAGGCGTCAGAGAGATGTATCTCAAGGAGGGCTTTGACGATTATATGAGTAAGCCTATCGACGGCAAAAAGCTTGAGAAAATTCTTATAAAGCACTTGCCCGAAGAAAAGCTGAATTTCTCTCAGACGCAAGAGCCTGTCTCAGACGCTCCGAAAACTCAGAAGGCACCCGAAAAGAAAACCGAGCAAAAGCAATACGAAATGCTTGATTTAAGTGCGCTTTCTCCTGAAAAGATAGGCGAAATCGTGAGCGAAATTGCGGCACAGCTTCCGCAGATTGATATAAACAAGGGCTTGACCGTCTGTGCAGGCGACAAAACCTTCTACTTACAGATTTTTGACTGTTTTGTAAAGCTCCCGATAAGAGACGAGCTTAAACAATTCCTTGAAGCTGACGACGCTGAAAATTATTGTATTCGTATTCACGGCTTCAAAAATAACGCTTATAACGTCGGTGCAGTTGAGCTTGGTAATCTTTCTGCGAAAATGCAGGATTTGAGCAAGGACAGCCTTGGCGACGAAATCCGTTCATCGCAAAAGCAGCTCTTTGAGCAATACGATAGAATTTGCAGTGTGTTTGAAAAAATATTATCAGAGGATGTGAAAGGCTCATGACAGCGTATTACGTTATAACAACCGCTTTATCTATAATAAACTTTATTGCGCTGATTATGGTTGTTGATAGCAAAAAGGTTGACTACTATTTCACATTGCTTATGCTCATTATGGCTATATCCAATGTAGGTTATCTTGCAACAGGCATATCCGTTTCGGTCGAGGAGGCTGTGCTTGCAACCAAAATATCGTATATCGGAGGCTGTTTTACCTCGCCGATTATGATATTTATGATAGGGCTTATTTGTAAATACAATATCAAGCGCTTGTTCAAGGTGCTGATTTACAGCTATTGCTTCATTGTGTATTTTATGATACTCTCTATCGGCTTCAGCGACATTTATTACACAAGCTATCATCTCGGAACTCTATGGGATTCAACCATAGTTGTCAGCGAATACGGTCCCGGACACAATATGTTCTATCTGATTCTTTACGGAACGATAGCGATTCAGCTGGCAATGCTCATTCATTCTATGATAAAGAAGCGCTCGGTTTCAAGGAAAAATCTGTTCTTGCTGTTTGGCCTTGAGGCGATGAACGTAGTGCTGTTCTTTGTGGGAAGAATGATTAATGTTGACTTTGAGGTAATGCCTGCACTTTACGTCTTTAACGGTTGGTTCTTCCTTATAATTCACCGCCGACTGAGGCTTTATAACGTCGAAGAAAGCGTTGTTGACGTGCTTCAGAAAAATCAGACCAACGGCTACATAATGTTTGACGATAAGCTCAATTACGTGGGCTGTAATTCGTTGGCGTTCAAGCTTTTCCCAAAGCTTGAAAACTGTTATATCGACTACCCCATTAAGGGCGTTCCTGAGCTTGAGGAGACGCTAAAGGGCTTATCTGACGGCGTAAAGGATTTTACAACAGCCTTCACAATAGACGAGCATCATTATGAAGCTCATATTAACAGAAGATACTATAAGAACAAGGTCTGCGGCTATATGCTGGAGCTTATTGACGATACTCATAAGTGGAAGCGTATTAACTATCTCTCAGATAACAATACCGAGCTTGAGCGTACCATTGAAAAGAAAAACGCTGAGATTATAAAAAAGCAACAGACCATTGAAAAAATGTTTGTTCAGAGCCTGATTGCCCTGAGTGAAGCCGTTGACGCCAAGGACCGTTACACAAGCGGTCACTCAAAGCGAGTTGCTGAGTACGCAAGGTCAATTGCAAAGCGTATGGGCGTTTCCAAGGAGGAACAGGAGCACATTTACCGTGCAGGTCTTCTTCACGACATAGGAAAGATAAGGATTCCCGTTGACATAATCAATAAGGCGGGAAAGCTTACGGAGGACGAATATAATATACTGAAAATTCACCCTGTAACAAGCTATAATATCCTGCGTGGAATAACGGGCAGTAATCTTATTGCAATAGCGGCAAAATATCACCACGAAAGATACGACGGAAAGGGTTATCCGAATGCACTTGCAGGAGATATGATACCTCTTGCGTCAAGAATCCTTGCAGTAGCCGACACCTACGACGCAATGACGAGTACAAGAAGCTATCGTAAGGCGTTGCCTCAGGACGTAGTAAGATACGAGATTGAAAAGGGCAAGGGAACCCAGTTTGATCCTGAGGTTGCGGACGTAATGCTTCAGATGATAGATGAAGATAAGGAATATCTTATGCGTCAGGAGGAAGAGGTAGTAAGAAAGGTTCTTGTCGTCGATGACGAGCCGATGAATAATATGATTATTACTCATATTATGAAGGACGAGCCGATGTATGAGCTTAAATCCGCAACAAGCGGTATTCAGGCGCTTGAGATGCTTGAGGACGAAAAGTTTGACCTCATTATGCTTGACGTTAATATGCCGGGAATGAGTGGTCTTGAAACCTTAAAGCGAATCAGAGAGAATTATAAAACTCCTGTTGTGCTTATGACGGCAGATAAAACGCTCAACGCTTCGTCTGAATTTGCTGCACTTGGCTGTGACGACTATATAACGAAGCCCTTCTTGCCGCTTCTTATCAAGGAGGTCGTACACAATATGACCGAAAGAACTCTGATACGACACTGACTTAAAAAACCTCCCGACGCTCAAGAAGCGGCTGAGGAGGTTTTTCTGTCATAAGGTCAGTCAACAGCGCTTACGGGCGGAAAAAGGCTTCATTTATGATATGCTTACAAATACGGAGGCGATTTTATGTTCAATAAGCACGACGTCAGAAGAAACGCCTGTCAGCTTTTCGGCGCTCAGGCGAAATGCGGCTACGACTGGTGGTGGCACAGCTTCACCGCAATTAACGACAAGACAGGCGAAAAGCGCCCGTTTTTTATAGAATATTTCCTTTGTAACCCCGCTTTAGGAACAGATAACGCCGTCTTGGGACAGCTCCCCGAAAATAAAAGTAAGGGAATAAAGCCGTCTTATTTTATGGTAAAGGCGGGAGCTTGGGGCAAAGGCGGCTGTCAGCTTCACAGATTTTTCGGCTGGAACGAAACGAAGGTCGATTTTGGCATTCCCTTTTCGGTTGAAGCGGCTGATTGCTTTGCGACAGAAACGCTTCTCAAAGGCTCGGTCAGCGTAAGCTCCGAGGAGGCGGAGGCTCACCCCGAATGGCTTTGCTCAAGCGGCAGTATGAGCTGGAACGTCAAGGTCGAAAAGAAGGTAGCCTTTAACGTAGGCTACGGCGCAGGAAGCCTTTTCAGAAGGCTTCAGCTCTTTGAAATGTTCTGGCACGCCGAGGGAATGAAAACGCATTATTCAGGCGAAATTGTCTTCAACGGAGAAAAATATACGGTTTACCCCGAAAGCTGTTACGGATACGCCGATAAGAACTGGGGAAAGGACTTCACAACGCCTTGGCTGTGGCTCTCGTCGAATAATCTTACGAGTGAAATCACAGGGAAAAAGCTCATCGACAGCGTTTTTGATATTGGCGGAGGAAGACCTAAGATCGGTTTTATTTCGCTGAAGGGAAAGCTCCTGTCTGCCTTCTGGTACGAGGGAAAGCCCTACGAGTTCAACTTTTCAAAATTCCTCACTTTTGTGAGAACGAAGTTTTACTGCCGTGAGACAGACGACGAAATTATCTGGCATGTCGAACAAAAGGCAATCGGCAGACGAATGGTGACGGACGTGCGTTGCAAGAAGGAGGATATGCTTCTTGTGAACTATGAGTCGCCAAACGGACAAAAACGCCATACAAGGCTTTGGAACGGCGGAAACGCAACGGGTACGGTCTACCTTTATAAAAGGGGGAAGCTTATCGACAAAATCCGTGCTGAGAATATCGGCTGTGAATACGGCGAATATGACGCAATAGAGCCGTATCGGGCTTTATGATAAGCCGTTGGAATACCTAATTATAAATTGACGATAGCCGTTATTAATGGTATAATATAGAAAAATACCCTGCCAAGCGAGGAATTATGAAAACTAAAAAATTCGTTTCAACTGAAAAGCTCAGACGAATGAGAATATGGCCGTCAATCGTTACTTACGTAATGACTATGGTGATGATTGCGGGGCTTGTTTTCTCGTTTTTGCTTTTGTTCTTTGAATATGTTTCACAGGCAAGAATAAGCGCTTCGTTTATGCAGACGAGAGCTATCGCTGACGAGCTTAACGCCCGTGTTTACGGCGAAAATCTCTCCTCGGTTACAGAGGAAATCGGTAAAAACTCCGATAAAGGTGCGGCGTTTGCCGTCATAGATGACGACGGGGCGGTTTTGTCGTCTTACGGCATACTCTCTTATAATCATTTTAACGGAATTGAGATTCCCTCGCTAAGCTCGGCTGAGGGCTATCTTGATATTTATTCCAAAAATGACACTCTTTCAATTCCACCCTCGCTTATACTTGATTACGCTTTTGACTCTATGCTTTTTACTTCTGCAGAGGGTGACGATAGCGAAAAAATCTACGAGGTAATTTACTGGATTGAGATACCGCTTGCAACGGATAATATGAACCTTATCTCAAAGACGGAGCTTATTATAGTCAGAAACGATATAAAGTCCGTTCTTGCAATTTGCATTATCGGTATTGCAATAACCTTTATACCGTTCATACTGATGATAATAAACAGTATTATGATGATAAGAACTCAGCGCCGCTTTACTGCGCTTTTCTATCACGATAACATAACGGGCGGTCATAACTGGGCTTATTTTAAGGCAAAAAGCCTCAAGCTCCTTAAAAAGAAGAAAAAGCGTTCGAGGCTTTATGCGATTATTGACTTTGAGCTTACGAATTACAGACGTTACTGTGCGCTTCAGGGAACAGAGCGAGGCGAACAGCTACTGACGCAAATCGACGACTACCTTGATGAAATTACCGACGCAAACGAGATTTCAGCTCATTATGCAAGGTCAAGCTTCGTGCTGATGCTTATGTGTAGGTCAAAGGAAGAGCTTATCGACAGGCTTTATGCAATTATGGGAAGGCTTTCACGCCTTGACGCCGAGTCAAGAACGCTCTATTACCACGCAGGCGTAAAGTTCTTCAGAACAGGCCCCAAATTCAAGCTCCCAAGTATCCCCGAATATTTCGCTCACGCCGACGCCGCAGGCGCCACAATCGACGGAATAGACGGAAACAGGGTTGCCGTGTTTAATCAGGAGCTTCTTGATAATCAGGTTTGGGAGCAGTACGTAATTGACTCTCTTGACAGAGCAATAGCCGCTGAGGAGTTTAAGGTTTATCTTCAGCCTAAGTATAATCCTGTTACAAAGACAATCGAGGGCGCAGAAGCGCTTGTGCGATGGATAAACGACGAATACGGTTTTATTTCACCGGGAAAATTCATTCCTATACTTGAAAAAACAGGACTTATCGTAAAGCTTGACGATTATATGCTTGCTCACGTTGCACAGCTTCAGGCAAGGTGGATAAGCGAGGACAAAAATACCGTTCGTATCTCGGTCAACGTGTCAAGAGCGCATTTTGCACACCCTAATCTTGCAGAGCATATAAGAAGTATAGTCGATACCTATGCAACTCCACACGAGCTTGTTGAGATTGAGCTTACCGAAAGTGCATTCTTCGACGACAAAAACCTTCTCGTAAATACGGTAAAGAGGCTTAAATCCTACGGCTTCGAGGTGTCTATGGACGACTTCGGCGCAGGCTATTCGTCGCTTAACTCCCTAAAGGATCTGTCGCTTGACGTGCTCAAGCTTGACGCAGACTTCTTCAGAGGCGACGATGATGAAAAGCGCGGTGAAATCGTTGTTTCCGAGGCGATTTGCCTTGCTAAGCGTCTTGAAATGCAGATCGTTGCGGAGGGAATTGAGAAGAAGGAACAGGTTGATTTCCTTGCGGAATGTGGCTGCGACTTGATTCAAGGCTATTATTTTGCAAAGCCGATGCCTATCGGCGAATATGAAAAGCTCGCTTATGAGGAAAAGGCAATAGGCGGCTCAAAATTTTCTAAGCCCGAACAGCCCACGACTGAGGAGGCTGAGACTACACAGAAAGCTCAGGACGAGCAGACGCTAACGCCGCCGGAAGAGACGGCTGCACAGGAAGAAGCCGCCGTACAGGAGGCTCAGGGCGAACAGGCGGTAGCACAGGAAGCTCTCTTACAGCAAGAACAGGGCGAATCTGCTGAACCACAGGAAAACGAATAATATAAAAGCGGCTTGTCACGGTTAAAATGACGAGCCGCTTTTGTAACAGCAAAAGTTGGTATTGCATAAACTGAAACAAAGCAGGAAATCCCGTAGGCGAGGGCGGGAGTAATACTTTGTATTCGTGAATAGCTCTCGCCGCCCAGTTTCTTGGGGCTTGCCTGCTTATATATATCCCCGTGTGACAATAGCCGCACGGGGAATTTCTTCGTAAAATCATTCGCAAGAGTTATGGGTGACAGGGTGCTCGTATGTACCACTGAGGAAAACCCTTTTGAAAAAGGTTTTTCCTCAGACTCCTTTCCGAAAACTTTCAGTACAAAAGCCCGCCTCACAGGGTTTCACCCTGTGGGACGGGCTTTTGTGCTAAAGGTTTTCCTCAGTAATGCGTGTGTATCCGTAACTTGTGCTATTAAAGGTTAACAAAGAGAAAGAGGGCTACTCTGAATAGTAGTCCTCTTATATATAGTAATTCTGGATTTTCACCTTTTTTACGGACGGACATATCGCTCGCACTGACTGACTCAGGCAATTCCCTCACAATCACGAACGGCTGTTCACCCGACAGGCTGTCATCATAGGTTACCCAAAACTGAGTAACGGAACTTCGTCCTTATATATTTTAGCACAACGGACGAGGTTTTTCAAGGTCATTTTCTGAATTTTTGAGGGGAAAAATCACGCAATAATGATTTTATCGTCCTGTTTTCTTGCACTGCAAGGTCCGTATTCGTTTCTTACCGTGTGGTTTACGTCGCAGATTGAAATTTTTACGTTTGGATAGAGGGTTCTGTTCACCTTTACGACGAGTCTTTCGAGCTTACCGAGAAGCTCTTCAATCTGAAGAATCCTTTGGAGCATCGGTTTTTTCTCGTTTGCCTTTTGAACCTTAAAGCGAACGGCGACGTTAAGGAACTGAGTTTTTGTCTTATCAAGCTTTACGCCCTGTTCACGAAGCTTTTTGAAATAAGCTGTTGCAGTCTCAAGCTTATTGATTTCTTCGTCGATTTTTTTAACCGATTCTTCAAGCGTTCTTTTTTCATCAAGCAGATGTGCGCTGTTTCCGACCTCGACGTTTGTTGGTATATAGTGTCTGTGGCCAAGGGTATTACAGGTGAAATTTCCGTAGACGGTATAAGTTCCGCCGACAACTGCGCCTGTCTGATGAACGACCTCGATATCGCTTTCACACTCGACGTTGCAGGAAACGAGCGAAGTAGCCGAGCAGTTCCCCTTGCATTTTATCACGGAGGTTTCACCGAAGCCAATGCTGATATTTCCTTCTTCTGAAATAAGTTCAGCGTTAATAACGCCGCTTTTTACGGTAATATCGCCCTTTGCCTTAATAATTCCGCCGCCGACTGTTCCGTGAACGACGACTGTTTTCTGAGACTCAACCAAAAAGCCCTGTTCAACGCTTCCTTTAACGATAACGTCGCCGATGAAGCTTATATTTCCCGTTGAAACGTCAACGTCGCCCTTAACGATATACTCGGTTTCAACGTTGAATTTTCCGTGCTCATAGACGAGGTTTCCGTCCTTTTGAGCGATGAGCATTGTTCCATCGCCGTTTATCACCGTATTTTTTCCCATCGGGACAACCGGCGCCTTACCCTTGATTGCAGGAGCAACGACGCCCTTAACCGTTATACCGTCAACGCCCTCGGTTTCACTTTTAATATCACAGATAGGATCGCCCACGTGGATATTTATTACAGAGCCAAGGTCACGAAAGTCAACTGCACCGTTTTCAAGAAGCTTTGGTCTGAGCTTTTTTACCTCGTCGTATCTGAGAGTAACCTTTCCGTCGATTCCGTCGATTTTCTTATCTCCTTGTGCAAAGATAAAAATCGTATCAAAAATCTGGTTTTCGACTATGCTTTCAATAATTTCCCAGTCGATTCCGTAATTTACTCCCGCTTTTGAGATCTCAAGCTTAAGCTCATCCATTGTGATAGGCTTTACGTCAGAGGAGCCTTCGGGCGAGTAAATGCAGATTGACGCTTCCATATCGTTATTTCTGAGGTTTATTGAAACCCTTCCGTCAAGCTTTACGGGTTTGGGAATCAGCGGCTGACTGTCAGAAAGAGTTTTCTTTTTTTCCTTGGTTTCAAGGTCAGACGCAAACGAATAAAGCTGATCCAACAGCTCGTCGTCGTTCAGCGCTTCTTCTAGCTTCTGTTGAAAGAAAAGTTCAGCCAATGCGTCATTTTTCGGCATTTTCTCTCCTCCTCCCAAAAATCAGAGGTCAACCAAAACAATCAAATAAAATGAGGACCTGAAACGGTCGATTTTATTTCAAGTCTTCCGTCGTCGGTATGGAAGAACACCGTTCTTCCGAAGTTTTCTCCTACCTCGCTTGCAGCGATTGGTATTCTGAGCTTTGCAAGTGCTTGCTTTACTGCGGCAATATTTCTTTCGCCGATAGTGAATTTGTCGCTCCCTGTTGCAAACATAACGGCTCCGCCGGCGATTTTAGCGGTCATTCTCGCCTGAGAAGCGCCCATTTGCACCATCTTTTTCACCATATCTTCAATCGCCGTATCCGCATATTTCATACGGTTGACGCCGCTCTGGTCCATTACCGCCGTACTGTCAGGGAGCATTATATGTGAAAGTCCCGCTATTCCTGTCATTCTGTCAATGATGCAGGTCCCGATACACGAGCCAAGAGCATAGGTTACAAGAATATCAGGCGCTTTGCAGACCTTCCAGTCGGAAATTCCGACTACGTGATTCTGTGCCATCTTATTACCCCTTTATCAGATTTCTACGCCAAGTCTGCTGATGATTGCATTCAGCGATTGGATAGTAGGAATGAGCATAAGGTTTGATTTTACGCTCTTGTTTTCGATCTTAATCTGCTTATCAATAAACAGGAGCTTATCGCCGACCTCGCCGAACTCGATTACAGGAACGCTCATAAGAGCGCCGAGCATATCGACCTGGAAACGAGGAGCTTCAAGTGCAATATTCATTCCCGTGAGCGAGCCGATTGCGCTTGCGTAAGCTCCGCCCATAATGTTTCCGATTTCAGAAAGGGCAGACTGCTCTGCCTCGTTTATTTCAAGAAGCTCTCTTGTCTTATTTTCAAAGAAGCTGCTGAGCGTCATATCAACGAACTCATCCTCCATAAGAAGAAGGATCATTCCCTCAACGTCGCCCTTCATTCTTGAAAGCACGCCTGCTGTTATTCTTTCTGCGCCGCCGACCTGGTCAATAGCCTCCTGAAAGCCCACAAGCTTAACAACAGGCATTTCAATCAGCACCTGCTTTTGAATCATACCCGAAAGCGCAGTAGATGCGTTTCCTGAGCCGATATTTCCAACCTCTCTGAGCACGTCGAGGTGCATTGCCGTCAAATCTTCATATTTTTCTACGCTCATAAGTCAATGATCCTTTCGATTATCTTAAATTGTTAGCAATCTGCTGAAGCTCGTCAGCGGTCTGGATAATTTTAGCGTTAAGCTGATAGGAGCGCTGGGTTTCGATTATGTGTACCATTTCCGTTGCAAGATCAACTGACGACAGCTCAAGATAATACTGAATCTTATCGCTGTTTCTGTTTGCAACAGGCATACCCGAAGCAAGCGTTACTTCAAAATGGTTATCGGGGCCTTGCTCAAGTCCCCAGTTGTTTGCCACTGAAAATACGC
Organism: Ruminiclostridium sp.; assembly: GCA_045591405.1. Classification (GTDB taxonomy): domain Bacteria; phylum Bacillota; class Clostridia; order Oscillospirales; family Ruminococcaceae; genus Ruminiclostridium_E. The sequence continues at coordinate 22,636 of JAZNST010000085.1, forward strand.
CTATCATATCGTTGAGTATGGGAAAATCAATTTCGTCTGTTACTACCTCGTTTCCCTCGTCGTCAACGATTGTCTTAAAGGGAACCGTGATATGATTCATATCATAGTCAAGGACAAATTCGCCGTTTCCGTTAACAAGCTCCCAATGGTCTCCCACGTTTGTAATCTGAAAGCTTCCGTCACGGGTAAGGTGAGTGTCGCCGTAAGAGTCGAGTACCATAAAGAAATCGCTGTTGGGAAGCGCATAGTCAAGGGGCTGAGAGGTATCGGTAAAAGAGCCTTCTTCCCACATAAAGTCGGTTTTATTGAGATATTGACCGTGACCTGTGTCCCACTCAGGCTCGGTTGCTCGCTGGTCTGTATAGATACAATCAGCAAAGCTCGGTCTTAACGCCTTATAGCCAACCGTGTTGACGTTTGCGACGTTATTTGCGTAAATATCCATACCCTGCTGCTGAGCGATCATACCTGTTGCAGCGGAATAAAACGCTATATTCATATTATATTCCTTTCATCTCAATCCGCTAATTGCGACTGTTAAATCTTTGCAATTTCGGTTGCGGATTTCTGGTTGATTTTATCAAAATACTGAAGAATCTTACTTGTCGCCTCGTACATTCTCTGAGCTTCAATCGCCCTTGTCATTTCTCGTGCGGCGTCTACGTTTGCTTTTTCAAACGCCCCCTGAATTATTCTGAATTCAGCGTCTTGGGGAACCGTCATATCGCCGTCGTAGGAGAAAAGCGTATCTCCGATTTTATTTATATCAGCGTCGGGCGGAATGTAAGAGAGAAGAAGCCTGTCAACGATTCCGTTATCCGTTTCGATTCTTCCGTCGGTATGGATAATGAAGTCGTCGCTTCCTATAAAGATGTCGCCATTTTCGCCCTGAACTCTGCCTATTCCTCCAAGGCAAAGGTAGCCCTCGTCGTCAAGCTTCCACTGACCGTTTCTTGTCTGATAAACGGTGTTGTCCTTATTATATCTGACGTTGAAATAAACGTCGCCGTAAATGCCTGCGTCAAAGCGGCTTTCTGTGTATTCAAACATACCTTGGGTAAGGTCGGTCTGGGTTGCGTCAACGTAAGTCTGCATTGAAACGCCCGAAGTCTCGGTTCTTCCGTAAACGAGGAAGAGCTGCTCTTGGAAGGTGTTGAGTACAACCTGATCTGCCTTATAGCCCGCTGTGTTTACGTTAGCTACGTTATTTGAAATTGCATCAAGGATACGCTGTTGGTTAATCATACCCTGTGCGGCTGTATAATAGCCTCTGTTCATCAAGAACCTCCTTTTACATAGTTCTCAAGCTGCCTTTTAAGCAAGAGCATAGATTTTGAATGAATCTGGCAAACTCTTGACTCGCTTACGCCAAGGACCTTAGCAATATCGCTGAACTTCAGCTTTTCGTAATAGTAAAGAGTTACTACCTGCTTTTCCTTGGGGCGAAGCTCGTTGATTGCGTCTGCAATCACTTGTTTCAGCTCTCTTTCATAAAGTCCGCTGTCAACAGCGTCGTTTGATTTTGTGTCATAGAACTCGAAATTGTCTTCATAAAGAAGCTCCTCAAACGAGAGCGTTATAGATCCTGCAATATCCGCCATTGAGCGAAGGAGCTTTTCCTTCGGAATTTCCATAAAGTCTGCAAGCTCCTGGTTGGTCGGGTGACGGTTGAGCTTTGCGTAAAGCTCGTTATAAGCGGTGTCAAGTTCTTTGCCAAAGTGCCTTACCTGTCTTGGAACCCAGTCCTGCTTTCTTACAAAGTCAATGACTGCGCCCTTAATTTTAAGGTTAGCGTAGGTTTCAAACTTAACGTTTCTTGAAGGATCAAAGGTTTCAACTGCCTTTATAAGAGCAATTACCCCCTCGTTCACAATATCGTCAAGGTCGGCGTATTTTGAGTAAATATTTCTTGTTGAAAGTGCAACGTACTTAACCGTATCCATATAGCGCAGAACGATTTCGTTTCTGAGGGCAACGTCTCCTGTTTCCCTATAACGCTCAAAGAGCGAGTTTGCAGTTGTAGCTTCAGCCATTTACCCGCCTCCCTTCTTTTAGATTGCGATATTGCCTACCGCTTGAATCTGAGTTGAGCTTTCAATTTCGCTGTAAGATAAAACCGTGATTCCCGGTATAAACTGTTCGATGAGATTTTTGAAATAAACTCTCGTGAACGGGGACATCAGTATAACGATTGAGGGAAGAACGTCCTTCACCTTGTCTATTTCTTCGTTTGTTTTTGCAATAACCCTCTGAACGATTTCAGGCTCCATTGAAATAAAGCTTCCGCCGGAACCGTTTTTCTTTACGCTTGAAAGGAGCATATCCTCAAGCCTTGGATCGACGGTTATTACTCTGAGCGAGCCGCCCTCAGCAAAACGCCTTGTAATTGTTCTCTTGAGCGCCTGTCTTACGTATTCGACGACAACCTCAATATCCTTGAGGTTAGCCGTGTGGTCGCCGAGGCACTCTAAAATCGTCTCAAGGTCACGGATGGGAACGCCTTCCTTGAGGAGCATTGCCAGAACCTTCTGGAGATAGCCGTGAGAAATCACGTTCGGCACAAGGTCGTCAACAACTGCCACGTTTGTCTTTTTCATATTTTCAACCATCGTCTTTACGTCAGAACGGGTGAGAATTTCGTGGCAATGTCTTTTTATTACCTCAGACAGATGAGTTATCATAACGGAAACAGGGTCTATAAGCGTATAGCCTGCCACGTCCGCCATAACCTTCTTGTCCTCGCTTATCCACTTAGCAGGAATACCGAAGCTCGGCTCAATCGTGTCGATTCCCTCGACAGGTCTTGTAACCTCGCCGTTATCAAGCGCAAGCAAGTGGTCAACAAGGATTTCTGCTCTTGCAACCTCCTCGCCCTTGATTTTTATAAGATACTGGTTAGGGTTTATTTCGGGGTTATTTCTCATTCTTACCGACGGAATTACCATACCCATATCAAGTGCAAACTGCTTTCTGAAAAGCACGACTCGGTCAACAAAGTTTCCGCCGCTTTTTTCATCAACAAGATGAAGCAAGCTGTAACCGAACTCCATCTCAATCTGCTCGACGCTCAGGAGCTTAAAGACGTTGTCAATATCCCTGTAATAGTCGCTGTCGCCGTTTCCCGTAGCCTCCTTCATTTCTGAAAGCTTCTGTTGCTCGGCGGCAAGCTCCTCAAGCTGTTTTTCCTTCTGAAGAACTCTTGACATTCTCACGCCAAAGAGAATCAGCGCAATGCCAAGAATAAGAAGAATCGGCTTTGGGAAGCCCGGAACGAGCATAAGCGCAATCAGCACTCCGCCTGTAATCATCATTGCGACAGGCTTTCTTGTGAACTGATAGATTACGTCCTTATTGAAGCTTCCCGTGCTTGCGGTTCTGGTTACTACCATACCTGTTGCAACAGAAATCAAAAGAGCAGGAATCTGAGAGCAAAGACCGTCGCCGACGGTTGCAAGAGAATAGGTTGAAAGAATCTCGTTCATATCTCCGCCGTTCATCATACCGATTACGGCGCCGCCAATAAGGTTTACAAGAGCAGTGATAATCGAAATGATTGCGTCGCCCTTTACAAACTTCGTAGCACCGTCCATAGCGCCGAAGAAGTCGGCTTCTCGCTGGACGTTTGCTCGTCTGATTTTTGCTTCCTCGTCTGTAATTGCCCCTGTATTAAGGTCGGCGTCAATCGCCATCTGTTTACCCGGCATAGCGTCGAGGGTAAATCTCGCAGCAACCTCTGATACACGCTCAGAGCCCTTGGTGATAACAAGGAAGTTTACGAGAACGATAATTATAAAGATAATAAAGCCGACAACAGGATCGCCGCCCATTACGAACTCACCGAAGGTTTCGATAACCGAGCCTGCGTAGCCTGTTGCAAGAATACCTCTTGTCGTCGAAATATTGAGCGACAATCGGAAAACCGTCGTAATAAGGAGTATCGTGGGGAAAATTGAGAACTCAAGCGGCTCCTTGATATACATTGTGATAATGAGGATAACTATTGAAAGCGAAATATTCACAATGAGAAGGAAGTCAAGGAGCATTCCCCCGGCAACCTCGTTAAGGGGTATGATAATTGCAAGAATTATGAAAATAACGAAGACAACGAAAACGTTATTTGTTATTTTCTTTAACATCAGCGTTGCCTCCTAGTAGATTCAGCCTAAATCGTCCCTTTTGATTTTAGGCCGTAAACCGTTGATTTTTGTTGTGGGGGTTTTTGGTCTTATGCCCTTTGCCGTATACATCTGAGTCAGAACCTCGGCAACCGCCACAAACATACTTGATGGGATTTCCTTTCCCACCTTTACAGATTCGTAAAGCGCTCTTGCAAGAGGACGGTTTTCCGTCACAAAAACCTTATTTTCCTCTGCAATCTTTACAATTTTCATCGCAAGTGCGTCTTGTCCCTTTGCAACGACGACAGGTGCGCTGAACGAGTTTTTCGCCTCATATTTAAGAGCAACCGCAAAATGCGTAGGGTTTCTTACTACCACGTCAGCCTTTGGAACCTCCTCCATCATACGCTGCTGAGAGATTTCACGCTGCTTTTGCTTGATTTTGCCCTTTATCTGAGGGTCACCTTCCATCTGCTTATATTCGTCCTTGACCTCTTGCTTTGACATTTTGAGCCTTTTTTCAAACTGCCACCACTGAAAAACGTAGTCAGCCGCCGCCACAAATGCAAGAACGATACAAATTGTCATTACTATATTGAAAATTGCGTCAGCCGCCAGTGCAACGCCTTGAATCGGCTCTGCGTCGGGCATTTTGACGATGGTGGGCATAAGCCCCTGAATCTGGGTATAAACGATGATTCCAATTACCGCAAGCTCGATAATTCCCTTTACAATTCCGACAATGGATTGCAGTGAAAAGAGCCTTTTTATTCCCGTAAGAGGATTGAGCTTTGAAAACTTGGGGCGTACAACCTTCATTGAGAAAAGCCCCTTCGTCTGCGCCATTACCGATATTACTGCAACCGCCCCGACTATCAGCGCAAGCGGCAGAATAAGTATAAGGCAGTATTTTATAATATCAAAGAAGCTGTGCTGAAAAAATTCAACCGTCGGGTCATAAGCCTCGCCGATGTCTCCCATATACGCTTGAAGCATATTGAGCATGGTGCTAAAAATAAAGCTTCCGAGAATTTTCAGCCCCACAAACGCCGCAAGGACGGAAATTGCTGTTACGACCTCGTTGCTCTGGAGAACCGCACCCTCCTTTTCACGCATATCTCTGCGCTTTTTCGGGGTGGCTTTCTCGGTTTTTTCTTCGCCCGCCGTAACAATCCCCCCTAGCTACCGATTAACGAAACAGACTTATAAAGGTTTTCAAAAAGGATATTAAGAAGCTCCTCCAAGAACGAGGATAACGGGCCTGCCGCCGCAAGAAGCACGAGGAAGCCCACGATAATTTTGAGCTGGATATTGATAACGAAAACCTGAATTGTAGGTACAGCCTTCATCATTACACCGATTGCAAACTCAGTTATGAGCTGAGAAATAATAATGGGCAGGGCGAACTTAACCGCAAGGGTTATCGTTGTACCGAGATAACAGGTTATGGTATAAGAAAGGTCAACTGCCATAAGGCTAAAGTCGAAGCCTATCGGAAGAATCTCATAAGAATAGTGGAATAGCTTTATGTAGCTCAGATGGCCGCCGATTATGAAGAAATAGAGTATAAAGAGATATTGGAAGAAGTTTCCCGTAAGCGACGAGGTAACGCCTGTCGAGGGGTCCATTGCCTTAGCCATGCTAAAGCCAACCTGAGTATCTATCAGATCGCCTGCGTAGTTTATGACCGTCAGTATGAGGTTTGTTATAAACCCAAGGATAAAACCGACCGCCGCCTCCTTGAGCAAGCAGAAGATAAAATCAAGAAGGTTCTGTGGGATGTAGCCAACCGCCCCTCCCATATTCCAGACCATCATAACCGTGATGGCAAGCGACGCCCCGACTTTTATACGAGCAGGGACGTTACTTCGGGAGAAGATAGGGTTAAAGGTAAAGATCCCCGTGATTCTCGCAAAGACAAGCAGAACACCGATAAGATTATAATAAATAAGGGTCCAGATATCGTTAAGTTCCATTGCCCTATCCCGAAATCGGCGTTGTCGCCATAAGCTCAAATATATATTCCATAAAGTCGATTACTTCGTTCATCATCCAAGGTCCGAGTGCAAGAAGCGCAAGGGCTATTGCAATAAGCTTGGGCGCGAACGTAAGCGTTTGCTCGTGAACCTGAGTCGCCGCCTGGAGAATAGCTATGATAAGGCCGACTGCAAGCGCCACTACAAGCAAAGGAACAGACAGCTTAAACGCAAGCCCAAGAGCCGCACTGAATATTTCAAGAGCAAGAGAGTCAGTCAAAGCTGTCACATCCTTTCATTTTCTAGTTAAACGACGAAACGAGGCTTCCGACAACCATCTGCCAGCCGTCAACGAGGACGAACATCAGAATCTTGAACGGTAACGAAATCATCGCAGGCGGAAGCATCATCATACCCATTGACATAAGCACGGACGATACTACCAAGTCAATTATCAAAAACGGAACGAACAGCATAAAGCCCATTTGGAACGCTCTTGTAAGCTCACTCACGATAAAAGCGGGGATTACGATTTCAAAGCCGAGCTGATCCTCATAGTCAGTAAGCGTGATTTCATCGACGTTTACTGCAACAGGCGCTTCGCTTTCAAGCGTTTCCTCGGTATAAATTGCCCTTTGCGACATATCGAGGAAGAACTTTACGTTACTGTTTGTGGTTTGCTTCAGCATAAAGGTTTTAAGCGGTTTTCCCGCCGCCTCGACCGCCTCCCAAGTGGTAATCTCGCCGTTTGCGTAAGGCTGATAAGCAATCGTGTTGATTTCTGAGAAAACGGGCCACATAATAAACACCGTCAAAAACAGCGCAAGCCCTGTAAGCACTTGGTTCGGAGGGGTTGTCTGCGTTTGCATCGCCGAGCGTAAGAAGCTGAACACAATGATAATTCTTGTGAAGCTTGTCAGCATTATAAGAATCGACGGCGCAAGCGACAAAAGCGTTATAAGGAGAATAACCTCAAGCGGCTGAGAGCCGTCAACGCCGATAATATCATAAAGAAGCGAGGTATCGTCGGGGGCAGCCTCAACGTCTTTCCCGTCAGAAATCTGATCGGATATTACCACGTCCTCCTGAGTTGCCGCAAAAGCAGTCGAGCAAGCGGTAAAGATAAACACCGTTGCCACGAGCGAGAGGAGAAAAACGGCAATAAGCTTCATGTTGCCCTTGATAGCAGATTTAAGCATCTTCGTCTACCTCCCTGTCCGTTTGGGAGTCCTGAGGGGGATTTTCCTGCTTTTTCCCGAACGCCGCCGCAAGAACGGATTTGAAATCCTGTGGCTGACCGTTGGGGGAAGGGGGGAAATATTCCTGTTCGGTAATATCAAGCTCCTGAATCTTTTCAATATGCGTTGCCGTAACTCCAAGAAGCATCAGCTTTCCGCACACGCTTACAACGAGAAGCATGCCGTCTCTTCCAAGATTTACCCTGTCAAGAATACGCATCTGATTTCCATTATGCACGCTAACTCTTTTGTTTAGCTTTTTAAGCGCCCAGAAGAGCATTATAATAAGACCTATAACGCCCACCAGCGAGAGAATAAGCTGAAGCCAATCCAAAGCAAAAACTCCTTAAAACGATGATAAAAATCCCTCAAAAATCAGAAATAGAGGTGCGGTTACTGCCGTACCTCTCTTTCTATTTCTTAACCAAGTATCTTCGATACGGTCTGGAGAATTCTGTCAGCCTTGAAGGGCTTAACGATAAAGTCGAGCGCTCCGAGTCTGATTGCTTCGACTACCATTGCCTCCTGACCCATAGCAGAGCACATGATTACCTTAGCGGCAGGATATTTTGCCTTGATGTCCTTGAGAGCCTCAATACCTGTCTTGTTAGGCATTGTGATGTCCATAATTACGAGGTCGGGCTGTTCCTGGTCGTAAACCTGAACCGCAATCTCGCCGTCGGCAGCCTCAAGAATCTGAGTGTAGCCGTTCTTTGTGAGTGCGTCTCTGATGAGCATTCGCATGAAAGCCGCGTCATCTACCAGTAAAATCTTCTTGTCCATAATCTTTACTCCTTACCTAATGAATCTATGAATTTTGACTTAACTATTTCAGTTATTCTGACCGCAAAGTTATCATCAATTACAACAACGTCGCCTCTTGCAATAAGATTTCCGTTAACCACGATGTCAACAGGTGCGCCGGCCTGGCGTTCAAGCTCAATAATAGTACCTTGGCTGAAGTCCAGTATGTCCTTGACCTTTCGTCGTGCCGAGCCTATTTCAACCGAAATAGGAAGCGGTACGTCCATCAGCAGCTGCAGGTTGTCCTTCTGGTCAGTTGAAAGATTCGTGTCCAGATTGTCAAACGAGTGAAGCTGTGCGTTCTGTATGTTGATAGGCTGTGCCATTGGCTGAGCGTATCCGTAACCGTACGGATTCGGCTGAGGCGCATAGGCGTAGCCATATTGCGGCTGAGGTGCGGGCATTCCCTGCGGCATTGGCGCTGCTTGCTGAGGCATTGGCTGAGGAGCCGCTGCGGCAGGTGCCGGCGTGGGTGCCGGTGCGGGTGCGGGTGCCGGTGCTGAGGGCTGAGGCGTCGGCTCAGCAGGAGCCGCTTCAAGAGTACCGTCTGACATTTCAGCTCCGGCTACGTCGCCTGAGAGCATCTTGTCACTTATTGTCTTTGCAAGCTCTACGCCCATCACTGAAACGAACTCAGATTTAATTACTCCGTCGATGGTCAGATCAAAGGTTATTGCTATAACCTCTTCCTCAGGGTCAAACTCTCTTATCTCCATCGTGTTGACTTCGTTCATTATGTACGGGGTAGGAGTTGAGATGTCAACTGAGAAGCCAAGGAAGTTTGAGAGTGCAGTTGCCGCACTTCCCATCATCTGATTCATAACCTCGCTCACGGCGCTTATGTTAAGCTCGTCAAACTCGAAGTCGGGCGAGAGAACAAGCGGCTGTCCCATGAGCTGATTGAGAATAAGCTGAACGTCGTCCTGTTTCCAGACCATAAGGTTTGAACCGGACAGTCCCTTTACATATTCGATTTTCACGCATACAGCAGGCTCAAGCTTACGGTATTCGATTTCCTCTGCCAACGCAAGTCTTACTCTTGGAGTTGTGATCCAGACCTTTGCGTTAAGCAGCTCGGAAGCCGCCGTAGCAGCACTACCCATGCTGATATTCATTATTTCGCCGATAGCATCAAGCTGCATCTCGGTAAATTCAACATTCGGCATCCGTTAAACCTCAATTCTGTAAACATTTTCTATCTTTATGGCTTTTTTACTGTTAGAAATTCCAAGCTTTCCGTCAAACCAGTCCCTGTCTCCGATTCGAAGCATTATGTTACTGTCAATGCTTTTTCCGAGGGGAATTATGTCGTTTACCTGAAGGAACATCACATCGCTCAGCTCAAGCTGAGTTTCGCTCAGAATGGCTTTAATTTCAAGCGTTGACTGATTAAGCACATTCATAATGGATTCCTTACGCTCAAGCTCCTTCATTGCGTCGGGAGAACGCTTACTTGTTCTCATCGACTTGGTTCCGTACTTTTCGGTGACCTCGTTGAGGTTAAGCGCAGGAATACAGAGCGAAACGATTGATTTCGTGTCTGCAACTGCAACCTCAAGCGCCGTAATAATCATCGTATCGTCGTAGTCAACCGACGAAACCACACGGGAGTTTGTCTCAACCCCAAGAAGCTCAGGGGAAAGTTCTATGTAAGATTCCCAGGGTTCCTTGAGCATTTTTGCCATATTCTCAAGGATTTTACGCATTACGTTGGTTTCAATCTCCGTAAAATCTCGGTCAGTATCACGGTATTCGCCCTTACCGCCGAGAAGTCTGTCGATCATAATGAACGTCAAGGAGTTTGAAAGCTGTAATATCGAAGTGAATTCCTCGATGTCCTGCGACTGAATACCAAGGTCGATAATTCCCATCATTACGTAATCGGGAAGCGCGTTATTATATTCAAAATAACGCTGTTCCTCAATTGAGATGAGCGAAACCTTACAGTAAAGTCGCATAAGACCTGTCAGGTAAGATGAAAGCAATCGGGAGTAGTTTTCAAAAATTCCTTCAAGGAGCTTGATTTTCTCCTTTGTGAACTTTTTCGGAGAACGGAAGTCATACTCTTTGACGTCAGCGCCGTCATCTTCATCGTTTGTCTCGATAACGCCGCCGGACAGAGCCTGGCTGAGCATAGCGTCAATTTGCTCTTGTGTTAGGGTATCCGCCATGCTGATTTCTCCTTCCTTTAATTATTCTTCATTGGGAGCGTCCTCTGACGCTTGTGTGATTATATTTCCCTCAGCGTCAACCTCGTGGAGCGCTGAGTCGGGGATTCCGTCGATTTCAGGCATCTGAACGGGGCCGCTTGGTTCGCCGAGCACGTTTCCGTCGTCGTCGATAGCGGTTGAGTACTTATCCTCAAGCCCCTGAATAATCTGGGAAACGTCGTCGGAGTTACTTGCGCCGCCCTGATTTCCGGGCTTATCATAAGGATCGGTGACAGCGTGGTTAATACCATAGTCATAAGTCAGAATATCCTGAATTATTTCAGTATCCTCAAGTGCAACCTCGTTTCTTACGAGTACGACCTCTACTCGCCTGTTCTTTGCCCTGTTTTCGGCCGTACTGTTATCAACAATCGGCGAATAAGGGCCTCGTCCCTCGGCAATATAGCACTCGCTTTCAACCACTCGCTTATAGTCCATAAATTTAAGAACCGAGCAAGCTCTTGCGGCAGAAAGGTCCCAGTCGTTGACAGTTGAAATAACGTCTCCTGCGGTGTGTCCCGAAATTTCAACCTTCTTGATATAATCGTTGATTGCCTTTATTCCGGGGAGCATAAGAGAAACTGCGTCTCGTCCGCTATCAAGAAGTGCGGCACTATCAGGTGCGAACATAATCGAATCGCTGAAGCGAATACAGATTCTGGTGCTTGAGGTCTGCTCTACGGTCACGTCGTTCTGATACGGCGTACCCTCGATTGAAGCGGCGAACCACGCCGAGAACTGGTCAAAGTTATCGGGAAGCTCGTGACCGATTTTATTATCCTCTTCAGGCTTTTTATCGGTCGATTCGGGAATCATCGAGTTTCCGTCCTCGTCCGATACTTCGTTATCATAAGAGTGCTCCTGATCAACGAAGGGGTTTATGTAGGTGCCCTGTGAATTAAACGCCTGGAAGATATACTGAAATTTTGTTTCATCGGGAGTAGAAGAAGCGTACAGAAGAACGAAAAAGCACATAAGCAACGTAACCATGTCCGAATACGTCGCCATCCATTCGTCCAAGCCCTTTTTTCCTTCGGCTTTTTTTCTCTTGGCCATTGGAATTTCTCCCTTCATTGTATTATATCACATTTTCTGATAATTTGCAATCGAAAAACTGTGATTTCTTATAAAAATTATAATTTTTATTTAGCGCTTTCTTCAGCCTTTTTGCTCGACTTAGGAAGCATAAACTCAAGCTTTTCCTTGATGAGTGCGGGGTTAGAGCCTGCCGCAATGGCAAGCACGCCCTCGCAGATAATCTGCATACAAAGAATTTCCTGGTCGTTTACGATTTTAAGCGCCGACTCAAGCGGTGCGAAGATGACGTTTGCAATAAGCGAGCCGTAGAAGGTAGTGATAAGGGCTGTTGCCATAGAAGAACCGAGGCTACCCGGATTTACGTCCATATTGTTAAGCATGTTTACAAGACCAACGAGCGTACCCAACATACCGAACGCAGGACCGAGCGAGCCGCCCTTTTCGAAGAACACGCGGTTATTTGCGTGGCGTTCGTCGGTAAAGGCTATTGCTTCTTCAAGCATTTCGCGAACCTTTTCAGGCTCGTTTGCGTCAACGATAAGCATAAGGCTTTGCTTCATAAAGGGGTCGGTTGCCTTATTAGCGCTTTCTTCAAGGGCAAGAAGACCCTGTGAACGAGCGATCTTAGCATATTCCACAAGCTCAGCTATATTTTTTTCGGGGTTGAACTTAGGCGGAAGAATTGCTATCTTCAGAAGCTTTGGCAGCTGCTTGAGCATTGAAAGCGGGAAGCAGGCTATAAGTCCGCCGAATGTACCGCCAAAGGTGATAAAGATACTCGCAGGGTCGATAAAGTCGCCGATTTGACCGCCGCTGACAATACCGAACACAGTCAGACCGATACACATTACCCAACCGACAATTATTGTAATATTCAAGTGGATTCCCTCCGTTTTCGTTTATTTGAGCCGTAATCCCTTACAGCTTATTCTTCGTTATTTTCAGCTCTGTGAGGTCTTGTCCGCCTTCTGCACGAACGTCTGAAGTCAATCACGCACTGCATAATCTCGTCAAGACTCTCGCTAACGATGAAGGAGTGGCCTGTACTCATATTCACAATAGTGTCGGGCGTCTGAATAACGGTCTCAATCAGCTCTTCGTTTATCATAAGCCGTCCGCCGCCAAGCTTAGTGAGTATTATCATAAAGCCTCCGAATTGCACCGCAAAAAGCCATTAGCAAGAACAGATGAGAGAAGAATGGCTAATGGCTTAAGCGGTTAATAAATTATCTCTTAAGGTTAATAAGCTCTTCAAGCATTGTATCGGAAACGGTAATAATTCTTGAGTTAGCCTGGAAGCCTCTCTGAGTTACGATCATATCCGAAAATTCCTGAGAAATATCAACGTTTGACATTTCAAGAGCACCCGAAACGATTGCGCCGGAGCCTTCTGTTCCTGCCTGCTTCACCTGAGCTACGCCCGAAGCGAGAGACTCTGTCCAATAAGAAGTACCAACCTGGTTAAGACCTGTGGGGTTTTCAAAGGTTACGAGGTCGATTCTACCCATTGCGATAGTTCCGTGAACAGCGTGAACACCGTAGATTACGCCGCCGTCGTCGATAAATATGGATTCAAGGTCCTGAGTTGTCTGAGTTGCGGCAACACGGCCCTCTGAAAGCTTAATTGTACCAAGAGAGGAAATAGCGTCGGAGAAGAAGTTATCTGCGCCGCCTCTCATACCAAGGCGCTGAGTTACGCCGTTAGAAAGAGTTGCGAAATTGTTTACGCCGTTTGCAGTAACAGTAAGCTTCTTTTCAGCGATACCGCTGTTTGCGTCCCAGTTACCGCCTGTCTGAGTCATTTCTGCGGCTGTGTTGATTGCGTCCTGAATCTGCTGCTGAGTAACTGCTCCTGTTGCAGGAAGGGTAATGGAAAGAACGTTTCCACTCCACTTTGCAGTAGGAACGGTAGCTGTTGTAGAAGAAAGGAGGTCGATTTCGTAAGCGTTTGCGAACGCTCCCGCCTTATCAGCTGTAAAAGTAAAGTCAGCTGTTCCGACTGTGATAGTATTTGAAGCTGCTACTGCGTTTGTGTTTGCAGGGAGGGAGTCGAACTCGAACTTGATGGGTAAAACGCCTTCTTCAAGGGTAATACCGCCGACTCTGATTGCCTCGTTGAAGGCGTCCTGGAAGTCCTGCATTGTAGCGTATTCAGCCTCAAGATCCATCTCAACCATAATTGTTGAGCCTGTCTGAGTTGCAAAAGGAGTATCAGAATCAGTAATTACGAACGCAAGGTTTCCGTCCTCGCCGTAAGAGGAAGCAGAAACGGTAAGCTGATGTCCCTGAATCTCAGTTGTGTAGAAAGCCTCCTGGTTTGTAACAGAAGGAACGTAAAGGTTAATTCTCTGTGAAGAAGCGTCAACGCCCATAGGATCGCCGCTTACACCAAGCACGAAGTTACCGTTGGGGTCAACGAGGTTTCCGTAGTTATCAACTGTGAACACACCTGCGCGTGTGTAGAAGATGTTACCTGCCTCGTCCATTACCTGGAAGAAGCCTTCGCCTTCAATTGCACAGTCAGTAACGGTATCAGAATATGTAAAGCCCGACTGAGTCATTACCTGGTTGATTGTTCCAAGCGATGAGCCGTAGCCGACCTGCTTAGGATTTACACCGCCTGAAACGGCGTCGCCTGAAGAAGCGGACTGCTTTGTTTGATAGAATACGTCCTTAAAGGTAACTGTGCTTGCCTTATAGGCGGTTGTATTTACGTTAGCGATATTGTTACCGATAACGTCCATTCTCTGGTTATGGGTTTTTAAGCCGGATACGCCGGAGTAAAGAGACTTCATCATAATAAGTTCCTTTCTCATGCGACTGGCAACCGTAGATGCGCTGTTCTTCAATCGGTCGGAACAGCAATGTTTCCTTTCGGTCCAACATTAGATAATCACGGTTGAGTCTATGTTTGTAAAAATATTTCCTTTTAAGTCGTCCTGTGTGAGTGTTGTTATAACCTTATTGTTTGCAATGCTTACAACGTAAGCTGTTTTATCGACGAGAATGAGCGAGTCCTGACTTCCCTTTTCCGCTGCAATCTCAACGCCTCTGTTGAGTCTTTCGAGCTGGTCGTTTGCGTTAATTTCAATGCTTCTGCTTTCAAGTCTTTTGATAGCGTGGCTACTGAACTGAACGCCGCCTTGCTTTTCAATCTGTTGTCTTAACTCCTGAGCAAAGGTGTTGCCTGCCTCGTTTACCTTGGGAGCAGTCTGTTGACTTGTCTGTTGGGAGTCGATGGGACTTCCTGCACCGACGTTAAGATTTCTCGTCTGGAGAAAATCACTTAACAGCATTTTTTAGCTCCTTTCTAAGAAAACAGGTCAAGTAAGTCTTCGGTTTCGTCTGTCTGTTCGGTCTGAACGAGCGTGGTTTCCACTCTTTCTTCATCGTCAACAAGATCCTCAATATCCGCAAGCTCATCTTCAATTTCTTCGACCTTCTGAGTCTGCTGAGTTGTCTGTTGAGTCTGCTGAGTCGGAGTTGGTGTGTTCTGAACCTTCACGATTGCGTCAAGCGGATAAGCAAGACCGTTAATGATGGCTCTGAAAACGCCGTTTTCGATTTCAATGCTCTCAACTACGCCTTTTTCAATAACAGAAACGCCTGCTGAATTTTTCGTGTTTGCAGTAACCGTCTTTCCGATAAGGCTTGTTGCGTAAGCTC
Organism: Ruminiclostridium sp.; assembly: GCA_045591405.1. GTDB lineage: Bacteria > Bacillota > Clostridia > Oscillospirales > Ruminococcaceae > Ruminiclostridium_E. Next base: position 37,686 of record JAZNST010000085.1, read on the forward strand.
CGTCGGTGTTGATTGAAGTTACCGCCGTTTGTGTGGGAGCTACCGTATCGTTTACTGCCATTACGTTCTTAATGCTGTACTGCTTTCCGTTTACCGTTACGACGAAATTATTTTCATCGCTCAGGTCAACCGCCGTAACAACGCCTGTTTCAACCGCAAGTCCCGTTCCCGTATCAGAAGCGATGGTTACCGTCTTTCCCGCAAGTCCCGTTGCGTAATTTGCCTGCTGATAATAAAGGGCGTCAGTCTGATGCTGAAGCGAGGTGAAGCTTGCCATCTGAGAAACGAATTCAGAGTTACTTGTAGGTTCAAGCGGGTCCTGGTTTGTCATTTCCGAGAGCAAAAGCTTATAGAAGGTGTCAGCCGAGGTCATTGACGAAGAGCTGTCTTCAAAATACTTTGCGTACTTCGTGTAATTTTCCTGAATACTTTTTGTGCTGTCTATCGACATTTTTTCCTCCTTTCTCCTAAGATCATAGAGCCTTCAGAATTTCGGAAAACTCGATACTTTCATCGGTTTCGTCATTTCCTTCGCTCTGGCGTCTGCTGTAAGGATTCTTGCTGCTGCCGTCATAGCTGCGACTTTCGTTCTGTGTCTGGTCGGGAGCGTATACAACCTGATATTTTTCAAGCTCTACTCCTTCTTGCTTGAGCGCAGTCTGTAAGCCTTCCAATCTTTCAGCCAGAATGCTTTGCGTCTGCTTGCTTTGCGTTATGATTTCAACTGTTGCTTTTCCCTCTGTCGCTGTGATTGTAACCTCGATTTCGCCAAGCGTTTCGGGGTTGAGCGTCATTTTGAACTTAACCTCGCCGTTTTCTCCCGGCTTCATTGACAAGATAGCCTGATTTACTCTCTGTGCAACCTGTGCCTCTACGGGCATGGGCTGTGCTGGCTGTTCAAGGCTCTGAGGAGTCTCAAGCGTCTGAGCTATCGCTTCAAACGGGATTTCTTCGGGAGCGAGTGCAGTCTGCGTCTTTTCGGTCTGAGCGCCGTTCAGGTCTGAGCTGAAGGTGAATCCGCTCTGTGCGTCGTCTGCGTTTTCCTGTACGCTGACCTTACCGATAAGCTGAGCAAGCTCTGCTCCTGTTTGTTCCGTAGACTTCATCATAGTCTGAACGGAGAAGAACTGTCTTGTCTGTTCGGGCTTATGCTCTGAATAAACGATTTCAGCCTTAGAAAGACCAAGCTCGCTTTTAGCAAAGCTTATAAGCTCGTTGAGGATTTTTTCCGCACTTGCCTCAAGCTGAGCGTCAGTTATTACCACGCCTGTCGTCTGAACCGTATTTTCTTCGGTCTGAACGGAAATGAACGAAGCCTGAACTGTCTGCTGAGACTGCGTCTGAACGGTCGGCTGAGCTATTGCCTCAAAAGAAGCGCTCGGAGTAACCGTCATAGAAGAAAACTCTGTTCCTTCGTTAAGCGCCGCCTCAAAATCGAGGGGTTGTGCGTTTGATTTTACCTGCTGTAAAATCTGTTCTGCTGTCTGAGTCTGCTGTGCCGTCTGAATTTCAGAAGGCGACTCGTTTTCAAGAAAAGCATTGGGTTGAACCTTGGTCTGCGAGGGCATTGCCTTAACTATGGGCTCTGAGGTTAGCGAAACTGAAACCGTACGCACTGAAAGCTCAGAGGTGACTATCTTATAATCGAAAGCCTGCTGATCGACAATCTCCTGAAGCTCTTGAGCAATAAGCTCCATAATATCCTGTGGGATTTCGTCGAAGCCGACGTTCTTTTCGGAAAGGTCGCCTATCTGTTCTTTTTCCTGCGTTTTTTTGCCTGTGTCGCCGCCCGTTATTCTGGCAATCAGAATCTCCATAATTCTCTTGACGATCGCGTTTGTTCCCTTTCCTTCCCTCTGGGCAAGACCTTGAACAAAATTAGTGATTTTCTCAAGAATTTCCGGGCTTATCTGACCGTCCTGTGAAGCAGCAGCCTTTGCCGCCGGCATCTGACCTTGCAAAGCCTGCAAAAAAGCATTTTCCGACTCAATCGGAACGTAAGCCGTTTCAGCACTAACCGCCGCAGTGAACCCAAGTCCGTTAATCTGACTTGTTACCATCTGCTTTTCCTCCTTTCTCGGTTAATTTTATGTAAACCCGAAGGGGTTTAACCGTAAAACAGAAGGTTTTTTGGTTATAGCCTGTCAGCCGCCTTTTTGCCATATAATTCGAGGTCTTCACTAAAAAAGGTTAGACCTACCCTTATACACTATGTATTATACACATTTTTTCCTAAAAAGTCAATATTTTTTCACCGAATTTTATAAAAAGGAACAATTTTCCGTTACACTTTTGCTACATAAAAACAAAGACAGCCGTAACCTTTAAGTCACAGCTGTCGTTAGCTTTAATTGTTTTTAAGGTGAGAGGCGTTGCTTACGAACTCCTCGATGAAATTTTCTTCTTCCTTTTTCTCTGCCCGGCGGTATTCTTCAAGCTGCTTTTCCTCAAGCTTTTCAAGCTTTGAGACCTCCTTTGTAGCTTCAACTACCTTATTGAGCTGAGCTTCAACCTGTCGTCTCTTTTCTTCAAGCTCCGCTTCAAGCTGATGAATACGAAGGCTAAGCTCGGAGATATAGCGCTGTTGAACGGTAAGATCAATGGGAGTGGTCCCTTTAAGGCACATCTCTCGTTTTTCCTCGTGGGCGAGATTCAGCCTGTGGTGAGTAGCCGCCAGCTCCTTTTCAATATCCGCCGCCTCTTTTCTGAGGATTCCGAGCGTGTTTTTTTCTGTGTCAAGGATTCTGTCGTTATATTTTTTGAGCGTCTCTAACGTAAACTGAAATTTTTTCATTCCTTACCTCAGTCAGAAACCGTTTCAATAAGCATCTCAATAGTCTTATCAAGGTCAAACGCTTCGTCTGTTGCCTGAATAAGAAAGGCGTTTATCTTGTCGATTTTGGCGATTGCCTCGTCAAGCTGAGGGTTGGTTCCCGATTTATAAGCGCCGATTGAGATGAGGTCAATATTTGAATTATAAAGCGACAGAAGGTTTCTGAGTTTTCCTGCGGCGGTCTTGTGCTCCTTTGTGCAAATAAGCGACATAAGTCGTGAAACGCTTCCAAGAACGTCTATTGCAGGATAGTGATTCTGAGCCGCAATTTTTCTTGAGAGAACAATATGACCGTCAATGATACCTCTGACGGTGTCGGAGATAGGCTCGTTTGTGTCGTCGCCCTCGACAAGAACGGCATAAATTCCCGTAATGCTCCCCTGTTCAAAGCAACCCGCACGCTCAAGGAGCTTTGGCATATCAGAATAAATCGACGGAGTATAGCCTCTTGCAACAGGCGGCTCGCCGATTGAGAGTCCGACCTCTCTTTTTGCCATTGCAAAACGGGTGAGGTTATCCATCATCAGAAGAACGTCCTTGCCCTGTTGCATAAAGTATTCCGCTATCGCAGTAGCCGTCTGCGGACATTTACTTCTCATCATTGCAGGCTGGTCAGAGGTTGCAACAACCACAACCGACCTTTTCATACCTTCTTCGCCAAGGTCGTTTTCGATAAACTCACGAACCTCACGGCCACGCTCTCCCACAAGCGCAATTACGTTGAGGTCAACCTTAACCTTCTTTGCAATCATACCCATAAGCGTCGATTTTCCGACGCCCGATCCTGCAAAGATTCCTATTCTCTGCCCCTTTCCCAAGGTCATAAGACCGTCGATCGCCTTTACGCCAAGCTCTATCGGCTCAGCGATTTTTGGCCTTGCAAGAGGGTTTACGGGAATTCCCGTGATTGAGATTTCGCCTGTGTATTCAATAGGAGGGCCGCCATCAAGAGGGTTTCCTATGGCGTCGATAATTCGCCCGACAAGAGCGTCTCCCGTCTTTACCATAAGCTTTTTGCCCGTGTTGTCAACGATACTTCCCGGACCTACGCCCTCAATATCGGTATAAGGCATCAAAAGCACCTTATCCGCCTGAAAGCCTACTGCTTCTGCGTAAATATATTTATCTCTGCTGTCTTTTTCGTAGATTCTGCAAACGTCGCCGATATTACAGGCAGGGCCGCTTGCTTCAACGGTCATACCGATAATTTTTTCTATCCTACCCATTCGGCGCAGGGAATCATAATCCCTCAGCTCGTTCTGAAATCCCGCTAAATCCATAACTATTCTCCCAGATTATCAAGCATTTTTCCGAGCAACGGGTTGGTCGGTTTTCGTGGGCGTGAGCTTCTTGACGTTCTCTTTGCCTCTTTTTCCATTTCCTTGGCGTGCTCTTTTTCAAGCTCCTCGAACTTTTCAAGCTCCGCCTTTTTCGCCTGTGCCTCAAGCGTTGCCTGTTCCTCGCTCTTTTTCTGAAGCTCGTCTGCGGAAACTGCGGCTCCGCTGTCGTCTATAAGCACCAGCTCAGGCATTGCGTCCGACGGCGTAAGCGTAAGCTCAGGCAACGCCTCGCTTTGCGCTTCTTCTACCGCTTCGGGGATAGCCTCTGCTTCTTCTACGGCTTCGGGAGCAACCTCTGCTTCTTCTACCGCTTCGGGTGTAGCCTCTGCTTCTTCTACCGCTTCGGGAGTAGCCTCTGCTTCCTCTACCGCTTCGGGGGCAGCCTCTGCTTCTTCTACCGCTTCGGGAACAACCTCTGCTTCTTCTACCGCTTCAGAAGAAATTTTCTCCGATATGCTGTTATCGTATTCGGAAGGCTTGTCTCTGTATTTGCCCTTTCCAAGCTCCTCAATCATTCTGAGCTGAGTTGAAACGCCTGCGTCGAGAATTTCACTTCCGTTGTCTATCATAAGTGTACCCGCTTCGGCGTCGTCGAGAATTTCGATTTCGACCGTTGCCTCATCTAAGAACAGGCTCTTGATTTTTTCGTAATCAACCTGCGTCTCATCAGAAAAATCAAGCGACGAAAGCGTGATTTTTACGTTCTGCGCGGTTCTGAATTCCTTCGCCGCTTCCTTTATCATCTTCTGAATAACAGCCTTGTCCTTTTGTTTGAGGCTGTTTACGGTTATTTTCTGTGCAATCTCAAGCACGGTATCAAAAATCTGACGCTCATAGCTCTTGAACATCTCTGATTTTTTTGACAGTAAGTCGCTGTTGATTCTTTTAAGCTCAACAAGCGTGTCCTTGCACTTTTTAAGACCGTTGAGATAGCCTTGGTCGAAGCCGTCGATCGTGCCTTTTTCAAAGCCCTCGTCATAGCCCTTTTCAGTAGCCTCGTCAGTCGCCCTTTTTACCTCGGACTCAGCCTGGGCTATAATTCCCTCTGCCTGTTCCTTCGCCTGATTCAGCTCGTTGTTGGCTTTGTCCATTATCCACGCCGCTTCTTCCTCCGCCTTTTGTAAAACGGCGCGTGCCTGTTCTCTTGCCTGAGCAAGCATATTTTCCTTCATCTGCTCAAGCTCTTTTTTCTTAGCCTCCTCCTGACGACGTATAGCAAGCTCCGCCTGCTCGATTGCGGCGGCACGCTCCTGCTCTGAGGCTGAGGGCTGTTCTTGCTGAGGCTGAGCTGTTTGCTGAGGCCTTGAAGCCTGTGGGCTTTTTTGCTCAACCCTGTCTCTGAGGATTTCGGAGCTTATTCTGTTGTCAATTTTTACTCTGCCGTTTACAACGAAGCCTGCACCGTTGTAACCCTTGATTACGCCTGACATAAAACGCCTCCGATTTCAAATAGCCTGTTTGCAGTAAACAGGCTATTGTAGTTATAATTATGCAATAATTTCGTCCTGACCGCCCTTGGAGATAGTAACCGTACCTTCTTCTTCAAGTCGTCTGATAACGGACACGATACGCTGCTGTGCCTCTTCAACGTCACGCATACGCACGTTGTGCAGATATTCGACGTCGGTCTGAGTGGATTCTCTTTTTCTTGTTGACATATTGGCGTAGATAACCTCCGCAACCTCCGCCGTAGAGCCTTTGATTGCAACGGCAAGGTCTTTTGAGTCGATTTCGTTGAGGAACGCCTGAATAGACATAGAGTCGAGATTGACAATATCCTCGAACACGAACATCTTTTGTCTGATTTCCTCGGCAAGCTTGGGGTCTCTCATTACAAGCTCGTCAAAGATATATTTTTCAGTAGCTCGGTCAACGCTGTTCATTACGTCTGCAATGTAGTTTACGCCGCCGATTTCCATACTCTCGGTTGTAACGAGGTTGGCAAATTTTCTTTCAAGAGTAGCTTCGATTGATTTAACGAACTCAGGCGACGCTGAATCCATCTTTGCGATTCTTTCAACAACCTCAATTCTTATATCCTTGGGAAGCTCGGAAAGAATAGCCGAAGCCTGGTCGCTTCTTGCATAAGAAAGAATAAGGGCAATCGTCTGCGGATGCTCATTCTGAACGATAGCAAGAAGGTTTTTATAGTCAGCCTTTCTGACAAAGGCGAATGCCTTACTTTTGAGCTGTTTGGTAATTCTGTCAAAGAGAGCGTTTGCCTGTTCGGGACCGAAGGTTTTTTCAAGGACCTCCTTAGCGTATTCAACGCCGCCCTCAGAGATTACCTTCTGGGTAAGGCAAAGCTCGTAGAAATCGTTAAGAACGTCGCTTACAACGTGCACGGGCCAATAGTCCATCTTTGCAACCTCAAGCGTTATCTTTTCGATTTCTTCCTCAGAAAAATTCTTAAAGACGAGCGAAGCGTTTTCAGTTCCGATTGAAGACAGAACCATCGCTGCTCTTTGTAATGGAGTTATTTCAGCATATTCGGGCATGCTCGCTCATTCCTTTCGGTTTATTCGTCGCCTCTCATCCACGTTCTCAGGAGCTGGGCAACAATTTCTGGGTTAGTTTTTGAGAAGTCTCTGATTTCACGCTTAAGCGCAGCGTCTCTTGTTTCGGGAACCTCCTCGCTCAGACTCGGAAGCTCAAAGTCTGCGTCGGGAATTTCAACCGCATTTCTTGCAGAAGCAGGTGAAGACACGATATTACCTCCGTCTTCGGCTATACCGGGGACAGCCGTCGTAGCAAACTCAGGTCTGAGCTTGCCTTTTCCCTTGCCCATAGCGTGACTTACCTTACGCTTTTTCTTCGAGCCTGTTGCCGAAAGAGCAAGGGCAAGAAGGATAATAAGTACAACGCCGAGCACGATGATGATTGTAAGTATAACAGTATTGTTTGCTCCGCCTCCGACGATTGAGATGTCTCCGTCAAGGATTCCCTCGTTCATAGAATCGGAAAGCTTCTTACCTACGACCTTGACGTTTTCGGGAGCTGCGCCGATTGCGTAAGCTACGGCAATTTCAAGCTCTTCCTTTTCCTGGTTTGTCATCTGGTCGTCGTCAACGACTACCGAAGCCGAAAGCATTTCGATTGAGTAGCCGTCCTTTTCAATCTGAGTCTTTTCTTCATTTACAAGGCGCTTGATTACCTTTGATTCCTCCCAGTAGAACTCGCCGTCCTCGCCGACTGTGAGCGTGGGGTAATCGGGAGATATGTCTGCGTCAATGGTCGTTCCGACAAGACCGCCTTCTTCGGCGATTCCTCCTGCGGCGCCGTGATATTCTTCCTCAGAAATCATACCGCCCGCAGTTCCCTCCTCGTCAACGGAAGGGGTGTACTCAACCTTTTCCTGTACCATACTGTCATAGTTGAGTCTTAATGCAACGGAAACGTTAATCTTATCGTAAACGCCCTCAAAGAGATCGTAAAGACCGTCCTCAAGGATTTTGGTCATATTCTTCTGGTATTCAAGGCGCTTATAGTAAAGCTTGAGGCGCTCTGTTCCCTCCTGTGTTTCGTCGGGCTGAGCGTTTTCGTCAACCTCAAGAAGCGGTGTTCCCGAACCGTCAACAATCGTGATATTCTCACGCTCAAGACCGGGAACGCTGTTTTGCACGAGGTTATAGATACCTACTACCTGAGCGTTTGTAAGCTCTTGCCTTAGCTCAAGCGCAACGGACGCTCTTGACTCGTCCTCAGAGGTCGAAAGATAATAGTCAGGCTCCTCAGAGATATAAAGAATAACCGTCGCCGAGCCAACGCCGCTGAACTTTCTGAGGGTAGCTGCAAGGTTACTTTCAAGCTGCTGACGCTGAACCTCGCGTATTTCGGTCTTAGTCGAGGTCATTGAAACGCCCGAATTCCATATATCGTAGTTGAAGGTTGACTTAGGATAGCCCGCTATACTCAGCTCGACACGAATATCCTCAACCTTATCGTTAGGAACGAGAATATCGTCGCCCTGGATTCTTATATCGTCGATTCCAAGATGCTCTCTGACGTAGCTGCAGATTTCTGAGCTTTCGGTTGAAGAAACGCCGCTGTAAAGGACGGAATAATTCGTCTGTCCCATAATAATCGCAAGAACGATTATAGAAACGACGATAACCGCCGCACCCGCAAGCACGCCGATTTTAACCTTTTTATCAATTTTTGACACCTTTTCTTTTACTGAGTTAAGAATTTTCAGTGCCGTATCCTTGAACTTATCCATCTAAAAACCTCTAGTAAAATCAGATACTCATTCTGATAATTTCATTGTATGCGTCAACAACGCTGTTTTTTACGGTAACGAGAAGCTCTGTTGCAATCTCTGCCTTGGTAATATTCGCCTGAATTTCTTCAAGGTTATCCGTTTCACCGAGCGCAAGCTGGAGAATATCCTCCTGCTTCTGAGCGTTTGCATCGACAGCGTTATTGATTATATTCGTAAAAACGTCAAGAAAAGTGGGCGCAGAGACATCGGAGGGTTTTTTCTCCTCCTGCTCGTCAAATGCGCTTGAAACGCTTTCAAGCGGCGAAATTGCACCACTCATAGGAACAATAAACATAATTTTCGTCCTTTCTTATTATCGGCTTCCGATCGTGAGCGCCTTCTGAGCCATTGTACGAAGGCTGTTGAAAATCGTGAGGTTGGCGTCGTAGGCGTTGGTTGCCGCAAGTGCGTCAATCTGCTCTTCTTCAACGTCAACGTTGGGAAGATAATAATATCCGTCCTCGTTTGCGTCGGGGTGAGTCGGGTCGTAAACGGGCGTCAGCGGCGTTTCGTCTTCGACGATTCTTGTGCAGACAACGCCGTTTCCCTTATAATCCTTTCTCTCAGAAAGCTTCATCTCAAGAATAGACGAAAACTTCGAGCCTTCGGTAAGCGAGGTGTGATTTCTGACAAATTCCTTAACCGTAATATTCTGATGTGATTTATCCTCAGCAAAGACTACTACCTGTCTTCTGTACGCCTCGTCCTCAGAGGTGCTTGTTGTTACTGCGTTAGCCACGTTCTGAGAAATAATATCAAGGCGAAGGCGCTGAGCCGACATTCCCGAAACCGCAATATCAAGACTTGATAAAAAAGCCATAATAAGCCTTCCTTTCTCAAAAATCAGGTTTTGCTCATTGCCGTACGCATAAGCGTGAACTCAGAATTCATCTGATTGAGCAGAGCCTCGTAAAGAAGCGCATTCTTCGCAAAAAGAGCCTGCTGAGTGTCAGCGTCTACGTTATTTCCGTCCGCCTGGTCGTAGGTCGTTTCGTCGGTATAGATTGCACTTGCAAGATTAAGCTCTTTTTTATATTTTGTCTGTTCCGTTGCGTCAAGCTTATCGCTCAGCACACCCGCAAAATAGAGGTATTTACATTTATAGTCGGGAGTGTCCTGATTGGCGATATTGTTTGCAATAACCGCCTGGGATTGATTTATGATACTCATACCCTGCTCAAGGATACGAAAACCGGTGGTGTCAAAAAGCGCCATAGGCTTCTCCTTTCATCTCTTTCCAAACAACATCTTGTCGCTCGGACTTCGTTCTCTCAATATATATAGTATTATACTACATATTTTCTGTAATTTCAATGCCTTTTGCAAATTTTTAGCGGAAAATCTCGAAAAAAGTGGGCTTTTGGGCAGATTTTTCCGTCTCAAAGACGATTTTTTAACAGTTATTACCAAAACATAGGTGTGATAATTTTCTTATCTTACCATTTTCGCTCGTATCTCATTTCTTCTTTTATGCGCTTTAGCTCGCGTCTTTTTCTGACAATTTCCGACTCAACAAAGACATAAGGCTTCTTTTCGGGTATTTTATCAAAGCTTCTTTTGGAAAGATAGAGTCTCCTTGCAATCCGCGACGGCTTTTCAAAGTCAACGGGAAGCCTCAGCATACGGGTTTCTTCGAACCCTGCCTCGTTATACCACCAGTTGTCAAAAACCACGTCGCCGTCGGAGATATGGTAGCCAAGGTTTGAGCTTTCGTCCTCATAGAGCCTTATTTTTCCGACGAGAATGAGGTGCTTTTTCTTTTCGTCAAGATAAGCCCGTTCAAAATCCTTTAACCTCATCACGCACAGCCGCCGTCTTATGACCTTTTCGCCCCGATGGGTGTATTCTCCTGCGTAGCGGCTGTAAACCGCCGCCTTTTGTGCAATGTCAAAATACGTATATTTACTGTGGCGTCTAACCTTTTTTTCGGTAAGCTCAGCGTAAAAAATAAAAAGCCCCATCGCCGCCGCAACCGCCGCCCCTATCCAGACGGCAAAGAGCGTCAGCGCCCCGCTTTCGTACATCTGGCGAAGATTAAAAAAAGCCGCCCAGATTAAAAAAAGCGACAGCTCCGCAACCGGCGCCGCCGTAAGAAGCATCGCATAGCGCCGTCTGAGGTAATATTTTTTTGTATAGGCGTGAAAATAGCTGTTCATCTTTATCTCCTTACCGCAGTGGCACTGAATAAATTATAACCTATTTCGGAGCTGTTGTAAAGGAGAAGGGAGGTTAATGCCAAACAAAAAAAGGTAGTTAATTTTGTGGCATTTTTTTGAATTTTAGTCTTGATTTATAGTAATTTTTACTGTATAATGTTAAGGTGAGTATATTATATATAGTGAGGTGTTAAGCAGAATAATGTTTGAAAAGGATAGAACTCTTAAGCTTGACATCGTCACGCCGTCGGGAACGAGAATACTTACTGCCACAGGAAAGCAGTTTTCCACTCCCTCTCACATAAACTCCGTTACGGGAAGACCCGAAAATATTCTGATGATAAAAGGGCGTACGCTTCCTGAGGTTGAGGCTGACTCTCTTGTTTACATAATCTCATATATGCGTACGGGCGAAAGAATAAGATATTCGGGAAAAATTACCCTTTCTACCGAGCTTCAGCTTAATATTCTGCTTGATATGGGCTCGGCTATGAAGATGGAGGAAAGACGACGCTATTTTAAGGTCGAAGCTGATATAAGCTGTATTATTACTCAGGTTACCGACACCTTCGGAAAAACAAACGACGTTCCCTCTAAGGCAAGAATCAGAAACCTCAATATCGGAGGGGTTTTCCTCTGCGTTTCTGACGTCGAGCTTCATAAGGGCGACGTTATCGAGCTTTCAGTTGACCTTGAAAACGAGACAAGAATCATAGCCGCCGAGGTATTACGAGTTCAGCTCAACGCCGCCGGCGACATAATGGGCTATGGCTGCCGCTTCTCGAATATAACCCCGAAAATTGAGGCTGTGCTTGCTAAATACGTTTACAGAACTCAGCTTGAGGATATGAAGAAAAACGCCAAGAAAGCAAATGAAGAATAACACTCAGAAAGGTTACTCCATTTTATGAAGATTAAAAACGCCTATAAGATTATTATGATAGTTGCGATTGCAGTGCCTGCATTCGTATACTTCCTGCTTGGAATCGGGCTGTGCAAGGGCGCATTTTTCCAGATGACTCATAACGAGGTCAGTGCGCTGTCGTACATGTCGTCGAAATGTATTAATCAATATTTCTCGGCTTATCAGACCCGCTTGCTTACGCTCTCGAAAATGCCTGCGGTAATCACGGCGGCAAGCGGCGACCACGCTTCTGTAAAGGACACGCTCTCTACCCTCTTTACAGGGATTTTGGAAAGCGACGAGAACGTGGTTGACGTTGCAATAGTAGATAACAGCGGAATAGTTGTTGCTGCTGCCAACGAAACAACAGTTCAGCAGACCTTCTTCGCTTATAACGACGAAACGCTCCGCACCACGCTTATGGGAAGCTGCTATATCTCGGATATAAATATGAACAACACGTATTTTGAAAACGTGATTGCATTTGCCGTTCCTGTGAAGGACGGAGGCTATCTGTGCGAGGTTGTTCGCGCTGAGGCAATTTACGATCTCATTTCTCAGATTGATATTTTCTCATCGGGCTATATCTGCATTGTCGATGGAAAAGGCAACACCATCAACTATGATAAAAAAGAAATCGTCAATGCAACGGAGATTATGGAAACTCCCCTTGCTTCCGTTGTTTCAAGACTTTCTGACGTGAACTACGCCGATGAAGCAAAGCACAGCTTTAACGAAAACGGCTGCTTTGGCTCTTACGGAAAGCTTAACGACAGCGGCTGGTCGTGGATCGGCCTTTGTACGTCGGACGTAGTAGGCTCGACTGTTACCGACAGAATCACTATGGGGCTTATAACGCTTGCGGTTCTTGCCGTTATTTCTACGGTGATTGCCCTTCTCGTTTATAAAAAGACAATCAAGCCTATCGGACTTATGACCGACAAGCTCAGAAAGATAAGATCAGGAGACGCAGACGAAAAGCTTTCCGAGGAGACGGGAGGATGTTACGACTTTACGGTAATTGCAAACGTATTTAACTCCCTTCTTGACGACGCAAGAATCTCAGAGGAAATTCACCGCAACATTTCGGAGCTTTCCGAAAATATGCTCTTTGAGTGGAATCTCGACGAAAACAGAATGTACGCTTCTGATAACTTTAAGGCAAAATTCGACCTTGATATTGAAAAAACGAGCCTTCTTGACGGAAAGTTCATTGATTCGCTTATGACCGATATTGACGCACAGCGCTTCAGAAGAGGTCTTAGCGAGCTTATAAAGAATAACAGCACTAAGGATTATTACGAAGAAGAGTTCCAGATTGAAACAAAGGGCGCAGGAAAAATCTGGTACTGCCTCAAGGCTAAGACAATCACAACCCGTCTTGGCGATATAATCAGAATAATCGGCGTGCTCAACGACATCAACGATAAGAAGATGATGAGCCTCCAGCTTTCACACCGTGCTTGCTACGACTTCCTCTCCCAGCTTTATAACAGAAGCACCTTCCTGTGCGAGCTCCAGAACAGACTTGACCTCAAGCGCACGAACGAAAGACTCGCCGTGCTTTTCATAGACGTTGACGACTTTAAGTTCATAAACGACAGATACGGTCATAACGTCGGCGACGAGGTTATAAAATTCGTTGCAAATACGATAAAGGAAAATCTCGGAACAAACGGCTTTGCGGGAAGATTTGGCGGCGACGAGTTCGTAATCTATACCACAAACCCCGAAGTAACCGACAATATCGATATTCTTGCAAACGCTATCATCGAAAAGCTCAGCAAGGGATACCGCTGTGAAACGGCAAAGGTTCTGCTCAACATAAAGGCAAGCATCGGTATTTCTATTTACCCCGACCACGCAAAGACAGCAGACGACCTCGTGGGTGCGGCTGACGAAGCGATGTATTTTGTCAAGAAGAACGGTAAATCAAACTATCACATTTTTGATTCCTCCGACGTGCCCGATATTGAGCAGTCAAACACTATCATCTGATAAAACGAAAGGAATTTTCAAATGGCACTTATCATTGCTGTTACCAACCAAAAGGGCGGCGTAGGAAAAACAACTACTTGCAGTGCTCTTTGCGGCTGTCTTACTTCAATGGGAAAAAAAGTTCTTGCAATCGACCTTGACCCTCAGGGAAATCTCTCGTTCAGCCTTGGTGCAGACAGCGACGACAGCTATACTATATACGACGTTTTCAAGGGGACAATGGGAATTTACGATACAATTCAGCACACAAGCTGCTGTGACGTGGTTCCTGCCAATATCCTCCTTTCAGGCTGCGAGCTTGAGCTTACTTCGGTAGGACGAGAATACATACTGAGAGAACAGCTTGCGTCGATTGTCGATGATTACGACTATATTATAATCGATACTCCTCCTGCCCTCTCAATTCTCACGATTAACGCTTATACCGCTTCAAATCAGCTCATTATCCCTATGGTAGCGGAAATCCTCTCGCTTCAGGGAATCGCTCAGCTCAAGGAAACTATCTTCGCTGTAAAGAAATATTACAACAAGTCGCTTGAAATAAGAGGAATCCTCCTCAATAAATATAATCCCCGACTTATCCTTACAAAGGAGGTCGAGGACCTTGCGAATCTGATTGCAGAACAGCTTGACACAGACGTTTTCGAACAGAAAATAAGCAACAGCGTAATTATCGCCGAGGCTCCTGCTCACGCTAAAACTATCGTTGAATATGCTCCTCGCTCTAAGGCGGCAAAGGAATACACCGACCTTATATATGAAATTCTCGGAATGGAAAAGCCTCAGCGAGTTGAAAAAAAGCTCGGACGAGGAAGACCAAGAAAGTACCCAAGACCTGACGAAGCGTAAAAGCAAAGGAGAAAGCCAATGGCAAGAACAGCCAAAACAAGACTTGTTATGGAGCTTCTGAAAACAGACGGGAAAAACGCCAATCCAACGCTGTCACAGCCCTGTGCAAAAGCCTCAACGGGAACAAAGCCCCTTTTCCCCGAAGCTCAGCACAACCCATCGCTCAGAATTGCAACTCTCGACGGCTCTAAGACTCGTTATACCTGGAATTACGGAAGCAGACAGCTGCTCAATATAATGACTATGCTCATAAACGACGAGCTTGGGACCGTGCTTGAGAGATTCAACGTCTGCGAGTGTGAAAAGTGTTGTAAGTTCATAACCCAGACCGCACTTGACGAGCTTCCTGCTGTGTTTGTTCAGGCAAAGTCAAAGGCAGATGAGCAAAAGGTAAACGCCGAGCTTAATAAGTACCGTCCGACCGTCATTAAGGCGCTTACGAAAATCGTTATTTCGATAAAGAATAACCCGATACACTCAACCCAACGGTACGGTAACCTCTGAAAATGTGCAAACCGCAAAAAGTTGCTTTTTTGCTTACTTCGTCAAAAACCCCTCGGCGTACACAAGTACGCCTGTCGTGGCTTTTTCCTCGTCTTTGCACATTTTACAAATATGCAAACCTATATGTTATTGAAGGGAACCTTTCTGAAGAAAGTTTCCCCTCAAACTCCCCTTCAAAGACTTTTAATTCAAAAGCCCGCCTCACAGGGTGAAACCCTGTGGGACGGGCTTTTGTACTAAAAGTTTTCGGAAAGGAGTCTGAGGAAAAACCTTTTTCAAAAGGGTTTTCCTCAGTAGTACCTATAAATCCTTGATTAAGAGTATTTTTCTTTTTTGAGAGAAGCTGTGAGATTACTTGAGGGCTTGGATGGACTGTTTAATTTTATCCATTTTTTCCTGAGCCTTGAGGAGCTTTGCCTTTTCAGCTTCTACCTGCTGTGCGGGGGCTTTAGCGAGGAAGCCTGCGTTATTGAGCTTTGCGTTGAGGAAGTCGAGATCCTTTTGAACGGTCTTCATTTCCTTTTCGAGACGAGCGAGCTCTTTTTCCTTATCCACGAGCTCACCCATAGGCATAAAGGCTCTTGCGGAAGAGGTAACGACGGTAACCATTGCGTTAGTATCGGCGCATTTTTCGGTTACGGTAAGCTCACCTGCGCCTGCGAGGCGCTCAAAGAACGCTGCACAGGAGGAGAACAGCTCTGTTTCCTTTGTTTCGATAATCATAGTTACCTTCTTTGAAGGCGGAACGTTAAGCTCGTTTCTCTGAACACGGATAGCCTTAATTGTATCAATAACCTTAGAGAAGTCTGTTTCTTCCTTAGTAAAGCAGAGCTTTTCATCATATACGCACCAATCTGAAACCATAATGCTTTCGGGCTGATTTCCATGAGGCATTGACTTCCAGATTTCTTCTGTGATAAACGGCATAAACGGATGGAGAAGCTTTAATATACCCTGCATTACAAACACGAGAACGTTCTGAGCCTGAAGCGCCGTTTCGCCGCCCTGAGCTATTCTTGGCTTTGTAAGCTCAATATACCAGTCGCAGTAAACGTCCCAACAGAAATCGTAGATATTTGCCATTGCAACACCAAGCTCAAACGCCTCAAGGTTCGCAGTAACATCCTTAACGAGGTTATTGAACGAGGAGAGAATCCACTTATCTTCAATTCTGAGGTTTTCGGGGAGAACGGTATCCTCCATATCCTCAGGGAGATTCATAAGAATATAGCGTGAAGCATTCCAGAGCTTATTAGCGAAGTTACGGGCAGAGAGGAGCTTTGTCTCTGTCCAGCGCATATCGTTTCCGGGGGCGTTTCCCGTGATAAGCGCAAGGCGCAGAGCATCAGCGCCGTACTGGTCGATAACCTCAAGCGGATCAACGCCGTTTCCGAGGGATTTTGACATTTTTCTTCCCTGCTCGTCACGGACAAGACCGTGAATGAACACGTCGGTGAAGGGCTTCTGACCTGTGTATTTAAGACCGCTGAAAATCATTCTTGCAACCCAGAACGGAATAATATCATAGCCTGTTACAAGGGTATTTGTAGGATAGAAATATTCAAGGTCAGCCGTCTTATCGGGCCAGCCGAGAGTCGAAAACGGCCACAGCGCAGAGCTGAACCAAGTATCAAGAGTATCCTCGTCCTGCTTCATCAAAGCGCCGCACTTAGGACATTTTTCGGGAGCGGTTCCACTAACCTCAATATGACCACAGCCCTCGCCTGTGCAGAAATAAGCGGGGATTCTGTGTCCCCACCAGAGCTGACGGGAAACGCACCAGTCACGGATATTTTCCATCCAGTAAAGGTAGCCGTTTTCAAAATGCTTAGGGATATATCTCAGCTCGCCTGACTTTACGACGTCAATAGCGGGCTTTGCAAGCTCCTTCATTGCAACAAACCACTGCTTTGAGCAACGAGGCTCAACAACCGTGTGACAACGCTGACAGGTTCCTACGTTATGAACGTGTTCTTCAACCTCAACGAGAAGTCCTGCCGCTTCGAGATCGGCAACGATAGCCTTTCTTGCGGCTTCTCTTGTCATTCCCGTGTACTTTCCGCCAAGCTCGTTGATAGTTGCGTCCTCGTTCATCACGTTGATAACGGGGAGGTTGTGGCGTTTTCCTACCTCATAGTCGTTAGGGTCGTGGGCAGGAGTAATCTTAACTACGCCCGTTCCGAAATCCTTTTGAACGTATTCGTCTGCAACAACGGGGATTTCCTTATTTACAAGCGGAAGGATAACCATTTTACCTACGATGTCCTTATAACGCTCGTCGTCGGGGTGAACTGCAACCGCAGTATCGCCAAGAAGCGTTTCGGGACGGGTTGTGGCAATACGCACAAAGCCGCTTCCGTCGGCAAGAGGATAGTTAATGTGCCAGAAATGGCCTGCCTGCTCCTCATATTCACATTCAATATCAGAGATACTTGTCTTACAGTTAGGGCACCAGTTGATAATTCTTTCGCCGTGATAGATAAGTCCTTCGTTATAAAGGTCGATTAATACCTTCTGAACTGCCTTGGAGCAGCCCTCGTCGAGCGTAAAGCGGAGTCTGTCCCAGTCGCAGGACGAGCCGAGCTTTTTAAGCTGCTCGCAGATTCTGCCTGCGTATTTTTTCTTCCAGTCCCACGCGCGCCCAAGGAAGCCGTCACGACCGATATCGTCCTTTGTAACGCCCTCTTCCTTCATTGCGGCTACGATTTTAGCTTCTGTTGCAATAGAAGCGTGGTCAGTTCCCGGAAGCCACAGCGCCGCATAGCCCTGCATTCTCTTAAAGCGGATAAGAATATCCTGTAAGGTTTCGTCAAGAGCGTGTCCCATGTGGAGCTGACCCGTGATATTCGGGGGCGGAATTACGATTGTATACGGTTTTTTCTTCGGGTCGATTTCAGCGTGAAAATAACCCTTTTCTTCCCACTCGTGATAGAGTCTGTCTTCAAACTCTTTGGGAGAATAGGTTTTTGCAAGTTCCTTCTTCATTTCTTCTTTATGTCCTTTCAATTTCTTTTTGTCTTGTAATTTTTTGGCGTTATTGCACCCTTAGTCTTTCCATAAGCTCCTTATCGGGATCGGAAAGAAGCGTAAAGTTATTGGTAAAGATAACCATACCAGGCTTAGCGCCGTTGGGTTTTTTTACAAACTTAGCGTAAGCGTAGTCAACGGGAATTTTCGTCCCCGACGACGCCTTTGAGCTTGTTGCCGCAAGGCACGCCGCTTCAAGCACAGCCCTGTCGGGAAGCTCGTCGAGCGTCTGCCCTTTTGTAAAGAGAATAACGTGAGCGCCGGGAATATCGTGCGTATGAAACCACAGATCCGTTGCCCCCGCAGTTTTCAGCGTAAGCTTATCGTTCTGGATATTATTTCTTCCGACAAGGATCTCATAGCCGTCGGAGGAAACAAATTTAAGCGGAGGAAGGGCTTTTTTTGATTTTTCCGTTTTCTCGTTCTTACCCTTTCTTATATATCCGCTGTCGCAAAGCTCCTGTCTTATCTCCTGAAGCTCGGCGTCAAAGGTTGCTCTTGCGGCGGCGTCAAAGACGCTGTCAAGGTAAACAAGCTCCTGTTCGCCCTGTGCGATAAGCTTAGTCAGCATTTTTTCGGCAGTATCGAGCTTTTTATATTCAGCGTAGAGCTTCTGTGCGTTCTGGGAGGGCGAAAGCCTCACGTCGAGCTTTATCGTCTCGTTTTCGCCCGTGTAATAATTTTCAACCGTAATCTCGTTCATTCCCTTTTCCATACGGTAGAGGTTTGCGCTCAGAAGGTCGCCTCTGACTCGGAATTGCTCCCTGTTTTTACAGTCGGAAAGCTCAGCTCTTTGAAGCTCAAGCTTCTTGGAGGTTCTCTGATAGAGGTTAAGTATCAGCTTGAGCAAATCGCCGCTTCGCTGCTTGAGACGCTGAGAGTCGGACTTTTCTCTGAAAAATCCGTCAAGCACCTCGCACGCAGACTCCTTTTGCTTTATAAGCATAGAAGTGCCGTACTGCTCTATATTAATAAAAGTAAAATCCTTATTCTGTCCGTTTTTTTCCGCAATCACGCAGAATTTCGCCTTACCCTCAAGGGCTGATCTGAGGTTTTTGAAAAAGAACAGGAATCTGTCCTTATCAAGCTCCTTACACAGCGCCGAGGTATCACGCCCCGAATAATAAGCCCACTCACGCAGAATAACGGGAGAAAGCCCCTCAAATTCAGCCTGAGCCGCCTTTTCAAAGCGGTTTTCAGCGTTTGCCTCAAGAACGGAAAGAGCGTCTTCCTGCGTACAGACTCGTACGTCGAGGCGAGTTGCTCTCGGAGGTAGCTCGTAAGCTACGCCGGGGAGGATTCGTCTTACCGATGAGGTTCCGTCGCCAACTCGTTTTACGCTGTCAACGACTCTCCACTCTCCGTCCTTTTGCGTAAGGAGGATTATATTACTGAATCTTCCCATTATCTCAGCGACGAGGCGATTTCTCACAAGGTCGCCGATTTCGTTTGTACATTCAAATTCAAAGCTTATGATTCTTTCAAGCCCGTCCTGTTCAATCGAAAGGAGCCGTCCGCCCGAAAGATATTTTCTCATAAGCATACAGAACATCGGAGGCGATTGAGGGTTTTCTCCTGCGCCTGTGGAGCAGATTCTCGCACACTGTGGGTCAGCTGAAAAAAGAACTCTCTCGCTGCCTCCGTGAAAACGAAGGGTAACAACAACCTCGTCCTTTGAAGGCTGGTGAATCTTATCCACTCTGCTTCCGATTAATCCTTTATCAATAAGCTCTTGCTTCACAAGGTGAAGAAAAGCGCCGTCAAGTGACATAATAATTTTCCTTTTCAGACGTATCTGCAGACGTCCTTGTTTGAATAGGGGATAAACGCCTCAACGTCCTTAAAATTCGTTGTAATCATTGAAACAAGCATACTGCAGACTATATTTTCCGTGTGGAAATGACCTGCGTCGATTACGGAGATATTCTTGTTCTTGGCTTCTACGAAGACCGAGTGCTTTATATCTCCCGACAAAATAGCGTCACATTCCTTTTTGACCGCAAGCTCAAGACTTTGCTCGCTGCAACCTGCGCCTGAGACGACCGCAAGGCGCTTTATCGGCTTTCCTGAGTCAAAATATCTGACGACGTGACAGTTGAACGCTTTTTTTGCAATTTCAGCAACCGTTCTTGCCTCAGACGGAAAATCGAGGGAGGCTATTCTTCCATAGCCTATGCCTTTTTCGCTGTCGGTAACTTCAAATACCTCGTTGCCCGAAAAGTCAAGAAGCTCAAGCATAATATCGCTTATTCCGCCTCTTGCCATATCAAGATTTGTATGTATGCAGATTGCGTTCATATTTCTCTTTATGAGATTAGCAACAACGCTGTCCGTTTCAACCGCCGCCAGCTTATGAAAAATCACAGGATGATGAGAAATTATGAGATTTGCGCCAAGCTCTGCCGCTTCCTGGACGATTGAGTTCGTTATATCAAGGCACACGGCAATTTTATTGACCTTGTCGGTTTCCCTTCCCACGAGAAGCCCTGAATTATCAAAGCTGTCCTGTGTTGAAAAGGGAGCGAAAGCGTCAAAATAATCATAAATCTCTTTTACAGTAGCCATTTTCTATCTCCTGTGCAATCGTTTCGTAGGCAAGGTTGCCCTTTGCCTTTTTTCTGAGCGTGGCGACTTGCTTTTGAAGGTATGCTTCGTCGCTGTTTTTTCCGCAATATGCGAATTTTTCGTTTATTTCTTCCTTAACTCCGCAATAATGCACAAGCATTACGGTATAAATTTTCCCTGCCGCACGGGCGGTTCTTTCCTCAATAATCTCAAAGCCGTTCTTATAAAGCTCACGCCTGAGAATTTCCGCCTTTGTCATCGGCTGAAGTATAAAATGAGGGTTTCTGTCAAGAAAGTGACATTCTGTGACTATTCTTGCAATAAGCTCTCCGCCCATTCCTGCAATAATCACGTCGTCAGCGTAATCAATTCCCCTCAGACCGTCTGAAAGAATAAGAGGAACATCCTCCCCAAAGCGTTCAAGGGTTGCTCTTGCGGTTTTGAGGGGATTAGGGTTTACGTCAGCGGCAATAACGTCCCTTGCGCCCTTTTTTCTGAGATAGCAGGGTAAAAGCGCGTGGTCTGTTCCTATATCGGCTATTCTTCCGTCAAGCCTTACAAGCTCTGCCGCTGTCATAAGCCTTTCGTCGAGCTTTATTTCAGACATCAGCCGTTGATTGCCTTATTAAGCTTTTCTACAAGCTCGTCAGCATTTACGCCGTGAACGGCGCAAGCCTGTTCTACCGTTTCGCCTCTTGCGGAGGGGCAGCCAAGGCAGTGCATTCCCATTTCAAAGAAATAAGGAGCAGCAGCCTCTGCGTTTACGTCAAGAATATCGCCGATTATGGTATCTTTTGTTACTATCATTTCAATGGTCCTTTCAAATAATTGATATATACAGATTATTATACACCCTTTTTGCGAAAAATACAAGTATATATGACATTGTTTTTTCTTGACAGCACAGGGAAAATATAATATAATTTTAATGTGTGAACTCGCTTTTGGGCACAGGCTTTACGCTTTTGCCGCATCAGCGCAGACGAAAAGACTAAAATTGCTTGTGAGAGGCGGAAAAATGCGTTATAAATGGGATAAAAAATACCTCTACTGGGGAATAACTGCTTTTTGCGTAATTGCCGCGGCTACTATCTTTAACCTTGCGGTGAGCAACTATCAGGTTTTTATTGACGTTATCTCTAAAATTGTGGGCGCTCTTATGCCCGTTTTCTATGGCTTTGTGATAGCTTATCTGCTGTGTCCGATTGCCAATTTCTTTGAAAAAAAGCTGTTTATGAGGATAGTTGCGAGAAAATCTCACGGCGACGTCATAAGCGATAACGGTACGATAAAGAAAAAGAAGGCGTGCCGTGCCGTTTCGGTTCTGATTGCGATGCTGATTTTCTTCCTTGCAATAGCAGGAATCATAATTATCGTACTGCCTCAGCTTATTGATACGGTTACAAAAATCGTAAATAATATGCAAGGCTATATTGATACCACAACAAACTGGGCAAACAGCGCTTTTGCTCAATGGCCTGAGGTTCAGGACGCCGTAACGGACGTTATCACGAACTTCTCAAAATACGTGATGGACTTCCTCAAGGACTGGGCGCTTCCTCAGATGAACGACATTATGGCGACGGTCTCAAACGGAATTATGACGATAATTTCCGTGTTCCTCAACGTCTTCTTCGGAATTGTAATCGCCGTTTACTTCCTTTATAACAGAGAGCTTTTCGGCGCTCAGGTCAAAAAGGTGCTTTACGGCTTTATAAAACCCAAGTATTCAAATACAATAATCAGAAACTTCCGTGAAATTCACAGAACCTTCGGCGGCTTCCTGTCGGGAAAGCTCATTGAAAGCTTCCTGCTGATGATGCTCTACTTTATTGTTCTTACCGTCTTTAACTTCCCCTACGCTATGCTGTGTAGCGTGATTATGGGTATTTTCAATATAATCCCCGTGTTCGGTGCGTTCATCGGCGCTGTTCCGTGCGCTCTGCTGATACTGCTCGACGACCCGATTTACTGCCTTTACTTTGTTATCGTGGTGTGCGTTGCACAGCAGATCGACGGAAACATTATCGGTCCGAAGGTGCTCGGCGAATCAACAGGTCTTTCAAGCTTCTGGGTAATCTTCGCTCTGCTTGTCGGTCAAGGCCTCATCGGAATCTGGGGGCTTATAATCGGTATCCCGATTTTTGCGGTTGTTTACTCGATTTTCCGTTCAAGAGTAGGAAGAAAGCTTGAAAAGAAAGGGCTTCCGAGCGACTCTAACGTTTACCGAAAGGTTGCGTACGTCGATGAAAGAAGCGGCGAGCTGATTACACTCTACGAGCTTTCCGAGCAACAGCGAAAGGAAAAGCGTGAGCGAGAAAGCAAGGAGCAAGCGCAAAAGGAAATGAAGGATAAGACCTTCTGGATAAAGAAAGAAAAAAATCAATAAAAAAGAGCCGTCTTTGCTTAGTCAAGGGCGGCTTTTTGTGAGGTTGGGGCGGAGCGAGCGCCGAGGCTGAGACGAAGCGAAACGAA
>JAZNST010000086.1:0-14119 GCA_045591405.1 Ruminiclostridium sp.
GCTCAGCCTCGGCGCTCGCTCCGCCTCAACCATCGCAACCGCCACCTCACCCAACAAAAAAGCCCCTGTTTTTACAGGGGCAAAAATCACGCTTCGTAAAGCTTATCCTCGTACTCCTTGAATAAAAGCACGACGTTGAGATTTCCGTTTCGGGTACGGATTTTGTCAAGCATTTCCTTTTGAGCGCAGTCCTTTTTCAGCTCTATAAAGTAAACAACCTGAATAAGTGCGCCAAAATCGGTTGTCTTTACCTTTTTGAGACGGAACGACGAGGCGTACTCGTTGAAAATATCGTCAAAAAGCCCGATGTAGTTGAGGTTTTCGGGGATAGTGATTTTGAGTATCATATGCTCCTTTTTGGGAACGCCAAATCGCACAGCCGCAAGTATGGCGGTAACTGCACAAAGAATAAGCGTAAAGAGCACAGCGTAGCCGATATACCCAAGACCGAGCGCAAGACCTACGGCAAGCATAAAGAAAATATATGTAATATCCTTAGGGTCGGCAGGGGCGCTTCGGAATCTTATTATCGTGAACGCACCCGCAAGGCTGAACGCTCTTGCCACGTTGTCGCCGATAAGCATAATAATCACCGCTATAATTATCGGGAGCATTACCAGCGTTACCGCAAACGAAGGGGCGTAGCCCTCGTGCCTGTGAGTGAGAATATATACAAGCGCAATAATCAGCCCAAGGAGCACCGAAACCCCAAGAACAACCATTACGCTCGGAAATTCAAGCGTTTCTGTGAGAATAGACGAAAACAATTTCTCCATAAAAATAAACCTTTTCTTTCTTATCTTTTTAGTTATATAGTCGCATTGTCAAGCTCTTCTTCATAGCAGCCTCTGAGATAGCCCTTGAATTCGGTTCCTATTTTTGAAAAGCCATGACTGAAAATTTTAAGCTCTGTGAGAATATGCGCTATTTCAAGCGGGATTGCACCCGAAAATTTAAGCTCCATAAGGCACGTCTCGGCGGAAAGAAGCTCTGTTCCGTGAGTTCCCTTTGAAAGCTCAAGGTCGGTTCTTCTTGTCCTTATGTTTGTGTCAAAGGTAAGCCTGAGGCATTTGTCGGTTTTTGAAAACATCGCCGTTCGGTCGTAGGAAATATAAGCGGCAGGCTTCACGTCGTTGTTTTTTAAGAACCAGTCGATTTCTGAAAGCACTTGATTTCCGAGATAATCAAGTCCCTCAGGGCGAGTTCCGTCGTGAAGATAGCTCTTTGCCTGACCGTAGCTTAGAATAGCACGGCGTTTATTGACAATTCCGCCGATTTTCTTTTTAAGCTCCAGAAAAACCGTTGCGTCGTCGCTTTGGGGCGTCCCATAGCTTCTGAGTCTCAGCTTTTCCTTATAGTACGGCTTTGAGGTAGAATGACGGATTATATCGTTGTTGTGTGTGTCAAAGTAGATATTACAGATTTTATAAACGCCGCTTTTACAGTACCCATCAAGCTCAAATAAGCCTCCAAGCCTGTTTATAAGCGCGTCTCTCTGTTCGCTTGTAATCATAAACTTCTTCTCATACCGTTTGAACGTCTGAAGCTTCATTATCCGCCTCCTTTCAGGTTCAATCACATTTTATCAGTCGTTTATGAAAGGAAAATATTTGAAATGTGTAAAAAAGATGTAAATCCTGTAAAAAATATCGGAAGTAAGTCAACGGCTAAAAAAATCACCCGAATTTGTCGGGTGATAAATTTACGCTCTTAAAATTTCCATAAGGCGATAGTCAGCGGTATGAGTAGCGCTGGCTGACATCGGGTCAGCATTCACAGAGGAACGGATTTTTTCTGCTAATGCAACAGCCTGCTCGTTATTTTCCAGGATAAGTTCGGGAGCAACGACTGAAACCCTGTCTGTGTTCGGGCTTTTTTCGTTCTTTATCGGAGCTGACGCTTTCTTGTCCGTTGAAGCAAGCGGCTTAACGCTCATTGCTGACGGAGTCTGGTGAATAACCGGCACAAAATCCCTCCTGACAATTTTTATTTCACGGTATAATTATATACCCATAATGCCTTAAAGTCAAGACGCAATCCCTGTGCGATTTCACCAAAAATGTAGATAAATTTTTAACAAGCTCGTCATTTTCCAACACAGAATTGCTTGAACACTTCGTCGATAACCGTTTCGCTGACGTTCTCGCCCGAAAGCTCCATAAGGTGAGATAACGCCTGTTCAAGCATAACGCCCGTTGCGTCGAGAGTAATACCGTTTTCAATTCCCCTTATTGCAAGGTCAACCGCCTGTTCAGCTCTGAAGGCACATTCACGCTGTCTCTCGTTCGCAAGAAAGCCGCCCGAAATATCGAGCCTTTCAAGGTCAAGCTCACGCTTGGCGAGCTTATCGAGCTTGAGTCTGCTTTCGGGGTTTTTTGCGGAAATTTCGGTGACCGTTCCGAACTGTGTGGCAAGATAAGCCATATCAATTTTTCTTTCAAGGTCGGTCTTGTTTATAATGCACACCGTGCGCTTATTTTTTCCGTGAAGCTGTTTTATAAGCTCATAGTCTTCGTTTTCAAGCGGCTTACTTCCGTCGAACACAGCGAAGACCAGCATTGAGTTTTCAAGCTCTTTAAGCATTTTCTCAACGCCGATTTTTTCAACGGGATCGTCCGTCTCTCTTATTCCCGCACAGTCAGACAGGTGAAGCAACATTCCGCCGAGAATTACGTTATCTTCAACTATATCTCTTGTCGTTCCTGCAATATCGGTAACGATACTTCTTTCTGCGCCTGTGAGAAGATTCATAAGCGTAGATTTTCCGACGTTTGGCTTTCCCACAATCGCCGCTGTTATTCCCTCGCGCATTACCCGACCTATATCGTAGCTTTCAAGAAGAAGCCTCAGCTTTAGCTGACAATCCGTGAGCTGACCGATATGAGAGCTTGTCTCAAAGCTATCGAGCGTTTCGTCGGGGTAGTCAATCCAGGCTGCAATCTGAACGGAAATATCAAGGATAACCTTTTTTATTTCCTGAAGCTTCTGATAAAGCGCTCCGTCCTTTTGTGCGTTGGTGCAGCGAAGATACTGCTCGCTTCGGGCGCAGATTATATCTCCGACGGCTTCCGCCTGAGTGAGAGTGAGCTTTCCGTTCAAAAGCGCCCTTCGTGTAAACTCGCCCGCCTGAGCCATAGTCGCCCCTGCGTTAAGGCAAGCACGAAGCACACGCCTCGTAACAAAAACGCCGCCGTGACAGGTTATTTCCGCCACGTTTTCGCCCGTGTAGCTGTGCGGCGCGCGAAAGCAGAGTAAAATTCCGTCGTCAAGAGTCTCGTCGCCGTCGTGAATTTTTCCGTAGCAAGCGGTATACCCCTTCATCTCGCATACGTCTTCGTTCGGATACGTGGGGGTAAAAACCCTTGAGGCAATCTCAAGCGCTCTTTCGCCGCTTATTCTTATCATCGACACTCCGCCCACTTCCTGGGGCGTTGCGATAGCTGCAATAGTTGACATAAATGCTCCTTATTTTCTGAACAGGCTCTTGAAAAAGCCTTTTTTCTTTTCAGGCTCGTGCGTTTGTCCGTTTTCGTCGTCGGACTGCGCTTCGTTTTCCCAGCTTTTGAGGTATTCTTCCGTTTCATCTGACATAAGAATATTAAGAAAGGGCTTGTTGTTAAGCTCGTCGCTGTTATCTTCAAGAAGATACGTTCTGATTTCATCGGGCACGAAAAGACGGTAGTTTTCCTTTCCGTGAATAAGCAGACTCTCAAGGCTTTCAATCATAGACTGCGTAATCGAGTCCTCCATAGTGCAGTAATAAGCCTCAGTCTGAATGTTATATTCCTCGGCAGGACTTTTTCCTGCAATAGCAGAAAGGTGAATACCCTCTTTAAGACCGTCTGTGAAGTCAAGATATTCGCACCAGAACTCGTTTATCTTGGCGACAAGGGTTTTTCGACCGATTTCGTCAACGAACTTTTCCCCCCACTTTTTCACAGCCTGGTCGTAAAGGTCGGGGGCGTTTTCCTTCCATATATCAGGGCATTGCCCCATAAGGAATTTTTTTCTGGTCTTGAAGAAATAGTCGCGGTGCTTTTCGCTTATCATACTGAATTTGAGCAGGCGCTTTCTCTCGTCAAGGGTGTCTCCCTCGGAAATACGCTGGATTCTTTCGATTTCACGGAGTAAAATCTTATCGGTGAGTTGTTGGGAGGTTTTTTCGGGGTAGTGCCTTGACGGAACGAGTGAACGGAGCTTGTACCTTGTCATTATAGGCTCGTCAATGCTCACAAAGCGGCGGCTTTCGCCAACGTCGCCCTGTCGTCCGCTTCGTCCGAGAAGCTGGAGCGTTATTCTGCTGCTCTCAGGCATAAAGGTAGAGATAACGAGAAGACCGCCCGATTGGATTACCCTTTCCTTTTCGCTTTCGTCAGCGCCGCCCAGCTTAATGTCAACGCCACGCCCTGCCATATTGGCAGAGATTGTTATTTTATCAGGGGCGCCGGCGTCTTTTATTATCTGAGCCTCCATCTCGTCGTTTTTCGCCGTGAGAACGGTCACGTCAGATATTCCTCTTTTATAAAGCATATCTTTGAGCATTTCGCTCTGTGTGATATTTCCTGTTCCTATAAGCACAGGCTGAGATTTTTCGTTGGCTTCACAGATTGCGTCGCAAACGGCGTTCCATTTACTCTCCTCGTCGTAATAAACCTCAACCTCACGGTCAATTCTCTGAGACGGGCGGTGAGGCGGAACGATTTTGAGTTTCAGGTCGTAAAGCTCATAAAATTCTTCCTCGGCGGACTGTGCCGTTCCCGTCATTCCCGATAAAAGCTCATAGCTTCTTGCAAAGAACTGAAGGGGCATTGTAGCCATAACGGTGCCTCTTGCGGAGACTTCGACGCCGTGCTTTAGCTCAACGGCGCTCTGGAGAGTTCCGGGGTAGTGTCTGTTGCGGGCAACTCGTCCCGTAAACTTATCAATGAGCATAATGGAATTGTCCTTGACGATATAATCGCTGTCTTCTTCAAGGAGGAAAAACGCTTTAAGACAGCAGTTAATCTTCATAAGAAGCTCACAGCTTTCGTCGTCGTAGATATTCTGAAGCTCATAATGCTCCTCGGCGAGCTTAGCGCCCTTTTCTGTGAGATAAACGCTCTCGCTTTCAGCACTTATTTCATAGGCGCTTTGCGGCAGGGAGCTTACAAATTCAGCGATTTCGGGAAGCTCGGCGTCGGGTGAAACGGCGATGCTTCCTGCTACGACAAGGGGGATTCGGGCTTCGTCAATAAGAATCGAGTCCGCCTCGTCAACGATAGCACAGCACGCTTCGGGCGAGGTTAGCTCGTGCTTTTCCTGTGCGGTAAAATCACGGAGAAAATCAAAGCAGCACTCCTTGGCGCTTATATAAACGGCGTTTTTGAGATATGCGGCTTTTCGTTCGCTCTGAGTGGACTTTTCGGTTATATAGGCACAATCTACCCCAAGAAGCTCGTAAGCGGGCTTCATCCAGTTACAGTCACGCTTGGCGAGGTAGTCGTTAAAGGTCAGAATATGAACTCTCTTTTTTTGCAAAAAGCGATAGAAAACGGCAAAAACAGCCGCCAACGTCTTTCCCTCGCCTGTGGGCATTTGCACAATCGCATTTTCGATAAGTCCGAGTCCCGCTGAAATCTGCTCGTCAAAGGGCGTAAGACCCAAAGCCTTTTCTATTGCCTTATAGCAAGCGGCAAAGCTCACGATAATAAGCTCGTCGCCGCAAGCTCCCCTTGCCTTATCAAGAAGCTTATCAAGCGAAGCTTCGGTTTCTTTTTTTATAAGGGCAACAAGCTGCCCGTTGTTCTTATCCATCTGCTTTTTCCTTTCGGCTGTAAATACACAATAAAGTATATCACACAAAGAGGTTTATTACAAGAGGAAAATAATTTTTGCAAGGGTATTGCAAAATAGCGCAAAATGTGAGAAAATAAAAGGAAGGGAGCAATCGGCGGACTTGTTGCCTGTTGCTTATGAAAAATTGACGAATTATCCTTACAGGAGGTAGTAATATGACACAAAAGGCTTGTATCGTTCTTGCGGCGGGCGACGGAAAAAGAATGAAATCTATTCGCCCTAAGGTTCTTATGGAGGTTCTTTTTAAGCCTATGCTGGGCTGGGTGCTCGATAGCGTCGAAGCGGCGGGGATAGAAAATATCGGCGTAGTTGTAGGAAACGGCGCCGAAAAAACCGAAGAATATCTTCTCACAAGAAAAATTCACCACAAAACGTATATCCAGACCGTAAGAAAGGGAACAGGCCACGCTGTAATGCAGGCGCAGGAGGTTCTTGAGCAGAGTAAGAGCGTTCTCGTTCTTTGCGGCGACGCCCCCTTTATAGACGAGCAGTCCATCTGCGAGGCTTATGAGCAGCACGTTAACGGCGGCTATTCGGCTACTGTGATTACGGCGGTGATAGATAACCCCACAGGCTACGGAAGAATTATCAGAAACGCTGATGGAAGCGTTCTCAAAATTGTTGAAGAAAAGGACGCGGACGAAAGCGAAAAGAAAATCCGTGAAATCAACAGCGGAGCTTATTGGTTTGATTCAGCGGCTTTACTAAAGGTCCTCCCTTGCCTTTCGGACAAGAACGCAAGCGGCGAGCTTTATCTTACCGACGCTGTCGCTCTTATAAACGAACAGGGCGCAAAGGTAGGCGCAATGACCGCCCAGCATAACGCAATCGTTCTTGGCGCAAACACAAGAAACGACCTTTACAGCCTTAACCATTTTGCAAGAATGGGAAAAATCGGCGAGCTTCTTTCTGAGGGCGTAGAGCTTCCGTGTATGGACGGAGTTATTATCGGGGCTGACGTTGAAATCGGCTTTGACACGGTGATTCTCCCCAACACGATTATAAAGGGTAATTGTAAAATCGGTTGCGGCTGCACAATCGGCCCTAACTCAGTTGTCGAAAACTGCACAATCGGCGACGGAGTCGTTCTCAATAACGTCCAGGCTTATGACAGCGTTGTAAAAAGCGGTGCAAAGATAGGCCCGTTCGTTCACCTCAGACCTAATTCCGTGATCGACGAGGGCGTAAAAATCGGCGACTTCGTTGAGATAAAGAACTCAAATATCGGAATGAAAACCTCGGTTGCTCATCTTACCTATATCGGCGACAGCGACGTAGGCAAGGGCGTAAACTTCGGCTGTGGTTGTGTTACCGCTAACTATGACGGAATTCAGAAATTCAGAACGAAAATCGGCGACCACGCCTTCCTTGGCTGTAATACCAACCTTATCGCCCCTGTTGAAATCGGCGAATGTGCCGCAACAGGCGCAGGCTCGACAATCACAAAGAACGTCCCCGCAAACGCTCTTGCGATAGAAAGAGCTGAAACAAGGCTTGTTCAGGGCTGGGAAAAGAACAGCAAGCGTAAGAAAAGAATATGACGCAAATGAGTCAGCAATTAAAAAGCTATAAGGGCGTTTGCCTTAAAATAGGGATTTTTACGGCGACGTCGTTTTTGCTCCGTGAGATAGCGACCTTTATAATTTCGTCAAATAAGGCGCTGAGCGAATTTTCGGTTCAGCTTCTCTTGTCGCTTCTTTTTCTTCAGATTATCCCTGCACTAGTTGCCGCCCTTATGTTCGGATTTAAGGGAAAGACGCTCACAAACGCTTATAAGGTGCCCGAAAGAAACCTCAAGGCGATAGCGAATTTTCCTGCGATTTACGGACTCGGAATGTCTGTAAATCTCATTACGATTCTTGTGACGCTTCTTTTTACGGGAAATAACAGTCAGTCGCTTGAAAATCCCTTGCTTGAAACGATACCTGAGGGCTTTACTCTTCAGAATGCAATTCTGATGTTTATTCAGGTTGTGGTTCTTGCGCCGATTTTTGAGGAATTTATCTTCAGAGGCGCGCTCCTCAGCGCTCTCAAGCCTTATGGAAACGGCGTAGCGGTGTTTACGACGGCGATTCTCTTTGGTGCAATGCACGGAAACTTCAGCCAATTTTTCTATGCGGTTGCAGTAGGGATTCCGCTTGCTTATATTGCAATAGCGACAAGCTCTCTTTTCCCCACGACTTGTCTTCACATGATGATAAATTCGATAAGCGGAGCTATCATTCTCTTTTTCTCAGACGATACCGTCTCAAAAGCGCTTCGTGGCGGCTACACCCCGACAGACAGCGAGACGCCCGTGCTTTTACTTTTCGGGACGTTTATAACCGTAGTTTTCGTTACGGCAATCGTCGGACTTGTGCTTATGATACGAAAGCTTATCAGAATAAAAAAATACCGTCTTGCTCTTGTGTGGGACGAAATCTCCAACAAGAAAAAGGCGTTTTACCTTATTCTGACTCCGGGAGCGATTATTTCGGTATTGCTTTCGGTTGACGTATTCGGCGGATTTTATACGATTTCCAGACTCCTTCTGAGACTTGTCGGAGTCGGGTAAGAAAGGACGATATATTGCAAACGGATAATATTACTCAAAGCGACTGGCACAAAAACGCAATGAAGCTGACGCTGATAAAGCTCTCGATGGCGTGTCTTGTTTTTGCAGTGAGTCACTTTCTGATGCCGATTCTTTTTGGCGAGCTTTTGGCGCAAATCGTCTATCTTTCGGGAAAGCAGGGCGACACGGAATTTGTTTATAACCTTATGTGGTTCCTTAACGAGTTTTCTTGTTATTTGCTTCCGATGATAGGCATAGGGGCGATTTTTTTCACAGACCTTTTCGGCGAAAAAAAGCTCCGTTACCCTCATACTCCCCGTTATAAGAAATACCACTGTTGCTTTTATTATGCGGCAATGACAACCGCAGGCTTTATAGCCTCGTCAGCCGCCGCTTATATTTCAGATACGCTGACGCGTCTTTTTGACGTAGGAGAAATCGAAGACGTAATCGGTTCGGTTGCCCCTCAGTCAACGGGAGGTCTTTGGGGCTATCTTATCTGCACTTGTCTGATTGCCCCTGCTTGTGAGGAGCTTCTTTTCAGATTCGCTCTTTTGAAGCCGCTGAGAAGATGCGGTGATTGGTTTGCGGTTATCGTGAGCGCAGTTCTTTTCGGCGTTTTTCACGGAAACTTTGACCAAGCGCCTTATGCAATCGGCGTAGGAATTATTCTTGGGCTTGTTGCGGTAAAAAGCGGCTCGGTGCTCCCGTCGATAATTCTCCACTCATTAAACAATATCCTTGTTTCAGCGGTCAACTATCTGCCCGAAGGAAACGAAGCCCTGTCCGCTATTTCGGCGATTGCTTCAAGGATATGCACAGCAACGCTCGTTTTTGGCTTAGGGGCAATGGCTTGGCTTATCTTTGAGCTTAAAAAGGAGCCGCCCGTAAGAACTCACGACAGCGTCAGAGGAAAGAAAATGGCAAAGCTTCTATTTACCTCCCCTGCCTTTTACATAGGAATTGCGTTATGCGTTGCGCTGTTTTTCTGAAAAAATAAAGCCCGTGAAGAACTGACTTCACGGGTTGTTTTATTGACTGCAAATTGGGATTGGGTTACTTTTTCTGATACGCATATTTAGCGATTAAGGCTTTTTCAACGCTGTCGTCTGTTACGTCTTCAAAGAGGGTTCTTTCATAAGTATAGCCCTCGTGCTCCAGACAAGCTTCCAGAATAAAAAGGAATACGCCCATATCAATCTTATTGTAATACCGTACCTTGTCAGCAGGCATAATGCCTCTTTTTCCGTGCTTCTTAAATCGGTATACCGTCAAGTCGCAACCGTTGTTTTCAACAATCCACGGCTGAGTATTGCAAGCGCTTGGCGCAAAACGGGCGATTTCACCTACCCCTAAGGTATCGCCCATCCATATTTCGCTCAGAGGCTTTCTTTTTGCCTTGAACATATCCTTTCTGAACTTACCTTCGGGCATTTTGGCAACACAAATCATAATCACAAAATCAAGACCCTTCGTCTGAGCGTCTTTTGGTTTACCGATACCAAACCATAAAGCGCCGATATTTTGTGACGCGAGATATAAATCAATCTGTTCGCCGATATACCCGATATTTTTCAAATATTCGCCCCTTGCTTCGCTGAAAAACAAAATGGACAATTCCGCACCTCGTTTAGAGGTAGTGGCGTTTTCGGGTACGATGCGGATTTGTGTTTTTATTTCAGCGTCAAGGGGCTTTACGGTTTTAATAAAAGCCTCAAGATTTTCGATTTCAGCGCTTGTGAGCGTATCTGTATCCTTAAATATATGAAATGATTTGCGTTTGAAAATCTGCTTATAATAATCCATACGAGCTCTCCTCAGGTTATTGTTTACCTGATTGTAGCAGAAATATTATAAAGAGTCAATGATAAAAACGTAAAGCCGCCCTTGACGTAAAACCAAAGGCGGCTTTTAATTCATTATTCAAGTCCCTCACTTGCATAGGTGATTTGCTTTATCATTCTTATCGGTCGCTGACCAAGCCCTCCGCAACGCTGAATAAAATAGAGGAAGGTATATTTATTCACAGGGTCGTTGGCAAAGAAACAGCCAAGCCAGCCGTCCCAGCCGTATTCGCCTTTTTTCGTGCTTATTCCTGCGCCTGAGGCTTCGTCCTTACAGATACGCATAAGGTTTCCGTAGCTAAAGCCCACAAGCGAGTCCCAATCAAGAGATTTTTCCTGTTGGGCGGTGAGCTGTGCGGTTGTAAGGAAGTTCACGGCATTTTCACTCAGAATCCGCTTCCCGTTATAAACGCCGCCGTTAATGAGCATTGTGGCAAATGCCGCATAGTCGTCCATAGTGGAACAAAGACCTGCTCCTCCCGACTCAAATTCGGGCGGCTTTCTGCAAAGATAAGTAAGTCCAAGATGTTGCCACAGGCAAGGCACAAGCTCGTCGCCCTTTGGCTCATAGTTTTCGGCGAAACGGCAAAGCTTTTCTTGGGGAACATAAAAATCCGTATCCTTCATTCCAAGCGGCTCAAAAAGCTCCTCTTTAAGAAAATCGCTGAATTTCTTTTTTGAAACGACCTCGATTATTGCACCGAGAATATCCGCGCTCGTTCCGTAAAGCCATTTCTCGCCCGGCTCAAAGGCAAGAGGCTGCTCTCCGATTGCATTGGCGTAGGCGAGAGTATCGGGCGGATTTCCTTTTTCGACCTCTTTTGAAAATTCAGTATAAAGCTTACTCATTTCACGCCCTGCGGGAAAATTATCGTCAGGGTAGCAAAGCCCGGAGGTCATATTGAGAAGGTGAGATATTTTCACCTCTCTTGAAGCGGGGACAGGCCCGTTTTCTGTCATTACCTTTTGATTTCTGAAACCCGGAAGATACCACGAGACGCTGTCTTGAAGATCAAGCTGTCCCCTGTCGAAAAGAATCATCGTAGCGGCGGCGGTTATGGGCTTTGTCATTGAATAAAGTCTTACGATTGTGTCTCGCTCCCACTTTATCCCACGCTTTTCGTCTGCCATCCCCAAGCAAGCGCTGTATATTTCCTTTCCGTTTTTGAGAATACAGGCAGAAACGCCTTTGACAAGACCGTTTTGAACCTGTTCCTCAAGAAGCTTATCTATTCTTTTTGCCGCTGTTTTATCCATAGCTTTTCTCTTTTCTTTTTTTCTTATTATAGCACAAGCTCCAACGCATGTAAATTGTTAATAACGACTAAAACGGAAACCGTTATTTTGGCATTACAAAGGTGTTTTGGCGTGAAGTTTACCTTGTTTTCAAAGGCAATTTATGGTATAATTCCTTTAAGAACAAGTAAAGAAAGGGTGTTCAGCTTATG
The DNA here is from genome assembly GCA_045591405.1 of Ruminiclostridium sp. Lineage (GTDB taxonomy): Bacteria > Bacillota > Clostridia > Oscillospirales > Ruminococcaceae > Ruminiclostridium_E. Next base: position 11,682 of record JAZNST010000086.1, read on the forward strand.
ATAAAAAAGATAACGGCGCTGTTCATTGCCTGCGCTATTGCAGTTTGCGCATCGGGCTGTAATTCTCAGACGGAAAATCCGCCTTCTGCAACGGAGGATACCGTTGCTACTACCACTGCGCAGACGCCTGACGAAGAAAAGGACGAGGTGACAACAGAAGCTACTACCGTTGCAACCACGACAGAAGCTACAACCGTTGCAACCACAACCGAAGCCACAACCGCCGCAACCACAGCCGCTACGACAACTCAGAAGCCACAGACTCCTTCGGAGGTGAAGTCTATGACCGCAAGCGAGGTCGCAAAGAATATGGGACTTGGGCTTAACCTTGGAAACACAATGGAAGCCTACAATGCAACAAATTGCGAGAAGATAAGCTATGAGTGGATTCCCACAATCGGCGCAAATACCCCCAAGGACTATGAAACGTGTTGGGGAGCTGTCGTTACGACCCAGGAGGTCATAAACGGAATCAAGGCTTCGGGCTTTGATACGGTCAGAATCCCTGTTTTCTGGGGCAATATGATGAAAAACGACGGCACTTACACGATTAACGAGAAGTATATTGCAAGAGTAAAGGAAATCGTCGATTACTGTATGAACGCTGACCTTTACGCAGTTGTCAATATTCACCACTTCGACGAGTTCATTATCAGAAGAAACTCCATTGAAGAATGTGAAAAAATCTTCAAAAAGCTCTGGACGCAGATTGCCGAGTATTTTAAGGATTACCCCTGCACTCTCGTCTTTGAGGGCTTTAACGAGTACCTTGGCGGAAATCAGTTCAATTCATCAGGCGAGCTTAAAGAGGTTCCCGAAAGTGACGGATACAAAATGACAAATGCTCTTAATCAGGCGTTCGTTGACGCCGTGAGAGCAACAGGCGGAAATAACGCTGAGCGCGTGCTTATAATTTCGGGCTACTGGACGAATATTGATAAGACTACCTCCTCAAGATTCGAGATTCCCGACGATACCGCAACTGACAGACTTATGGTTTCGGTGCATTACGTTGACAACAATATGTACTGGTCAAATCAGATTGGCGGCAGAAATTGGCTCAACTACGTAGACAGTCAGATAAAGCTCCTTTCAGACGCCTTCCTGTCAAAAAATATCCCCGTGTTTATGGGTGAAACCTCCGTCAATTACCCCTCTGAGAGATTCGATCGGAACGCCATTTACAAAACCTCTACCGAGTGCGTCGAAATCGTCCTCACAAGGCTTCTTGATAAGGGAATCGTCCCCGTAATCTGGGACACGAACGATAATTTCTACTCAAGAACGCAGTACAAGGTCAAGGTTCAGTCAGACCGTGAGATGATTCTTGAGTTGAGCAAGAATTAAGCTTGAGCGTCAACACCTTGCCAAAGAAAAAAGAATACCAACAAATAAAGCCCGACTTACTGTCGAAAATACTCTCTCCAACCTAAAGGCGAATATTGCTATTGCTGAGTACTATTTGGAGCAAGACCCGAACAATGCCGAGTGGAAAACTGCTCTCGCAGAAGCACAGGAAGCATATCAGCTTTATATGGACTCCAATCCTTTGGAGCTGGAATGCAACAACATTGACTTCATCATCAACGATCAGCTTTTCACCCATTTCACTGCTATTTTTGGTAACGAACTTGAAAAAGCAGAACCTCTCATGGGGCTTGCAGTTGAGGGCGCATATTACAACTCGCCGCTAAGATCGGTACGACAGGTCAATATGTGAATCGATTAATCAAGAAAAAATACGGTTTTCTCAACAAGACTTTTGTTCAAATGATGGAAGCCCTCGGTTACGACATTGAAATGACCTATGTTAAGAAGGAGGAGTAAGGTCATGAAGAAAATTATTGCATTTCTGTTGGTATTTGTTATGTTGTTTGCACTATCAGCTTGTGGTTCTTCTGAACCGAAGGTTGAGATAACTGCTGAAACTGCGGTTACTTCTCTCCAAGAGAAAATACCAAACGTAACGAGCGTAGTGGTATATAACGAGGAAACTGATCCCAACGAAAACCTCGGTAGACCGGGGCAATATGTTGGTAAGGCTGATTTCTTCGATAATCGTATGGAAGATACTGAGGATAATGCTGGGACAATCGAGTTCTTTTCCTCGAAGTCGGATTGCAACGACAGATACGAATATCTTTGCAAACTCTCAGACCAGGAGCTTGGTGCATTTGGAGTGAACCAGTATATTTACAAATATGACATTGCTGTGTTCAGAGTCAGTTTTGATTTGACTCCGACTCAAGCCGAAGAATATAAGGCGGCTATGGACGAAATCATGAACGAAGTCTCTGAACAATACGAGAGGTAAACGTAATGAGAGTTCCACGAAGTTTTTTAGAAGGATTTATAATGTTCCTTTTGCTTATTCCTATTGCGATTTACTACTTAATCAAATGGATAGTAAAAGGAGTTGCATTTCTTATTATTGCGAT
>JAZNST010000087.1:0-15003 GCA_045591405.1 Ruminiclostridium sp.
CGATAACCTTTTTCTTACCCATATATTTTGCGAGAAGCGCTTCGCCCATGCAGTGATTGAGCTTATGAGCGCCTGTGTGGTTGAGGTCCTCACGCTTTACGTAAAGCTGAACGTTTCCGAGCTTACCCGAAAGGCGTTCAAGATGAGAAATAGGAGTAGGTCTTCCCTGGAATTCTCTGCGGATTCTGCGAAGCTCGCCGATAAACTTACTTGATTTACAGATTGTGAAGTAAGCTTCGGTGATTTCCTCCATAGCTTTTTTGAGATTTTCGTCGATATAACAGCCGCCGTACTTTCCGAAATAGCCGTTCTTATCGGGGTAGTTCTTAAAATATGTGTCAAAATCAATTCCGTTGAAATTCATAATAATATCCTCCGTATATGTGTTTTTGGTTGTATTTTGTTTCTTAAAAGCCGTCAGCCACGCCATCGTTTTGCAAGTATTGCCATAATTTCCTCCAAAGCTGTCGGAAATAAAAAATCCCCGACAAAGAATTAACTCTGTCAAGGACGAATAATTTTATCCGTGGTGCCACCTTGATTCACGGCAAAGCCGTGCGCTTAACAGGATACCGACATATCCTCGGGAACTAACGCATCCCTTCGCGTTGCAGAATACTCTGAAAGGATATACTTTCATTTGACTGCACCCTCAGCGGTCCATTTGACAACTTGTTTCACGCCCGATTCTCAGCAACACGGACTCTCTGTAAAGGCATCATTGCCGTTATCTCCGCCTCAACGGTTTAATATTAACTTTATTGCATTATATCACAGTCTTTTATCCGTGTCAATAGCAATTTGAAATTATTTCTGTTTTTTTATGTGTTCAAGCGTACTCATAAAGACGCTTGTGAGCCTTTGGGAAATTTCTTCGGGCGTAAAGTTACAAACCTTCATTGCACAAAGCGAGGAAATTCCGAAGGTATAAACCCAGACCTGTTCAAAAAGGGCGTGAGCCTGCTCGTTATCAAGTCCGTAATTTTCTTTAAGTATCTGAAGCGAAGCGTCAGAGAGCATTCCGAGATTATTCATAATATCGTTTATGGTTCTTTTTTTGGCAGACTCTTCCATAAAGATAAGCTTAAACATTTCGGGCTGATTGATTGCATAGTCAATCATATTCATACCGATTTTCTTAAAGGGGATTTCGTCCTTTGAATAATTGGCGCCAAACTCCTCAAATTCACGCATTGCGATTTCTCTTGCGGCGTGTCTGATTTCTTCCATATTCTTAAAGGCAGTGAAAAGCGGTCTTGAGGAAACTCCGAGCGCTGCTCCGAGCTTTCTTGCGGTAAATTCGCTGTTTCCCTGTGTTCTGATAATTTCAAGTGCCTTTGCTGCAATTTCATCTCTTGTAAATTTTGGTTTTGGCGGCATATTTTTTCTCCTTGTTGCGTAACAGTGATACAATTACATTGATATTTTAGCACAAATACAGAACATTGTCAATAGAATAACAAGCTTCTTCAAAAAACAAATGAATACCAATAGGATTACAGCGGCGAATCCGCAGTGTTTATGCGTTCTTTTGCTGCACAATTTTCCCGTATAATTTTTGGGGGCCAGACGAGCATTTGTTTTTGTTACGCAACGACAGTGCAAAACAAACGCATTGAGATTTTATTGAAAACGAGCAAAGAAAATCGCCGTGATTTACACGGCGATAGCTTTATTTTTCGTATTTAGGCTCACAGGTTACGTTAATGCCAAGCCTTTTGAGTATTCTCTCGTCAACGGGCGAGAGGATTACCGTTGAGTGAAGCTCACAGCCTCTGAGCTTAGAAATCTGCTCCATTGCGAGCTTTGCTTTTTCGCTTGTGTTAGCGCAGATTGAAAGCGCAAGAAGCGTCTCGTCGGTATGAAGGCGAGGGTTTGTGTTTCCAAGATGCTTTACCTTGAGGTTTTGTATAGGTTCAATTACCTGAGGGGACATAAGAAGGGCGGCGTCATCGATTCCGCCGAAATATTTGAGCGCATTGAGCAACAGGGCAGAAGAAGCGCCGAGAAGATTTGAGGTTTTTCCCGTTATAATCGTTCCGTCGGGAAGCTCCATTGCGGCGGCGGGTTCGCCTGTTGATTTTTCTCGTTCAAGCGCAGGAGCAACAACTCGTCTGTCGTCGGTAGTAACTCCCGCCTGCTTCATCATAAGCTCAAGCTTACATACCTCGTCGTCGCCGACGATTCCTTGCTTATGACCGCACATTGCAACGTAATATCTTCTGATAATCTCCTGTCTTGAAGCCTCACAGACAACGTCCTCGTCAATTATGCAGTTTCCCGCCATATTTACGCCCATATCGGTAGGGGATTTATACGGCGATTCACCGATAATCTTTTCAAACATTGCGTTAAGCACAGGGAAAATTTCAACGTCACGGTTATAGTTAACGGTTGTTTCGCCGTAAGCTTCAAGATGGAACGGGTCGATCATATTCACGTCGTTGAGATCTGAGGTTGCCGCCTCGTAAGCGACGTTAACGGGGTGGCGCAAGGGCAGATTCCATATTGGGAACGTTTCAAACTTAGCGTAGCCCGCGTTTATTCCTCGCTTATGGTCGTGATAGAGCTGAGAAAGGCAAGCGGCCATCTTTCCGCTTCCGGGGCCGGGCGCCGTGATAACGACAAGATGCTTTGTCGTTTCGATATAGTCGTTCTTTCCATAGCCCTCGTCGCTCATAATAAGCTTGAGATTTGTGGGGTAGCCGTTTATGTGATAGTGGTGATAAACCTTTATTCCGAGAGCTTCGAGCCTTGACTGGAAGGCGTCGGCACTTGCCTGACCTTCATATTGGGTAAGTACAACACTGCTTACGTAAAGACCGATTTTCTTAAATATATGAAATAAGCGGATTACGTCAACGTCATAGGTAATCCCAAGGTCGCCTCTGACCTTATTTTTCTCAATATCAGCCGAGTTTATTACAATCACAATCTCAGCGTCGTCCTTGAGCTGGAGAAGCATCTGGAGCTTACTGTCGGGCTTGAATCCGGGAAGGACTCTTGACGCGTGGTAATCGTCAAAAAGCTTTCCGCCGAATTCGAGATAGAGCTTATCGCCGAACTGAGAAATTCTTTTTCTTATATGTTCTGACTGAAGCTTCAGATATTTATCGTTGTCAAATCCGATTTTTTTGTCGAAATCCATTTTCTTACCTCTCCGATTAACTATTCCATACTAATAAAGTATATATCAAATCAGTCGAAAAAGCAAGCAAGAAAATCCAAAAACATAAATTCTCCTTATTGCACAAAAACACCGCAAAGAATTTTAATCCTTGCGGTGTAATTATTTATTGACTTACTTGATTTCGCTGTGGAATTCCTGAAGGGACTTGATGGTTTTTGTGTTACCGTTCTTAACAGCCTTGATACCTTCAACTGTCGCCTTAGCCGCAGCCATTGTAGTTACGTAGAATACACGCTTTCTGATAGCGTTCTTTCTGATGTAGCTATCGTCTTCAACGCCCTTCTTGTTGAACGGAGTATTGATGATAATGTCAATTTCGCCGTTTGTGATTGCGTCGAGGATATTTGGTCTGCCCTGCTGAAGCTTAGAAATCTTTTCAGCCGCAATTCCGTTCTTGGTAATAAGGTCGTAGGTTCCGCTTGTAGCAAGAATCTTGAAGCCACAGTCAGCGAATCCCTTTGCAACCTCAACGACCTCAGGCTTATCGCTGTCGTTTACGCTTATGAGAACCGTACCCGAAAGAGCAATCCTTGTCTGAGTTGCCTCCTGAGCCTTATAGTAAGCCTCGCCGAAGTTATCGGAGATACCGAGAACTTCACCTGTCGAACGCATTTCGGGGCCAAGAAGGGGGTCAACCTCAGGGAACATATTGAATGGGAAGACAGCTTCCTTAACGCCGTAGTGGTTAAAGGTCTTTTCTTTAAGCTCAGGCACGGGCGACGGCTTATTTGTAAGCGGCGCTGTGATAATCTGAGTAGCGATCTTTACCATCTGAACGTTACAGATTTTGGAAACAAGGGGAACTGTTCTTGATGCACGGGGATTAGCTTCGAGAACGTAAACCTTTCCGTTTTCGATAGCGTACTGCATATTCATAAGACCGCGAACGTTCATTTCCTTAGCGATCTTCTTTGTGTATTCCTTGATTGTTTCTACGTTTTCAGCGGGGATATTGAGCGAAGGAAGGATACAAGCGGAGTCGCCCGAATGAATACCTGCAAGCTCAATGTGCTCCATAACGGCAGGAACAAATACGTTTTCTCCGTCGCTGATTGCGTCGGCTTCACATTCAAGAGCATTAGAAAGGAAGCGGTCAACGAGAATAGGTCTGTCGGGAGTAACGCCAACTGCCGCATTCATATAAATCTTGAGATTTTCAGCGTCGTGAACTACCTCCATGCCTCGTCCGCCAAGAACGTAGGAAGGACGAACCATTACGGGATAGCCGATTCTTTCGGCAATTTCAAGTGCGTCGTCAACTGTTACAGCCATACCCGACTCAGGCATAGGAATACCGAGCTTATCCATCATCTCACGGAACAGGTCTCTGTCTTCTGCGAAGTCGATGGTTTCGGGAGTTGTACCGAGAATATTTACGCCCGCCTTCTTGAGGTCAGCGGCAAGGTTAAGCGGAGTCTGACCGCCGAACTGAGCGATAACGCCGAGGGGCTTTTCTTTTTCGTGGATTGAAAGCACGTCTTCGAGCGTAAGAGGCTCAAAGTAGAGCTTATCAGATGTATCATAGTCGGTTGAAACGGTTTCGGGGTTACAGTTAACCATAATCGTTTCAAAGCCAAGCTCACGAAGCGCAGTTGCGGCGTGAACACAGCAGTAGTCAAACTCAATACCCTGACCGATTCTGTTAGGACCTGAGCCGAGAATCATAATCTTCGGCTTACCCTCGGAAACGACGTTCTTATCTTCTTCGATATTATAAGAGGAGTAGTAGTAAGCCGCGTCCTTTGTACCGCTTACGTGAACACCTTCCCAAGCTTCGTTTATGTTATATTCTTTTCTCTTTTCACGAATGTCAGCTTCGGGAACCTCAAGAATTTCAGAAAGGTACTTATCCGAGAAGCCGTTTTTCTTAGCCTGAGTCAGAGCTTCCTTCTGAGGAACTGCGCCCTTATTTGCAATAAGCGCCATTTCTTCGTCAACAAGCTCCTTCATCTGTTCGATGAAGTACTTCTTGATTCTTGTAAGCTCAAACAGCTCGTCAACTGTTGCACCCTTACGCAGAGCCTCATACATAATGAACTGACGCTCAGAGGTAGGAGTATGAAGCATATTTATAAGCTCTTCCTTTGACTTGCTGTTGAAATCCTTTGCAAAGCCAAGACCGTAGCGGCCCTTTTCAAGGCTTCTGATAGCCTTCTGGAAGGCTTCCTTATAGGTTTTACCGATACTCATTACTTCGCCAACTGCACGCATCTGAGTTCCGAGCTTGTCTTCAGCCTTCTTGAACTTTTCAAATGCCCAGCGTGCGAACTTAATTACGATATAGTCGCCGTCAGGACGGTATTTATCGAGAGTTCCGTACTTGCCGCAGGGAATGTCCTTGAGGGTAAGACCTGTTGCGAGCATTGCGGAAACAAGAGCGATAGGGAAGCCTGTTGCCTTAGAAGCAAGCGCAGAGGAACGGGAGGTTCTGGGGTTAATTTCAATAACGATAATGCGTCCGTCTTCAGAGTTTCTTGCGAACTGAACGTTAGTACCGCCGATAACCTGAATAGCGTCAACGATCTTATAAGCCTGACGCTGAAGCTCCATCTGAACGTCTTCGGGGATTGTGAGCATTGGAGCAGAGCAGAAGCTATCGCCTGTATGAACGCCCAGAGGGTCGATATTTTCGATAAAGCAAACGCTTATCATATTGCCTTCACGGTCACGGATTACCTCAACCTCAAGCTCTTCCCAACCGAGAATTGACTCCTCAACGAGAACCTGACCTACAAGAGAAGCCTGAAGACCTCTTGCGCAGACTGTTTTAAGCTCTTCGGTATTGAACACGAGACCGCCGCCTGTACCGCCCATTGTGTAAGCAGGGCGCAGACAAACGGGATAACCGAGCTTATCTGCAATAGCAAGCGCTTCGTCAACTGTATAAGCAACCTCGCTTCTTGCCATCTGGATACCGAGGCTGTCCATAGTTTTCTTAAATTCAATTCTGTCTTCGCCTCTTTCGATAGCGTCAACCTGAACGCCGATTACTTCGACGTTATACTTTTTGAGTATTCCGAGTTTATCAAGCTCAGAACAAAGGTTAAGACCTGACTGACCTCCAAGGTTAGGAAGCAGGCAGTCGGGGCGTTCCTTAGCGATGATTTCTTCGAGTCTGTCGGTATTAAGCGGCTCGATATAAGTTACGTCGGCAATGCCGGGGTCGGTCATAATTGTAGCGGGGTTTGAGTTAACGAGTACGATTTCGTATCCGAGCTTACGGAGCGCCTTACACGCCTGTGTTCCCGAATAGTCAAACTCGCAAGCCTGACCGATGATGATAGGACCTGAACCGATAATAAGGACTTTTTTGCGCTTATTTTCCATTTTGAACATCTCCCTCAATATATTTGACAAAGGCGGTAGGTTAAGAGAACCGCCTGTTTTTTTATCTTATCTAGTATATCACATTCCGACAAAAAATGGAATACGAAATGAAAAAATAAATGAGAAAAAATCTGCCAAATTCACGCTTGCTTTTTAGGCAATATGTAAAAAAGAAAAAACTCGGCAAAAAAAAACGGGTTGGACGATACGCCGAACGCCTCGGAGAAAAACTAAAGCCTTCAAAAAAGTAACAAGCGCCGATCCGTCGCTTGAAAAAACGCTTTCCGAAGCTATCAGAGAGCCGAAAACGACAGTCAGACGGCAGATAAGCTCACCCTTGCGAGCAAATGCCGTCTGAATACGTTTTACTTATATCAAATTGGCAATAGGGCTTTTTCTCAAAGCTGTCCGGCACGACTATTTTATTACGAACGCCGCCGAAGCGTGAGCAGGAAGCTTTACGGTAATCGTGTCTGCTGCCTCAATATCGGCGTGGTTCAGAATATCTCTTATCGAAGAAGGCGACTCAATTTCACATTCAGCCATATCCACGCTGATTTCAGCCTCGCTGTCCGAGGTGTTGAAAATCGCAAGGTAACGACCGCCGTCGCGTCTGAAGGCTGTCCAGACGATTCTCTCCGAGCCGTTTTCGCTTCTTCTGTAAACCTGATGAGCGCTTCTTGCCTGACTGAGCATTTCAAGAAGCTCAGCGTTAGTCAGAAGCTTTAGCGTAAACTCGTCGTTATAGACCATATCGCCGCCAATCATAAGCGGAGAGCGCATAATGCACCATAAGGTCATCATTGTAAGCTGCTCGTCGTGGGTGAATTTCGTGCGGTTGTTTTTGCCGTAATCCTGAAGCACAGCCCCGACGGGAAGCATATCAGCGTCGGGCCAATGCGAAGGGCCGCTATGAACGCACCATTTTTCAGCTCGCATAAACATATCGTAAAGCTGTTCCCAATTATCCCAGAAATCGTCGGTGATTCTCCACATATTAGCGTGGAGCTTGAGATGCTCCGCTTCTTCAAGCTTCGCAGGCCCCGGCGACAGACTCAGAACCATCTCTCTGCCTGAGTTGTCGAGCGCTTTTTTTACCATTTCGACTTCCTCGTGCGGATAGTGGTTGGCAATATCGTCTATCTTTATATAGTCAACGCCCCAACTTGCATAGAGACGGAATATACTGTCATAATATTCCTGCGCTCCTTCTGCGTTTGGGTTTATTCCGTACATATCCGTATTCCAGCGACAGGTTGAGTTTGTGTCGGCAATCTGTCTTGCGGTTTTATCGGTGCCGAGGATTTTTGTGTTGCGGTGAACCGCTTGCCTTGGGATTCCCCTCATAATGTGGATTCCGAATTTAAGCCCAAGAGAGTGAATATATTCCCCAAGAGGTGCAAAGCCTTTACCGTCCTTAGCGGAAGGGAAGCGGTTTACAGCGGGAATCAGCCTGCTGTATTCGTCCATATCAAGCTCTGCAAAGGGATGATACTCGTGATTTTGTGCAGTAGGCTCTGACCACTGAATATCAACCACAACGTATTCCCAACCGAATTTCTTGAGATTTTTCGCCATATAGTCGGCATTTGCTCTTACTATATCCTCAGTAACCGCCGCCCCATAGCAGTCCCAGCTGTTCCAACCCATCGGAGGTGTTTTTGCAACCATAATTAGCTCCTTTATTTGTAAAATTCTTTTTTAGAATTATAGCATAACAGCCACTCAAAAGCAACATTAATTTGACATATTCTCTGACTTGGAGTATAATGCACTTATGATTTATTAGGAGGAACTATGGCTCAGATTTATTATATAGGCGGCTCTCCTTCAAGCGGAAAGAGCACCGTTACAGAAATTATCTCAAAGAAAAATAACCTTTACTATTTTAAGGTTGATAATTACCTTGATGAATATATAAGAAAAGCTGTGAAGCAAGGTAAGCCCGTATGTAAACGGATAGAAGCTTACACCGACGAGCAAAAATGGATGAGAAGTCCCGCCGAACAGAACGCTGAGGAACAGGAAATGTACCGTGAGGTGTTTGAACTTGTCCAAAGGGATATGAAAAAGGTAAAATCCGAAAAGGATATGATAGTTGAGGGTGCGGCACTTTTACCTCAGATAATGAAGGAGCTTGGCGTTGATTCAAAGTATTATGTAAACCTTTGCCCATCGTCTGACTTTCAGATTTCTCAGTATAAGGACAAGAGTTGGGTTCCTTATGTTCTTGGAAGCTGTGCTGATAAAGAAAAGGCGTTTGAAAATTGGATGCAGCGAGATATTCTTTTTGCAGAGGATATGCGTAATCTTTGTTTTGAGTACGGCTACAAATCAATCGATAACGACGGAGTAATTTCAATTGACGCCCTTGTAAAGAAGATTACCGAGCATTTCGGACTCTCTTGCTGATATTTCACGACCGCAGTTATATACTGCGGTTTTTCTTTTTCGAAGCGGCAGACGGTTTACGGCAATTTTTTACAGAAGCTTGTCGCTTTTTTTCTGTAACTGCCGCTTGTTTTATGCTATACTTTATCAAAAGAACTTATGGAGGTGCAGTATGCCCAATCCGATTTTACCGCTGTGGGAATATATTCCCGACGGCGAGCCGAGAGTTTTTAACAACAGGGTTTACCTTTACGGAAGTCACGACAGGGTTGGCTGTGACAAATTCTGCGATTATAAGCTTAAAGTGTGGTCGGCTGATATTGATAATCTCAACAACTGGGTGTGTAACGGCGTTTCGTTCCGCACACGCTCCGACAGCCACGGAAAATCAGACGTAGACTGGACGGATAACGAGCTTTACGCTCCCGATGTGGTTGAAAAGGACGGTAAATACTATCTTTACGCCTATATTCTTGGGGCAAAGGGTTGCGTTGCCGTCAGCGACAAGCCCGAAGGTCCTTTTGAGCTTTTATCAAAATATAAGTACGATATTCCCGACCACAGCGACGGAGGGATTTTCGTTGACCCCGGCGTTTTTGTTGACGACGACGGAAGAACCTTTATTTATTGCGGTTACCTGCGCTCGTATATGGCTGAAATCAACTCTGACAATATGTACGAGATTGTTGACGGAAGCTATAAGCTTGACGTTATTCCAAAGAAAGAAGGGGACGAAACTGCTTTCTTTGAAGCTTGCTCAATGCGTAAGGTGGGAAACACCTATTATCTTATCTATTCTCCCAACAGAGGCTCTCGTCTTGCTTATGCAACCTCAGACTCGCCCGAAGGTCCGTTTACCTACCGAGGCTATATCGTAGATAACGGCGTTGATTACCCCGGCGGAAACAATCACGGCTCAATCTGTAACATCAACGGTCAGTGGTATATTTTCTACCACAGAATGACTAACAACACAATAATGTCAAGGCGTGCGTGCGTGGAGAAAATAGAGATTCTCCCCGACGGAACGATTCCTACCGTTGAAATGACCTCGCTTGGTTTTGAGGATTCGCTTGACCCTTATAAAATTACGCCTGCCGAATACGCCTGCGTTCTAAAGGGCGGATGCTTTATTACTGAAAACAGCCTTTTCTCACGCCCGATAACCAATATCATAAAGGGCTGTGTAATCGGCTACAAGTATTTTGACTTCGGGAGCGACTTTGGCTCACAGACGATGACCTTTGCCGCAGAAACCTACGGCCTAGGCGCAGAAAGTTGTATCCACATTCTTATTGACGGCGAGGACGGCGAAGAAATCGGCGTTTGCAATATCGGACGCGAAGGCGGAACCGTAAAGGCAACGGTAAAAGCTCTCACAGGTCGTCACAGCCTCTTTTTCAAGGTTGAAACAGATTATATTGATTGGATAGGCGAGCTTAACAAAACACGCCCTCTGTTCAATCTTAACTCGTTTGTATTTATGAAGTAAAAAATCGCTTCAAAAAAAGCCTGCTCACAGGGACAAACCCTATGGGTAGGCTTTCGTTTTTATACCAGCTCGTAATTTGCACCGGGGGTTGCTCTGAGTACTCCTTCGATTTCAAGATCAACCAGAATTTCCGCAAGATTGTCAGGGGAAATTCCCGTAGCGGCGGTTATTTGTTCGATGTTTTTAGGCGCTTGCATTAGCGACTGCAAAACTGCTTTATGTTCCTCGGAATAATTTGAAAGGTCAAGCTCCTTTTGCGTTTTCTTTTGAGGCGAAGCTTCGACGTTTTTTTGTTCCGCTTTTTTCTTTTCGGACTTTTTCTCCTCGTTCTTTACGAACACGAAGTGCTTTTCGGGTTGGATTGAAAATTTATTCTGTCTGTTTATAACAGCGAGCTTTTCGCTGAATGAAGCGAAATAAGCGTTAACAACGTCAAGATAGTTGAAAAGCGGAATTGCCCCATCACGAAGATAGGAGACTACGCCGCTGTAAGTCGGGGAAAATACGTCCGCAGGAGGAACGCAGAAAACGTCACGTCCTTGCTGAAGTGCGTGGTTTGCAGTAAGAAGCGAACCGCTGGACATTCCCGCCTGAAAAACCATAACGCCAAGAGAAAGCTCTGCTATGAGTCTGTTTCTTGTGTTGAAATAGGTTTTACTTGCCTTATCAAAGGGCATCAGCTCAGAAATAACCGCACCGCCGCACTCACAGATTCGCTCTCTTGTAGAGAGGCTACCTCTGGGGTAATCTATATCAAGTCCGCAAGCGAGCACGCCTATTGTTTTTGCGTTACACTCTATCGCCGCATTATGAACGATATTGTCAACGCCGACTGCCATACCGCTTACGAGCACCACTCCGAGCCTTGCGAGGTCAACGCAGGTTCTTCTCGTGAGCTTGGCTGTGTATTCGGTAGCGTCTCTTGCACCAACTCCGCCTACGCAGATTTCGTTATCAAGCCCCTTGAGCGTACCCTTATAAAACAGCACGATAGGCGGATTATAGATGTTTCTCAGGCGATAAGGGTAATCCTCGCCGTCAAGAACGGCTATTCTGATATTTTTCTTCTTGCAATGTCTGAGTATAAGCTCGGCGTTTTCAAGCGTTGCGGTTTCGAGTCGCTTTTTGGCAGCAGGAGTAAGAAGCGACGTGTCGCCCTTTTCCTTTATTGCAGTATACGCTTGCTTTGCTGAGCCGTAGGTCTGAAGCACAGCGTGCGATTCAGGATTTGCAGGCCCCATCAGCTGAAGAAGCCAAAGATAATACTCAGTCATAATTTCCTCCGGATTATTTCTCGTCGTCGCTTCTGATTTGAGCTCTGCGGATTTTTCCGCTTACCGTTTTGGGCAGCTCGTTTACAAATTCAATAATTCTCGGATATTTATAAGGTGCGGTATTTTTCTTTACGTAATTCTGAAGCTCTTTTACAAGCTCGTCGCTTGGCGAATAGTTCTTTGTAAGTATGATGGTAGCCTTGATGACGATACCTCTTATCGGGTCGGGAGCGCCTGTAACTGCACATTCGAGAACGGCAGGGTGAGAAATAAGCACGCTTTCGATTTCAAAAGGTCCTATTCTGTAACCGCTTGCCTTGATTACGTCGTCGTTTCTTCCGACGTACCAATAATAATTGTCCTCATCTCTCCACGCAGTATCTCCCGTGTGGTAAAGACCGTCGTGCCACGTTTCGTCGGTTTTTTCCTTATTCTTATAATAGCAGTCAAGAAGTCCGTCGGCACCACGCTCGGCTCTTACTACAATTTCGCCTACTTCACCGACAGGAACGCTCTTTCCGTCGTCGTCAACAAGGTCAACGTCGTACTGAGGAGTCGGTCTTCCCATCGAACCCGGCTTTGGCTCCATACCCACGAGGTTTGCAAGGATAGCTGTGGATTCAGTCTGACCAAAGCCCTCCATAAGCTTGAGACCTGTGTATTCAAGCCAACGGTTATATACCTCGGCGTTAAGAGCCTCGCCTGCAATACAGGAATATTTGAGCGAGCTGAGGTCAAACGAGCCAAGCCCCTCCTTGATGAAAAAGCGGTACATCGTCGGAGGTGCGCAGAAGGTTGTGATTTTATAATCCTGAATAATTCTCAGCATATCGGCGGGAATAAACTTATCAAAGTCATAAACCATAAGGCAAGTGCCAAGGATAAGCTGACCGTACATTTTACCCCACGCCGCCTTTGCCCAACCTGTGTCGGAGATTGTAAGGTGAATACCGTCGGGGTCTACATTTTGCCAGTATTTTGCGGTCTGAATATGATAAAGTGCGTATTTATGTCTGTGTGCAACCATTTTCGGATAGCCCGTAGTGCCGCTTGTGAAATAAAGGAGCATATAGTCCCTGCAATTTGTCGGCACTCTTTCAAGCGTTTCGGGCATTTTCTTTACTTGCTCGTCAAAGTCAATCCAGCCCTCCTGCTTGCCTCTTACGGTAAACTTTATGAGGTTATCGAGCTTCATTTCTTCTATTGCCTCATCAACGTAGCCCTCAAGCTCAGGGTTATCGTGAGTACAAACTATCGCCTTAACGTCAGCTTGTTCGAAGCGGTATGTAAAGTCGTGAGTTGTGAGCAGATGAGTAGCGGGGATTATAACGGCGCCGAGCTTTGTGAGTGCGATTGAACAGTACCAGAACTGATAATTTCTTTTAAGCACGAGCATTACCGAGTCGCCTTTTTTGATTCCCTTACTTGCAAAGAGATTAGCCGCCTGATTTGAGAGACGGGAAATGTCGCTGTAAGAAAAAGCCGCCTTTTCGCCCTTTACGTTTTCCCACAGGATACAGCGTCTGTTCGGGTCAAGCTCGGCGATTTTATCAATTATATCGTAGCCGAAGTTGAAGTTTTCGGGGCAATGTGTTGAAAACTTATTGAGAATCCCGTTCTCGTCAAAGCCCTCGTCAACATATTGCTTATATAAATTGTTTACCTGTTCCATTTATTTAATTGTTCCTTTCGTGTTAGATAATCAGATAAGAACTGCCATAAATTTGCAGTCCTTGCCGCCTGTTGCAATCATACCGTGCGGCTTTGAGCTGTCAAAGTAAATGCAGTCGCCCTCGTTGAGGATTTCCTCGTGGTTGCCGATGACGAACTTTAGCGTACCCGAAATGATATAGTCCATTTCCTGACCGTCGTGAACGGAAAGATGGATAGGCTTGGACTGCTCTTCGTCAGAATAGGGCGCTTCGACAATAAGCGGTTCTATTTTCTTATCTCTGAATAAATATGCAATATGCTGATATGTAAATCCGATTCTTCTTTCAATAGGAAGCCCTGTGCCGTTTTTGACGACAGAGTAGGTTTTGAGCGTCGGAGAGACGCCTGTAAGAAGCTCAATCATCTCGACTCCGAGCACGTCAGAGCAGGTGTTCAGAAACGAGAGCGAAAAGTCTTTTTCGCCGTTTTCAAGCGCAGTATATTCTTCAACGGACATACTCGTTTTTTCAGCCATAAATTCAACTGTTATATCAAGACATTCTCTTGCGTTTCTGAGTCTGAGCGACACGTCTTTTATATTGTAATTCATAAAAGCCTCCTGAACAATTTTTCATTAATTTGATATTATATCACAAAATACGCCCGATTGCAAGAAAAATCACGCTTTTTCTTGAGACGGACATATTTTTTTCAGTATGCATTCGTCGCATTTAGGGTTTCTTGAGGTGCAGACGGCTCTTCCGAACCGAACGAGCCTGTGGCAAAAGCCAAGACTCTCGTCTTCGGGGATAAGCTCTCTGAGCTGTTTTTCTACCTTTGAAGCGTCCGTTCCCGTTGTAAGTCCGAGACGGTTGGTGATTTTTATAACGTGGGTGTCACAGACGTAAGCGGGCTTTGAAAAAAGCTCGCCGAGAATAAGGTTTGCAGACTTTCTGCCCACTCCGCTGAGAGAAAGAAGCTCCTTCATCGTCTGAGGGATTTCTCCGCCAAAATCGTTTATAAGCTGACCGCACATTGCTACGATTTCTTTTGCCTTGACCTTATAAAGTCCGCACGGCTCAACGTATTTTTCAACCTCCGAAACTGACGCCGACGCTAACGCCTCTATCGTCGGATAGCGTTCAAAAAGCGCGGGCGTGACCTTATTTACGCATTTGTCGGTACAGCGTGCCGAGAGCCTTGTTGCAACCAGAAGCTCAAAGGGCTTATTATATATAAGCTCACATTCCACATGAGGATAGAGCTTTTTAAGCTCTTGTGCGGCAAATTCCGCCTTGTCCTTTTTCTTCATATCAACCTCGTGTTATTGTCGTAAAAGTGCGTCAAAATACAATTTATAGCTCTTAATATTTTATCATACGTCTTTTTCAATGTCAAGCAACCGACTTTTCCGATAAAAAAGATTTTTTCAAAAAACTCTTGACAATATCAAAATAATCTGCTATAATCGTATCTGTTGCAATCACAGCTACAATAGAATGTGTCAGATCCACTAGCTCAGGCGGCAGAGCACCTGCCTTTTAAGCAGGGTGTCCCGGGTTCGATTCCCGGGTGGGTCACCAATTTGCGCCAATAGCTCAGTTGGTTAGAGCAACCGGCTCATAACCGGTTGGTCCGGGGTTCGAGTCCCTGTTGGCGCACCATTTCATAGGGGT
>JAZNST010000088.1:0-25546 GCA_045591405.1 Ruminiclostridium sp.
CGACGGGGCGCCAAGGCTTTCGCACGCTGATTTTGCCGTGATTTTTCTTTCCCAAAACAAAACCGCCGCAGTATCAATCTGCGGCGGTATTTTTTTACGGTGTTTTTCCGAAGATGAGAGAGCCGTTGCTGTAAATTGCGATATTTTCGGCTGATAACGCTGAAAAGTCGTTTGCGGGGTTGAACATACTCCAGTCGGATTTATTTACTCTTGCCTGTATTTTCCACACGCCGCCCGCTTCAAGCACAGCGTTGTCGCCCGATTTTATTGTAAGAAGCGTGTCTGCGTTATTGCCCGAAGCCGAGGAGAACGAGCCTGAAACTGCACTCAGCGGAACGTAAGCGTCACCGTTTTGGATTGCTGTGTGGTCACAGGTCATCGCAAGGTCAGCCGAGCCGTCCTTGGTGAAATAGTATTTTATTTCAAGCGACGAGATGTTGATTGCCTTTGAGCTGGTGTTGGAGATTTCAAGAGAAACGTTGAGGTTCTGAGCGCTTGAAAGGTCGGACGAGCCGAGCTTTACGCTAAGGTCTCCGTTTGAGGCGCTTTGTGTTACGACTGACGAGGTTGCACCGGAGCCTGTGTTACCTGAGCCGCCGCTTGACGAGCTTGAGCCTCCCGGATTGTTTTGAGTCGGGGTAGTCACGCTCGGAACGACCTCGGTGATAATTCCCTCGCCGTCGGGCTCAGTACCGTAAACGAGCTTTCCGCCCTCGTATACGGCAAGCGTAGTGCCTCTTGTGAGCGAGCCTTGCGAGCCGTTTGCAATGCACGCATAGGAAGGGTCGTTGGTTGCGTCCCAAGCTCCGCCGTTGGCGTTGATTCTGAACTGAACTTCTTTTTTATGAGCGTCCTGACCGCCGGGATAGATTTTAGTTCCCGAAAAATCAATAGAAACGTAGTAGAGGTTTTTCTCCTCGTCCCAGGTCATAACGCCGCCGACCTGACCGCCTTGGTTGTAGTTCATCGAAACGGTAAGATTTTCAGCACTTACGCCTTCGGAAAGGTCTATGTAGTATCTGAGTTCAAGGTCGTCTGCTACTCTTGCAGGCCAAGCGGAGACGTTATAAACGACCGCCTTTATTTCGGTAAAGTCGCTTCCCGAAGCGTTTACGCAAGCGTCAACGTAAATTTCGTCGCAAGTCGGTTTTTCAACTGCCCCGAAGTTCACGAGAGTCTGACCGCCGTAACGCTTATACATCTTGGCAAGAGCGCCCGTAAAGCCTGCGTTATAGTCGCAAGCGACCTCGTTCGCCGTGTAATCGGAAACCGTGTCGTTATAGCTTCCCGAAGCATTGGGACCGCCCACGAGAGCGCCGTAGAGCGTATGTCTTGCAACAGACGGCTCGTTCATATTATCGCAGTAGGAGCCTTGTGCGGTTCTGTGGTGAGGGTTCACGGGGTAATTCACGCCAAAGCCGCAGACGAAGCTTCTGCCTGTGCTTCCGAGGGCATAGTCAACCTGTGAAAGTGCAAAATCCCAGTATTTCTGAATCTTACCCTCAGGGCAAACGCCGCTTTCGCTATAAACAGAAGCGAGGAAGGCGGCGGTTGTTGCGTATCTGAGCGAGCCCCATGAGTCGAGCCACGCAAGACCGTCGGGAGTATATTGGATACCGTTGCACCACCAGTCGAGGTTAGTTTCGAGGTATTCCTTGAATTTATTTTCGTTGGTAATCTGAGAAAGTCTGAGCGCCGCGCCGAGCGTTACGTCGTCCCAGCACATCGTCCACTTATAATCACGGCCTGTAAGGTCGTAATATTTTCGTGCCTTTTGAAGATAAAGCTCGTCGTTTGTGACTGTGTAAAGCCACGTTGCGGCAAAGGCAAGCTCGTCGTTAAAGCCGCTCCAGCTGTTATAGAAGCCGTTTGCGGCGGTGTAGCCTGCGTCGCTCTGAGTGGTTTCTGCGAAGTTATAAAGCTCCTTTGCGTGCTTGAGGCATTCGCTTGCATAAGCAGTATCGCTTTCCATAAATACTGCCGCCGCCGCTGCAAGAGAAGCCGCCGCCCCCGCAACAACGCACGAGCCGGGATTAGAGGCTGTGACCTTATAAGAAGGTCTGTTCATCTGCATAACCTCAGCAGGACCCCACCACGCATGGTCAGCGTTTCCGTCGCCAACCTGGTAATAAAACTCGTTTTCAGCCGTGTGACACTTCATAAGGTAGTCGTTTATCCAACGCAGATTATTAAGCTGATATTCGAGCTGACCGCTTTTTTCATAGCTTTCATAATCTTCAAAAACCGACCACGCAAGAATAGTTCCCGTATAAGCCATAGGAAGATTGAATTTTACGTTGTCGCCTGCGTCGTAAAGACCGCCCACCAAGTCAACTCCGTTATCGCTTCCGTCGGTGAGTCCTGAATCGCCCTTCCAGTTTGAACGGACAGTTCCCTCAACCTCGCCCGAACGCTGAAGCTCATAGAAGATAATTGACTTTTGGAGCGCTTCGCCGTAGTTGAAGTTACCTGTTCCGATTTCTCCCTCGTACTGAGACGAGTTGGCGTAAAGGTCGTCTGTGTTTATATCGGGCTGATTTTCCGACGGGGCAGTAGAGCCGTTGTTTCCTGTTGTGGAGCTTGGCGTCTGAGAGCCTTGTGCGCTATTGGTGCCGTCGGGGCTGTCTGTCTGCTGAGGGGCTGTTATACCGCCGATTTCGTTCGGGGTAATAGGCACCTCTCCCTGTGACGAACAGCCGCAAAGTGCGATAGTAAGAAGCAATGCTGTAATTTTGCGTAGCTTTTTCATAATTTCTCCTGTCTGATACATAATTATTAAGTATAGTATAATACATCACGAAAGGCAATGTCAATATTTTTGTTAAGGTACTTGAAAAAATTGATAAAGAGAGTACAATATATGTATAGAAATCAACAAGGAGAATTATATGAAGATTTATAACGACCTTTCAGAGCTTATCGGAAAAACTCCGCTTTTTGAGGCAATGAAGATAAAAGAAGAAAAAAATCTCAGCGCAAGGCTTCTTCTGAAGCTTGAGGGAATGAACCCTGCGGGAAGCATCAAGGACAGAGCCGCTTTATATATGATAAAGGACGCTGAAAAAAACGGACGGCTTAAAAAGGGCGCCGTTATAATCGAACCCACAAGCGGAAACACGGGTATAGGCCTTGCTGCCTTATGCACAGCCTACGGCTACCGTCTAATTCTCGTAATGCCCGAAACAATGAGCATAGAAAGACGAAGACTTCTTTCTGCCTACGGCGCTCAGATAGTTCTTACCGACGGCAAAAAGGGAATGGCAGGCTCAATTGAAAAGGCACAGGAGCTGAACTCAGAGATTGAAAACTCAATCATAATGGGACAGTTTACAAACCCTGCAAACGCTCAGGCTCACTATGAAACGACAGGCCCCGAAATCTGGAGCGACACCGACGGAAAAATAGACGTTCTCGTTGCAGGAGTAGGAACAGGCGGAACCCTCACAGGAACAGCCCGCTATCTTAAAGAAAAGAACCCCGATATAAAAATAGTTGCCGTTGAACCAAAAAGCTCGGCGCTTCTTTCGGGAAAAGAGGCAAGCGCCCATAAAATCCAAGGAATAGGCGCAAACTTTATTCCTGAGCTTCTTGACACGAGTATTTACGACGAGGTTTTCCCCGTGAGCGACGAAGACGCCTACGAAATGGGAAACGCTCTTGCGAAAACCGAAGGAATCCTTGTTGGAATAAGCAGCGGTGCGGCACTTTTTGCGGCGTGTGAGGTTTCAAAAAGACCCGAAAACGAAAAAAAGACGGTTGTTGCAATCCTCCCCGACTCAGGCGAACGCTATCTCTCGGTAGAAAATTATTACATCTAAGGACATATTCCAGCCTTCTTGGACATAAACTTTATTCAGAGTTAACAAAAATGTCAAGCTAATGTAATTTTTAGTTGACAATAGTAGGAAAATATGTTAAAATGTCGTTAAATGATGCAAGGTGTATCATCTATGTTATGTGTTATGAAAAGGAGAATTTACTATGGCTAAGTGTCCAAAGTGTCAGGCTGAGCTTGACGAAAACGTAAAGGTATGCCCTCAGTGCGGAGAAAACATCGGTGCTAAGATCGACGTTTCCGTACAGGACAAGACATCTGAATTTGATGCAACTGATATCCAGAACAACAAGGTAATGGGCGTTCTCGCTTATCTCTCTTGGCTCGTTCTCGTTCCTATCTTCGGTGCAAAGGATTCTAAGTTTGCTAAGTTCCACGCTAACCAGGGTCTCGTGCTCGCTATCTGCGAAATCGCTTGGGGTATTGTTTTCGGTATCCTTATCGCTATCTTCACACCTAGCGCTTATGACCAGGTTGCAATGGCATTCGGTCAGTTCAGCATCAAGGGTCTTCTTTCCGGTATCTTCGGTGTTATCTGCGGTATCGGCGAGCTTGCTTTCCTCGCTTGCGCAGTTATGGGTATTGTTGCTGCTGCTCAGGGACAGGCTAAGACAATTCCTTTCTTCGGCAAGTTCAAGATTCTTAAGTAATTACATAAAAGTAATAAAAAACAGCTCGGTTTTTCCGGGCTGTTTTTATTTTTTACTTGCAGTAATATGCTTATTATGCTATAATGTAAAAAGAAATCGTAAAGGGGGGACGGTAGTGAAGAAAAAGGCTTTATTTCTGATTTTGTGCGGTCTTATAGTCGGCTTATTCGCTTCGTGCAACCGCCTTGTCCCCGATTCTTTCTTCCCGCTGCTACCGTCGGCGGACTCAGACGGCGACGAAAAAAGTACGTCTGACGATTCTGTCGTGACTGTGACTGCGGCAACCGAAGCCCCGATCGAGCTTGGCGGAAGCTCAAATAATTCAACAACCGAGCCTCTTATTACAACCACAAAAACCACAGCTTCTCCTGTCGCAACAACAGACGATACAACCACAGCTTCTCCTGTCACAACAACAGAGAATACAACCACAGCTTCTCCTGTCACAACAACAGAGAATACAACCACAGCTTCTCCTGTCACAACAACAGACGATACAACCACAGCTTCTTCTGTTGTAACAACAGAGAATACAACCACAAAGCCTCCTGTCATAACGACACAGGCTACAACCACAAAGCCTCCTGTCACGACAACACAGGCAACAACCACGAAGCCTCCTGTCATAACGACACAGGCTACAACCACGAAGCCTCCCGTCACGACAACACAGGCTACAACCACGAAGCCTCCTGTCACGACAACACAGGCTACAACAACAACTCCTGTCGTCATAACTCCGAGCGTGCCGTCGGTAGGCTCTACAAGCTCGTCGGTGAGCAGTTCAGACCAACAGAGAATGCTCGGTCTTGTAAACGGCTTGAGAGCAGATCTTGGCTTGGCGCCGTTAAAGCTTTGTGACGACGCGGTTTTAATAGCTCAGATAAGAGCCGAGGAATGCGCTGAATATTACAGCCACACACGCCCCGACGGAAGCGCATTTTACACAATTTATCATGAAATGGATATTTCTTACAGTTTGGTAGGCGAAAATATCGGTAGGGGAACGCTCCTTGGCGCCGACCCTGTTTCAACCTTCTTTAATCTGTGGAAAAACTCCACCGCCCATTATGAAAATATGGTTTCTGAACGCATAGAATATTTCGGCTACGGCTGTTATCAGGTCGGCGGAGAAACCTATGTCGCTCAGGCGTTTATTGATTATATGAACTGAATATAAACGACGGCCGATTCTTCAGCCGTTTCGTTGTTGAAAATAGCTCAAAGAAAGAATGGCGAAATATGAAAATTGCTCAAAAACTTAAAGAAAACGCCCCTCACATCTGCTGTGAGATTTTCCCCCCGAAGCAGTGGGCGAAGATTGATGA
Source organism: Ruminiclostridium sp. (assembly GCA_045591405.1). Taxonomy (GTDB): domain Bacteria; phylum Bacillota; class Clostridia; order Oscillospirales; family Ruminococcaceae; genus Ruminiclostridium_E. Next base: position 5,814 of record JAZNST010000088.1, read on the forward strand.
CGCAAAGAAGGTCGCCGCAAGTATAGCTAGCCTCAAGCCCGATTATATGAGCGTTACCTACGGGGCGACAGGCGGAACCTCCGAATATACGGTTGATATTGCAAACGAGCTTCAGAATAATCTCGGAGTCCCCACGCTTGCTCACCTTACCTGTCTTTCTTCTGATAAAGAAACGGTGAGGCAAACGGTAGAGCGCCTCAAGGAAGTGAAAATTGAAAATATCCTTGCGCTCAGAGGCGACAGACCACAGGATTCCGAGCTTGCCTTGCCCGACGATTATCACTACGCAAGCGAGCTTATCGAGGATATAAAGTCAATGGGCGATTTTTGTATTGCAGGCGCTTGTTATCCCGAAGGACACCCCGAATCTCCGTCGGTTGATGCTGATATTCTTAACCTTAAAAGAAAGGTTGATACAGGCTGTGATTTTCTTATAAGCCAGATGTTCTTTGATAACAACATTTTCTATAATTTTCTTTATAAAGCGCTCAAGGCGGGAATTGACGTGCCTGTTGTAGCAGGAATTATGCCCGTTACAAATAAGTCTCAGATTGGCCGTATAATCTCCCTTTCGGGTAACATCGTGCCGCCACGCTTTAAGATGATAGTTGACCGCTTCGGCGACGATCCCGACGCTATGATGCAAGCGGGAATTGCCTATGCAACAGAGCAGATAATCGACCTTCTCGCTAACGGCGTAAACAACGTGAACATTTATACAATGAATAAGCCTGAGGTTGCCAAGGCTATTTTTGACAATCTCTCTTGTATTGCAAAAAGATGAAAGTAGATAAAAAAGAGGTTTTTCGTTACCTTGGTTACAGCGGACGCGAGGCTGACCTTAAAACCGAACAGCTCGCAGATTCCCTCATAGAAAAGCTCCCCGAAATTATTACCCCACGCTTTGTTTTAAGAGAGCTTCCCCTCACGGTAACGGACGAGAGCGTGATAATTGACAAATATAACATAAAAAGCGCAAATCTCCGTGCAAATCTCACAGGCTGTAAAAGCGTGGTTCTTTTTGCGGCGACGCTTGGGCGTGAGGCTGATACTCTGGTAAAAAGATGCGAGCTTACGTCGATTGCAAAGGCGGCTGTGGCTCAGGCGGTTTTGTCTGCGGCAACAGAAGCTTATTGCGATGAAATAAACGAAAAAATCAGAAGCGAAAAGCAAGGCTTGTTTCTTCGCCCTCGTTTCAGCGCAGGGTACGGAGACTTTCTCCTTGAGTATCAGGAAATGTTCTTCGAGCTTCTTGATATAACGAAAAAAATCGGGGTAACGCTTACAAACGAGCTTTTGATGGTGCCAACGAAAAGCGTTACGGCGCTTATCGGAATATCAGACAGTCAGCGAAGCTGTGATAACGAAAAATGCGGAAATTGTAACAAAAAGGAATGTGAATTCAGATATGGATATTAGAGAAAAGCTCGGAAAAGAGCTTATTTTCTTTGATGGGGGACTTGGAACTCTCCTCCAGAAAAACGGACTTAAAGCAGGGGAGCTTCCTGAGCTTATGAATTTCAGCGCCCCTGAGGTGTTGGTTAAAATCCACGCCGATTATATAAACGCCGGCGCACAGATTATAACCGCCAATACCTTCGGCGCCAACCGCTATAAGCTCGAAGGAAGCGGCGTTTCGGTAAAAGAGGTTGCTCAGGCGGCAATAAATAACGTGAAAAAAGCCATTGCCCTCACAAAGAAGCAGGCGTACGTTGCTTACGATATAGGGCCTTTGGGAAAAATGCTCAGACCTGTGGGCGAGCTTTCTTTTGACGAGGCTTACGAGGCGTATAAGGAGATAGTCCTTGCGGCGCAAGGAGCTGAACTTTTTGCGCTTGAAACCTTCACAGACCTTTATGAAGTCAAGGCGGCTGTTCTTGCGGTAAAGGAAAACTCTGACCTTCCTCTTACGGTGACGCTTGCGTTTGACGAAAACGGAAAGCTTCTCACGGGCGGAGATATCCCGTCGGCAGTAGCTCTCCTTGAAGGTCTTGGCGTTGACGCAATCGGCTTTAACTGCGGACTTGGCCCCGAAACTATGCTTGAGCTTTTACCTGAGCTTACGTCCTGCTGTTCTGTTCCTGTTGTAATAAACCCCAACGCAGGACTTCCCGTTGTCGAAAACGGTCAGACGGTCTTTAAGATTACCCCCGACGACTTTGCAAAAACGATGGTTGAGATTGTAAAATCGGGCGCTCATCTCGTTGGCGGCTGTTGCGGAACTACCCCTGCTCATATCGAAAGAACCGTCGCTCTTTGTAAGGATATAAAGCTTACTCCGATAACTGACAAGGGGCTTACGGTCGTTTCTTCCTATACTCACGCTGTGACGTTCGGAGATAAGCCTGTGATTATCGGCGAGAGAATAAACCCGACAGGAAAAGCGAGATTCAAGCAAGCCCTCAGAGAAAGCGACTTTGAATATATCTTTAAGGAGGGAATTGCCCAGGAGGAAAGCGGAGCGCATATTCTGGACGTGAACGTGGGGCTTCCCGAAATTGACGAGCCGTCGGTTATGGAAACGACTGTGACGGGGCTTCAGGCAATAACTGATCTTCCGCTTCAGATTGATACGACTAATATTGCGGCGCTTGAAAGAGCGATGCGTATTTATAACGGAAAGCCTATGATAAATTCCGTCAACGCAAAGCAAGAGGTTATGGACGCAGTATTTCCGCTTGTAAAAAAATACGGCGGACTTCTTGTGTGCCTTACGCTTGACGAGGATGGGATTCCTCAAACCGCCGAGGGACGAATTGCTCTTGCCCGGCGAATGATAAACGAGGCTAAGAAGTACGGAATTGAAAAGAAAAATCTTATTGTTGATACTCTCACGATGTCAGTAAGCACGGGAAGCGACAACGCAAAAATCACCCTTGACGCTTTAAGGGGCGTTCGTGAACGCTTCGGCGTAAATACGGTGCTTGGCGTATCAAATATAAGCTTTGGTCTTCCTCAGCGTGAGAGAATAACCTCGTCGTTCTTTACTCTGGCGCTTTACGAGGGGCTTTCCGCAGGGATTGTAAACCCTATGAGCGAAAGCCTTATGAGCGCTTATTACAGCTTCTGCGCTCTTTGCGAAAAGGATGATAAGTGCCTTTCTTATATCGAAAAATATTCGGGGGCGCAGTCGGCGCCCGTAGCTCAGACGAAAACCGAGCTTTCTCTTTATGATTCGATTATAAAGGGAATGGCTCAGAGCGCTTCTGAGGCAACGAAAAAGCTCCTTACTGAAAGAGAATCACTTGATATAATCAATAACGAGCTTATTCCTGCGCTTGACGTAGTGGGGAAGGGCTTTGAAGAAAAAACGCTGTTCCTCCCTCAGCTTCTTATGAGTGCGGAGGCTGCTTCTGTGGCGTTTGAGACGATAAGAAAAACGCTTGAGAAAAACGGACAGGCTTCTGAGAAAAAATCCCCGATTCTTATTGCAACAGTAAAGGGCGACGTCCACGACATCGGAAAAAATATCGTCAAGGTTCTTCTGAGTAACTACGGCTTTGAGGTGATTGATCTTGGAAAGGACGTTGCGCCTGAAAAAATCGTTCAGACGGCAATTGACAAAAAGATTCGCCTTGTGGCGCTGAGTGCGCTTATGACGACGACGGTTGTGAATATGGAAGAAACCATAAAGCAGCTCAAAAAGAGCGTTCCGGGCGTTATAACTATGGTAGGCGGCGCTGTTCTTACCCAAGAATACGCCGATATGATAGGCGCTGATTTTTACTCGAAGGACGCAATGGGTGCTGTGCGCTTTGCAAATGAGTTATACGAAAAAGGAGAAATCTAAAAAATGACAGAAGAAAAAAAGAAAAGCTCAATAGCTCCTGCGGCTATTGTAGCGGTTATTCTTGCGCTTGTTGCGGCGGCGTTCGGCGTATTTTACTTCGTATTCGGTCCTCAGAGCGTTCAGGGCGCCAAGACGATTATAGTCGAGGTAGTAGATAAGGAAGGAATCGTCAGCGCTTATGAGCACCACACGGACGCTGAATTTCTCCGTGCGGCGATAGAAGAAATGGATTCTGTTACTCTTGAGGGCGACGAAAGCCAGTACGGTCTTTTTATCAAGAAGGTGAACGGAATTTCTGCCGTTTATGAAACGGACGGCGCTTATTGGGCGATTTACGTTAACGGCGAATACGCAATGAACGGCGTTGACACGGAGCCTGTAAAGGACGGCTCAAAATACACCTTCAAGTACGAAAGCGCACAGACGCTAAATGAATAAGAAGCTGACTCTTGCTATAAAGGACGTTGTGCTGATTGCGCTGATGGCGGCGACGCTTACGGCGGTCAAATATGCGCTTAATTTTCTCCCGAACATTGAGCTTGTGTCGCTTTTGCTTGTTGTCTACACGAAGGCCTTTGGCGCAAAAACGCTCTTTACCGTTCCTATTTTCGTTCTTGTCGAGTGTTTACAGTGGGGCTTTTCGTATTGGGTGATTTCATATCTTTACGTCTGGCCGATTCTTATAATCGTCAGCCTTATCTTCAAAAAGCAATCCCATCCGTTCGTCTGGGCGTTGATTTCGGGCGGCTTCGGGCTTTTCTTCGGCTTTTTCTGCTCGTTTACTCAGCTTTTTATCGGCGGTGCGTCGATGGCGTTTGCGTGGTGGATTTCGGGAATCCCTTGGGATATTGTGCATTGCGCTTCTAATTTCGTGCTTTGTCTCGTGCTTTTTAAGCCGCTTGACGTTGCGCTTACGGAGCTTAAAAGAAGATTTTACCAAAATAATGAGAACCGTCGGTGAAAATCGGCGGTTTTTGTTTATATTGACTAAGCGGCGAAAAACGGCGCTGCGAGGTGAAAAAATCGTTGTCGATGTTGCAAGAGAAATGGCTGTTGAAAGCTTGCGAAAATGTGGCTGTTGCACAAAAGAGAGCAAGAACGAAGTCTCTCTCGTCTCGTTTGCTTTGTGCAAGATGTTGAGTTAAAATAAGCACAGCAAAGGAGATGATTATTATGCAGAGAACTGCAAACAAAACGACAATCAGAATAGTAGTGACTTCGCTTATGGCGGCGCTTGTTTTCGTGGGAAATATGATTTCTTTCCCTATCCCCGACCTTATGGGTGTCACAAGAATACACCTCGGAAATTCGATGTGTCTTCTTGCGGGCCTTCTTTTCGGCGGGGTTTCGGGCGGCGTTGCGTCGGGAATAGGCGGAGCGCTTTATGACGTTATTAATCCCGTTTATATCGTGTCAGCGCCTTATACCTTCTTCTCAAAGTTTGCGATGGGCTTTACCTGCGGTTTAATCAATAAGCACAAGCCCGACGAAAAGTCACACCTTGCAAGAACGATTATCGCCGCCGTTTCAGGTCAGCTCGTTTATATCGTTCTTTATCTCGGTAAAAAGTTTATCGAGGGACTCGTTGCAGGAGGAACGTTCTTTACCGCTATCGGAAACCTCGCCACAAGCGCCCTCAGCTCAACGATAAACGCTACTCTCAGCGTTATCATTGCTGTTCCGCTTTACTACGCTCTTAAAAAGGCGCTTTCTAAAACCCCGATTTCAGCTGTTATTTCTTAATCAGCGGCGCTTCGCGCTCAATTCGGGGCGAAAGACTCGCTCTCCCCCGTTCGCTTTGGCGCCCGACTCCCCCTGAGAGCCTCTTAACTCTCGCTCAGGGGGAGGCTCGCTTTCGCATAGGCTCAGCCCCTCCGCTTTCGCTCCCCAAGCTTCGCTTGGCTCGCTCAGCCGTCGGCGAACGGCTCCGCCGTCCGCCCTTGTCCGCCTTCGGCGTCCAAGGGGGCTTCGCCCCTATAACCCTACGTTCCTTTTCTCTAAAAAAATAAAGGCAAGATCAACCCTTGCCTTTTTTGTTTACCGATATTTTTCGAGGTATTCGTTAAGCGTAATTTCGCCCGATTCAATAAATTTTTTCGCCAGCTCAACGCCTATGAAGCGATAGTGCCAAGGCTCGTAATCAAAGCCCGTAATATGCGCCTTTCCTTCGGGGAAGCTCATTATGAAGCCGTATTTCCAGCTGTTTTCCTGAAGCCAGCCGAATTCCTTTGTGTACTGAAAATCCCTTGTAAGCTCAGTATGATACATAAACCAGTCCATCGTCACAATATCCATCGCAAGACCTGCGTTATGCTCGCTGCAGCCGGGCTTTGCAACCTCGCTGTAAGTAAGTCTTTCAGCTTCCTCGTAGGTGTAGCCGTGAGACATATAATTTTCTATGTAAAATTCGATATTTTCCCGTTGCTTTTCAACGCTTCGATAGCCCGAAGTCACGTTCAGCTCAAGTCCGTCGGCTTTTGCGGCGTTTATCATATCAAGCGCATGAGAAGCGCATCTTTTGTCGATAACTGCAAACTGAGAAATAGCGACCGTTTCTATCTCATAATTTTCGGGCAAGGGATAATTCTCGTTCACAACGAACACAGGCCAGCTTTCAACGTCAGCGTAGCCTTGTGCTTGCACGAGGGGAGCTGTTGTCTGCTCAGTTGAGGTCTGAGCTTGGGTTGTATCTTCAGCCGTATTTTCGGTTGATTCTTCGGTTGAGTCTTGCGTTAGCTCCTGCGTCGTCGCCTCGGTCGTCTTTTCAACCGCAGGCTCGGTTTCTTTTGGAGCCGTTTGCTCAGGTGCAGAAGGAGACGCTGTTTTTATTGTGTTACAGCCTGTTGCCAAAAGCGCAAGCGCACAAATCACAGCAATAAGAGCCAGAATTTTCAAAACATCCCTCCTTCGTTTGTTGCTTGATTATTATAGCTTCTTTTTATTCTTTTGTCAACGCACCTTGCAAAATTCACAAAAAGTTGGTATACTGTAAATGAAATCAAAAAGAAAAGGGACTTGAAAAATGAGAATGAGAAGAAAACGCAACCTTGAAGAAAGAGTTGCGGCGTGCTCTGAGGTAAGCCTTGGCTGGCTTCAGGATTACGCCTCGCAGATGAGGGGCGAAAACGAGATGGAAGAGTTTGACGCTAAAAAAATTTTTGGCAACGACAACCCTGTACATCTTGAAATCGGCTGTGGAAAGGGAAAGTTTATCCAAGAGCTTGCTCAGATGAATCCCGACATAAATTACGTTGCGGTTGAACAGACTATAAACGTCCTTGTTTCTGCAATGGAAAGAACCCGTGACAGCGGAATAAAAAATCTGAAATATTTTGCGGGAAAGGCAGAGTATCTTGAAAAGACCTTTACAAAAGGCTCGATAGAAAGAATCTATCTGAATTTCTCCTGCCCTTATCCAAAGGAAAGCTATGCAAAGCACCGCCTTACTCATAAAATTTTCCTTGATATTTATAAAAATATATTAAAGAAAGACGGCATAATAAAGCAAAAAACCGATAACACGAGACTTTTCGAGTTTTCGGTTGAAAGCTTTTCAAAAAACGGCTGGATGCTTCAAAATGTGACCTTTGACTTACATAACAGTAAGATTGAGGGGAATATTATGACCGAGTATGAGCAGAGGTTTACTTCTCAGGGCTTACCGATATATTATCTTGAGGCTGTTAACAAAAAGTGGGAATAAAGACTTTACAATACCAATAAAATGTAATATAATAAAAAAGGTGTAGGCTTTGGCTGCACAATAAAAACAAACGGAGGATTAAACAATGGGTAAACTTGGATTTTTAATTACTGCAGGCGCATTTGCAGGAATTGGCTATATGGTTGGAAAGAAGCTTGCTGAAAAGAACGACGAGAGCGCCGTTTTTACAAAGGCAACAGAACAGACGACAGCGGGCGAAAAAATCCGTAAGGCTTCTATGTACGCAGTGGGAACAATCCGTACTACTGCCGATAAGATTAAGGAGGGAATCTCCGAAGCGGCGAATAACTCCGAGCAGATGGTAAAAAGAGGCGAAGAGACTGTGTCTCAGGTTAAAGAGACTACAAGCGGCTTCAAAAGAGAAATCGACGAGCTTAAAGACCTTGTGACTTCAATAAACGAAGGCGATGAGGACGAGCTTGCTCAGGACGCTACCGCTGATTTTTCAGACGCAGCTGAAATGTTTGAAGAAGCCGTACAGGAAAATACCGAGGAGCTTTAATTCAGAAAAAGGGGCGCTTTTGCTGACGGCAAGGGCGCCTTATCTATTAAAAGGTCACGGGGAGAAATTATGCCGATAACAGTGAATATTTATTACACAGGCGAGGGCGAGAACGCAAGAAAATTCGCCGAAGAAATGGTTTCAAGCGGAATTGTTGAGCAAATCAGAAGTAAAAAGGGGAATATCCGCTATGAATATTTTTTCCCGATGGATAATCCTAAAACCGTTCTTCTGATTGACAGCTGGGACAACCAGGAGGCTATTGATAATCACCACCGTTCGCCGATGATGAATAAGATAATCGAGCTTCGTGAAAAGTACGATTTGAAGATGAGAGTTGAACGGTTTATTTCAGATGAGCTTCCCGACTCAGATAAAAAATACGTAAGAGATTAGAAGCTTTGATTGCAAAAAATAAGAAGGGGAGAGGTTAACGCCTCTCTTTTTTGTTGCAAAAGCCGTACCGCCTCCCAAGCCTTATTCATATAATGAAGCGAGGAGACTTCCTCATAATTTTTAAGGGAGGAAAAGATATGGCAATTTTTTACAATCAGGCTACGCTGTCTTATGGCGGAAATACCATAAATTCAAATATTGTTTCGGGCGAGGTAGTAGAGGTACTGACCGCCGCCAAGAACGCAACGCTCAGAACCTACTTTTCGGGCGACGAGGTGACTTACGTCGTGAGCGTTGTTAATTCGGGTCCGTCTGCGATTTCAGCGCTTACAATCACGGACGACCTGGGCGAATATGATTTTGGCGAGCTGACGCTGGTGCCGCTGACTTACGTTGAAGGCTCAGTGCTTTATTACGAAAACGGCGTGCTTCAGGGTACGCCCGTTGTTACCTCCGAAGCGCCGCTTATAATCACGGGAATTTCCGTCCCCGCAGGCGGCGACGCCGTTATTATCTATAAAGCGAAGACCAACAGCTTTGCTCCTCTTGGAGAGGCTTCGACGATTACGAACACGGCGACAATTTCAGGCGCAGAGCTTTCCGCTGCGATTTCGGTTTCAAGCGTTATAAGCGCGGGCGCGGCTCCCGACCTTACTATTACTAAGGCAATCAACCCCGAAACCGTAACCGAAAACAGCCCTCTGACCTATACCTTTACGATTTCTAACTTCGGCTCCGACACAGCCGCCGCCGCTGACCTTGTTGTAAGCGACACCTTTAACCCGATTCTTAGCGATATTACCGTAACCTATAACGGCACAGCTTGGACAGAAGGCGTAAACTACACTTATGATGAAGCAACAGGCGAATTTGAAACGATAGCAGGTCAGGTCACCGTCCCTGCCGCAACCTATTCTCAGGACGCTCAGACAGGAGTCTGGGCAGTAAATCCCGGAACGACGGTTATAAGAGTAACAGGCACAATCTGATTTACTTGAGCTAAAGCCGTTTATTCTGAAAAAGCGCCGTACAGCAGACAGTTGTGCGGCGCTTTATTTTCAGATTTTTCTCAGATATTCAGCGGCACAATAGCCCTCAACGTCGCCGTCGGTGACGCTGAGCCATCTGTATCCGTCTGAAAGCTTTGCTTTGCCGTTTACCGAGACGATTTTCTGCCCCTTGGAGATAACAAAGAGCGAATCTGAGAGAAGTCGGGGAGCTTTTCTTATATTTAATGAGGCGGTTGTTGCAAAAACCACACACTCGTCGGCGTTATGAAGATATTTATCGGCGCAAAAGCCTTCTTTTCCCTTATAGCGTATCCGAACCCACGAATATCCGCCGTTTTTTATTTTGTCGCTACCTACTCTTTGGACAACCTCGCCTGTGGGAACGGTGAGGACGATTTCTCCCGACTGAGAGGGGCAAGAGCGCATATTAAGACAGCTAAGAACCGTGTAGTTTTTTTCGTCTTTGGTCTTTAGGACTTTTTCGCCGTAGTCCTCATAGCAAATATCAGCGTCAACCTCGCCCTCGATTCCGTCGATTTTTCTCGTGCCCCATTGCCAGAGCTTCTGACCAAAATCGTAGCCCGTTTTCTTTTTGGGACTGTTAGTCCAGTGAGCAAGCCACACGTCGCAATCAAGCCTGTCTCTTTCAAGCCTGTTCAAAAGCCACGAGGGGTTGGCGTAAAGCCCTGTGCGATAGCCCTGAGCCCTTATGACCTCCATAAACGCAAGCGCAATATTCGTAAGCGTTTTTGGGGAAAGCTGCTCGATGCTCTTGTCCTCCATATCGTAAAAGACAGGGTAAACGAGCTTATACGGCTTTATAAGCTCAATTACGTGCTGTGCTTCCTTTCGTGCCTGTGCGGCGGTTTTCGCCAAGCAGTAGCAATATACCCCAACATCAAGTCCCGCTTTGATTGCCCCCTCGATATGAGCCTTAAAGTGAGTGTCTGTTTTTTCCTTATAGCCCGTTCTTATGATAACGAACTTCACTCCCGCTTTTGCAACCTTTTTGAAATCAACCTGCGGATTTGCATAGGATATATCTATTCCCTCAACGCTCATTCGCCCTTTTCCCCCTTTGATTTAATCTGAGCGAGAATCTCCCTGAGCTTTTCGGGCACAGGAATCCCAAGCTCAGCCGAGTTTTCGATTATGCTGATTCCCTCGTTTGCAATAAATACGAAAAGCACCGCCGAACGAAGCGCAGTACAGCCAAGAATCTGCATATCAATGATATTTGCCGCCGCAACAAGTATAAACATAAGGATTTTCTTACAAATCCCCTTGAAGCCTACTGCGCTTGAAAGCTCCTTTTTGCTTATTGCAACCACAACCCCTGTAAGATAATCGAGAACCGACATCGACAAAAGCGCAATAAAAAGCCCGTCAAGCTCTCCGAAAAGATAACCGCACACAGCGCCTGCCACTGCCGCCGCGCCGTCAAAAAAAGTATAATTTTTCATATTCCTCCCTTGGTTTCGTATCTGTAATCCGATTATACACCGACCCCAGCGTGCAAAACAATGAAAAAATTTATGGGGAGAAGAAGCGACGTATAAATTTTGTTAGTCAAAGCTAACGTTTTTGTGCAATTTTTTCGTCGCTAAATTGCAAAATACGGTTGATTATTCGGGGGCAATGTGATAAAATAAAATGCAGAAATACATAAGGACAGATTTTTCTGTGCTTTTTTACGAGGTGTTAAGATGCAAAAGGGTATGACTCATAAAGAAACGATGACCGTTACAAAAAACGACACGGCAGCTTTTCATAAAAGCGGAACGCTTGAGGTTTTCGCTACTCCCGCTATGGCGGCGCTTATGGAAAAAACTGCGATGAATTGCGTTGCACCGTATCTTGACGAGGGCTGTGCGACGGTTGGAACTTCTCTTGAAATAAAACACACGTCAGCAAGTCCCCTTGGCGCAGAGATAACCTGTGAGTGCGTTCTTAAAGAAATCGACGGAAGAAGGCTCGTGTTTGACGTGAGAGCTTCTGATAATGCAGGGGAAATCGGCTTTGGAACTCACGAAAGATTTATTATAAACGCTGAAAAATTTATGAAGAAAACTGCCGAAAAAATCTGACAGGAGGCAACTATGACTACAAAAACTTACTATCTCAACAGCGAAAAATCCGCCTATATGAAGGCGTATCTGCTTGACCCTGTGGAGAGTATTCCGTTCGGAAAAAAACGCCCCGCAATTCTTATTCTCCCCGGCGGCTCTTATATGTTCTGCTCAGAGCGAGAGGCGGAGCCTGTTGCTATGCATTATCTTTCACAGGGCTATAACGCTTTTGTGCTTTATTATACCTGTAATAAGAAATACCCCACAGCGCTTCTCAATGCCGCTTACGCAATTTATAAAATCAGAATGAGAGCTGACGAGTTTTCTATTGATAAGAATAAGGTTGCAGTATGGGGAGCAAGCGCAGGAGGTCACCTTGCGGGCTGCCTTGCAACAATGTGGAGCGACCCCGCTATTTCAAAGGCTATCGGCTGTGAGCCGACTGATATAAGACCTGACGCGGCAATTCTCAGCTACCCCGTAATAAGCGGAATTACAAGTCCTCACGTTGATTCCTTCAAGGTTCTTCTGGGCGAGGACGCAAGCGCCGCTGATATTTCAAGGCTTTCTCTTGAAAACAGGGTAACTCCCAAAACTCCGCCCTGCTATATCTGGTGCACGGCTAACGACGACTGCGTAAGCGCACATAACAGTATAGTCTTTGCAAAGGCGTGCGTTTCAAATAAGGTTCCCTGTGAGCTTCATATTTTCAGCGAAGGCCCTCACGGTCTTTCTGATTGCTCAAAAAATACGGGCTGGAACGAATATTTCTATAACGATAACTGTAAGCAGTGGATCAACGGCTCGATAAAGTTCCTCGAAAAATATATGCAGATTTGATTGAAAGGCGATAACTATGACAGAGAAAATACCATTTGTTACAAAAGAGAAGATTGAAGAAATTTCAAAAGAATATCCGACTCCTTACCACATTTACGACGAAAAGGGAATAAGAGAAAAGGCAAGAGCGCTCAAGGAGGCTTTTTCGTGGAATAAGGGCTTCCGTGAATATTTCGCCGTTAAGGCAACGCCAAACCCTTATCTTATGAAGATTCTTCTTGAAGAGGGCTGTGGCTTTGACTGCTCGTCGTACACGGAGCTTATGCTTTCCGATAAGGTTGGGGCAAAGGCTCACGACATTATGTTCAGCTCAAACGAAACCCCCGACGCTGACTATATTCTCGCTAACGACCTGGGCGCAATCATCAACCTTGACGATATAACTCATATTGACGTTATTGATAAGCTGTTTGCTATTCCCAAGACGATAAGCTGTCGTTACAACCCCGGCGGAGAATTTAAGACAAGCGAAACAGGAAACGTAATGGACGTTCCTCGTGACGCTAAGTACGGCTTTACCCACGAGCAGATAATCGAAGGCTACAAGAGACTCAAGGAAATGGGCGCTGAAAGCTTTGGTATTCATGCTTTCCTTGCAAGTAACACGGTTACAAACGATTATTATCCTACGCTTGCTGAGATTCTTTTTAAGACTGTGGTTGAAATTAAGGAAAAGACAGGCGTAAGCTTCAAGTTCATAAACCTTTCGGGCGGCGTTGGTATCGCTTATCACCCCGACCAGACAAGCAACGACATCTACGAAATCGGAAGACGAGTTGAAGAAGCCTATAACAGAATCCTTGTTCCTGCGGGAATGGGCGACGTTGCAATTTACACCGAGCTTGGAAGATTTATGCTTGCTCCTCACGGAATGCTTATTACCAAGGCTATCCGTGAAAAGCACATCTATAAGGAATATATCGGCGTTGACGCTTGTGCGGCTAACCTTATGCGTCCTGCCGTTTACGGCTCGTATCATCATATCACGGTTCTTGGAAAGGAAAACGCTCCTTGCGACCATAAATATGACATCGTAGGCGGACTTTGCGAGAACTGCGATAAATTTGCAAAGGACAGAATGCTCCCGAAAATCGAAATGGGCGACTATCTGGCAATTCACGACACAGGCGCACACGGCTTCTCAATGGGCTATAACTATAACGGAAAGCTCAGAAGTGCAGAAATTCTTCTCAAGGAGGACGGAACCCATCAGCTTATAAGACGAGCTGAAACTCCTCAGGATTATTTTGCGACCTTCGATTTCTCCCCATATAGCTTCAAGTAAAAAAATAATCACCGTATCACAAAGGGTACGGTGATTTTTTTGCAAAAAGAAAAAGCCCGTAAAAACGAGCTTTTATGTATCAGTTGTCCTTGAGCACCTGAACGCGCTGACCGAACTTACCGAGAATAGCCTTAAAGAGGTCGAACGTGATCTTTCTGAACTGACCCTCTCCTGTTACCTTTTCGTTCTTAATCAGCTGAACCTGCATATATATTTCAGAATAATCGTCGTTATAGAAGAGGTTGCAGCTTAAATACATATTTGTAGTCGCATAGTAATTCTTAGGCTCAAGGTTGAGAATTTCCTTTGTGCTTACTGCGAGATATGCTTCGATTTCGATAAGGTTCTGCGGCTCAAAAAGGACCTTTTTGCAGTGTCCGAGTGCTTCTGCTGCTTCTTGTTCCTCACTTCTTGCAGGTTTTCTACTGAAAAGCCCCATACGCCACCTCCGAATAGTTGATTAAACCGTGATACCGATTACACATATAGTATATCACAATAAACCCTGATTGTCAATTTGTCAAATATATACAAAATATGGTTTCATTTTTTATCGCATAATCAAATCTGTTTCCTGACGATTGTATACTCGTCGCCGGGACGGTAATATGGACAAGCCCCGCAATGCTTACTCATAAAGCGGTACATCTCGTCCTCGTCAAGATTAGCCGCGCACGAATAGCACTCGTATTCGTCGTCGTATTCATAATTCAAGCAATTATCACAATTCGTCTGCATAAGCCGCTCCCATCTATTTTATTATATTCGTTTCCGGCGAAAATGTCAACCGTTTACTATTGACAAAGAAAAAAAGTCGTGATATAATTAGACAATTTGAGATTATGTAAGGAAAGGGAACTGTTTGATGCAAAAAGAAAGCTATACTCACCTGATTGATTTGGATAATTTAGCCGTGTCTCAGTGGGACAGGATTGTTGAGCTTGCCATTGATATAAGAAATAACCCTCATATCTATGTCGGCGCTTGTAACGGTAAGATTATGGGAACGCTTTTCTACGAGCCTTCTACGAGAACTCAGATGAGCTTCCAGGTGGCAATGCTCAGACTCGGCGGCGGAATTATCGGCTTTGATAACCCTTCGACCTCCTCTGTTGCAAAGGGCGAATCCATAAAGGACACGACAAAGATTGCAAGCGGCTATTCTGATATTCTTGTAATGCGTCACCCTCTCGAAGGCTCAGTAAAGGCGGCGGCGCTTACTGCCGACTGCCCCGTAATCAACGCAGGCGACGGCGGTCACCTTCATCCGACTCAGACGCTTACCGACCTTCTCACGCTCAAAATCGAGAAAAAGCGCCTTGATAACCTTACGGTAGGCTTTTGCGGAGACCTCAGAAACGGAAGAACCGTTCACTCGCTTCTTAAAGCTCTGAGCTGTTACCCGAATAATAAATTCGTGCTTATTTCAACCGACGAGCTTAAAGTTCCCGTTTACATAAAGGACAGGCTTTCAGCGCTCGGAAAGGAATATGTCGAGGTAAAAACGCTTGAGGAGGCACTCCCTGAGCTTGACGTGCTTTATATGACAAGAATCCAGCGTGAACGCTTTGCCTCAATCGAACAGTACGAACAGCAAAAGAACGTCTACTGCCTTGATAAGCGCAAGATGAAGCTCGGTAGGGACGACCTTATCGTAATGCATCCGCTTCCAAGAGTTGATGAAATCACGATTGAGGTTGACGAGGACCCAAGAGCCGTTTACTTCAGACAGGCAAACTACGGAATGTACGTTAGAATGGCGCTTATCCTTATCGTTCTCAACTATAACTTTAAGCCTACTCCCTTGCTTACAGGCGTAGAAATGCCCGAAATAAGCTGTAAAAATCCCAAGTGCATCACTTGCAGCGAACCGTCGCTGCCTCATTCGTTCAGAAGGAACGGCGACGTTCTTGAGTGTGAATACTGCGACGAGAGATTACTTATGGATTGATATTTGTCCCTGCCTCAGCGGCGGGGACTTTTTCGTTTGCCGCGGGCGGAGCTTCGGAGGAATTACTCTCCTGTTTACTTTCGGGAGCCTTTTCGTCCTCCTCGTCGAGAACGCTTTCCCACTCCTTTGGCTCGTCGTTGGGACGTCGCATCATAATCGCTTGCTTATAAAGGTCGGGCTCGTGCTCCATCAGGAAATCAATGTCCTTCAAGGGAACCTTATCGCCGTTTGTTATCCTCATTGCAATCCGCATACATTTTCCGAAGGTGCTGAACGATTCTTCCACCGCCTCTGCCTGTTCGTCTGCGGCTTCAAGCTCCTGCTGATACATTGCAAGCTGTGCTTGGAGCTGTGCTTGCTTCTTTTTTTCTTCGGCAACGGCTTGCTCCTGTTTTTCCTGAGCCGTCGGTTCTTCCTTTGCCTTCAGCTCAGGCGGAGTAAAAATCGCCGACGCCCTCCCGATAGCAGAAATGTTCATAAAAGCACCTCCTTTATTGTTATATCGGCAAGGGCAAGATTTTCTTTATAAGCGTGAGGCGCCGTTTTCAAGCGAACAAAAAAGCACAGCTCTAATGTTTTGGGTTCTAAAGGACAGAAAAAAAGTCGATATGGATTGAATTCCATATCGGCTCTTTTCTATTGTACCGCCGCCTTCGGTGGTGAGTAAGTGCGCACTTGCAGGCAAACAAAAGCCTCCCTTTACACAAGGGAGCCTCTGGCGGTATTCGCTCGTCTGTCGACTATTCCATTTATAAAAAATGTCCTTTAGAACCCGAAGCAAAAAAGCCGCACTTTGTTGGGATTATTTGGAGTTTTATTCAAAAAGCGCCATAAAATCATTTGCAGAATAGCTTTGTCCCTTATACGTGACGGTAAGAGCGTCGCAGTAGACTAACGCATTATTTGAATCTATGGGGCTTTACTTAGTTTAATTATGACACCGTTAATATAATAACTCAAGCTTTTTTCTTTTCAAAAACAAAGACACCTCAGACCTTAGTCGGAAGTGTCTCTTTGTTTCGTTTTCTAAGATAATTAAGCGATAAAGTCAGCAAGCTCAGCCTTAACGAGATCAGCCTTGTCTGTGTGAGCCTTCAGAAGAAGCTCTTTGGAAAGGTCAATGCTGAAGATACCCATAATGGACTTAGCGTCGATAGCGTATCTGCCGCTGATAAGGTCAACGTCAAAATCAAATGCGGAAACCTTATTTACGAATTTCTTAACGTCGTTAATTGTCTCGATTTTTACTTTTAATTCTGTCATTAGTTTTCCCTCCTTCTGTATTGTGCCTTTATAATAGCAAAACAATTCCGAAAAATCAAGAGTGTAAGTGAAATTTCGTTTATATGCCCAATAATTTACGACAACACTACAAAGTTATAGTGATTATTTCTTATTTTTCCTTTCATAAGCGTTGCTTATTGCAAAAAAAGCGTGAAAATGTTATAATTTCAAGGGAAAAGGAGCATTGAAATGAAGTTTTATATACAAACCCTCGGCTGTAAGGTCAATAAGTACGATTCTGACGTAATTGCGGCTATGATGAAGGAAAGCGGCTTTGAGCAATCGCCCACGCCTGAGGCTGATATTTTTGTGATAAATTCCTGTACCGTGACTGAAACGAGCGACAAAAAGGCAAAGCGCACGGTCGAACGCATAAGGCGTTCAAACCCCGACGCTGTGATTGTGCTTACGGGCTGTTTTTCTCAGGCGTTTCCCGAACAAGCGGCAAAAACCTCTGCTGATATAGTTGTTGGCGTTGCCGACAGAAACAAAATCCCCAGGCTTATAGCGGAATTTCTCAAAAGCCGTCAAAAAATCTCCCTTTGCAGTCAGCACTCGTCGGAATATGACGATATGGGGATTCCTGCGCTTACTGACAAGACGAGAGCTTATATAAAGATTGAAGACGGCTGCAACCGCTTTTGCTCATACTGCATTATACCCTACGCAAGAGGCAGAGTTCGCTCAAGAACTCTTGAAAGCATAAGGCGCGAGGTTGAAATTCAGGCAAAAAGCGGTCACAAGGAGGTTGTCCTTGTGGGGATAAATCTTTCGTGCTACGGACAGGATATTTCGCTTACTCTTGCTCACGCTGTCGAAGCGGCAGAAGCGGTTGAGGGAATTGAAAGGATAAGGCTTTCGTCGCTTGAGCCTGAGCTTCTTGACGAAAAAATGATAAAGCGGCTCGGTGCGTGTAAAAAGCTCTGCCCTCATTTTCACCTTTCGCTTCAAAGCGGCTGTGATGAAACGCTGAGACGAATGAACAGAAAATACACCTGCGAGGAATATGAGAGGATTGTAAATAATCTTCGCCGTGAGTTCCCCGATTGTGCAATCACAACCGATATTATGGTAGGCTTTCCCGGTGAAACGGACGAGGAGTTTGAAAAATCGTTACTCTTTGCCCAAAGGATAGGCTTTTCTAAAATTCACGTCTTTACCTATTCGCTCAGAGAGGGAACAGCCGCCGCAAGTCTTAAAAACCACGTTTCCGAGGAAATAAAGGCACAGCACTATAAAAGAATGTCTGAGCTTGACGAGAGGCTTCACGCCGAATTTCTCCGATCTCAGACGGGAAAGGTCTGTCCCGTGCTTATTCAAAAGCGCACAAGCCCCGATTTCGCCTACGGTCTGACGCCCAACTATACGGGAGTCAGAATTTACGGAAGCAACGCTCAGAAGCACGACGTTGTGAACGTGAAAATCACAACTGCTGAAAAAGCCAACTGTGTGGGCGAGCAGACTTGAAAATTTGTATGGTCTTGCCCTTGTAATTTGGCACAAAAAGGTATATAATTAAAGAATAACATCGAAACGAGGCGAAAAATGAAAATTCTTATCTCCTATGCTTCAAAAACAGGAACGGCAAAAGCTTGTGCCACTCGTCTGAGCGAGCTTGTCGAAGGCTCCGAGCTTTGCGACCTGACGGAAAAAACGCCCGATATTTCGGCTTACGACGGGGTAATAGTTGGCTGTGGAATCAGAATGGGAAGATTTCATAAGTCAGCGAGAAAATTTATTGCCCAAAACGCTCTTAGCCTAAAGGAAAAAGCCTTCGGCGTTTTTATCTGTAACGGCTTTGCTCAGTATGAGGAATATTTTAAGAACGATTTTTCCGACGGCGAGCTTGACGGTGCAATAAAAGCGAGCTTTGGCGGCGAGCTTGAGCTTGAAAAGCTCAAAGGGACGGATAAATTTATTGCGAAAATGGTTGCAAAAAGCGATACGCCCTTGCCTCAGATAAACTATGAGGCAATAGAAGAATTTGCGGATAAATTTGCGAAAGCAGTAAAAATATAAACTTTGGAGGAAATATGGCAGTATATCGAATCTATGTGGAGAAAAAAGAAAAGTACAACATTGACGGAGAGGCAGTATTAGCGGACTTACAGACAGCGCTTCAGATTAAGGGCGTAAAGTCTGTGCGAATTATTAACCGCTACGACGCCGAAGAAATCTCAAGGGAAAACTTTGACAGAGCCATCCCTACCGTTTTCTCAGAGCCTCCCGTTGACGAGGTTTACACTGAGCTTCCGTCCTTGAACGAGGGCGAGAGAATCTTTGCGGTTGAGTTTTTACCCGGTCAGTTTGACCAGCGTGCAGACAGTGCCGCACAGTGTATTCAGATGCTTTGCACAGGAGACAGACCTATCGTAAAATACGCTAAGATTTATATTCTTGGCGGCGAAATCTCTGACGATGATTTCAAGAAAATCAAGCGCTATCTCATAAACGGCGTTGAAGCCCGTGAGTGCGGCTTTGAGGAATATGAAACCCTCAAGGTAAATTATGATATTCCCACTACCGTAAAGACTCTTGACGGCTTCCTTGAGCTTGATAAGGACGGCCTTGCCGACTTCGTGAAGAGCTACGGTCTTGCAATGGACAACGACGACATAAAGTTCTGCCAGGATTACTTTAAGACTGAAAACAGAAACCCGACCATTACGGAAATCAGAATGATTGATACCTACTGGTCTGACCACTGCCGTCACACAACCTTCGGAACAATCATTGATAACGTCGATATAAAGGCTCCTTATATCAGTGAAACCTATAAGGAATATAAGGTTCACAGAGACGAGCTTGGAAGAAGCAACAAGCCCATCTGCCTTATGGATATTGCTACTCTTGCGGCAAAGAAGCTCAAGGCTGACGGACTT
>JAZNST010000089.1:0-24681 GCA_045591405.1 Ruminiclostridium sp.
TTCATTTCGTGAATACATTCAAAATAAGCGTTTCGTGGGTCATAGCCTGCTTCTACGAGCGTTTCAAAGCCCGCTTGCATTAACGCTGAAACGCCGCCGCAAAGTACCGCCTGTTCGCCAAAGAGGTCAGTTTCTGTTTCTGTTCTAAAATCGGTTTCAAGAACGCCTGCTCTTGCACCGCCGATACCAAGAGCGTAGGCAAGACCGATTTCAAGTGCGTCGCCCGTTGCGTCCTGTTCAACGGCAATAAGACAAGGAACGCCCTTACCTGCCTGATATTCGCTGCGAACTGTGTGACCGGGGCCTTTTGGCGCAATCATAATTACGTTTACGTCAGCAGGGGGCTTTATACAGCCGTAGTGGATATTAAAGCCGTGTGCAAAGGCGAGAGTTTTTCCCGACGTAAGATTAGGTTCAATACTTTCCTTATAAAGCTTCGCCTGTTTTTCGTCGTTTATAAGAATCATAATGACGTCGGCTGTTTTTGCGGCTTCAGCGGAGGTCATAACCTTAAATCCTTGAGCCTGTGCCTTTTCCCAGCTCTTTGAGCCTTCATAAAGACCGATAACAACGTCAACGCCGCTTTCCTTCAGATTAAGTGCGTGAGCGTGTCCCTGTGAGCCGTAGCCGATGATAGCCACTGTTTTGCCTCTGAGCTTTTGAAGATTACAATCCTGCTGATAAAAAATTCTGTTTTCCATTGTCGTTACCTCTTTTTTAATTATAAATTTAAGTTTTGTCGCAGTATTGAACTGCCTTTTTCTATTGACGCGGTACCTGTACGGCAAATTTCAAGAATAGTCTGATCACGCATAAGCGAAATAAAATCGTCCATTTTGGTACCGTCTCCGATCAGGCGAAGGACGATAGCTTCCTTGGTGTAATCAATCGTCTCTGCCTTAAACGCTTCTGCTGCCGCATGAATTTCGTCACGGGACGAAGGGTCGTTCTGAAGCTTAATCAGCATCAGCTCACAACTGAGAGAATTGGCCGCTGTCAGCTCTTTGATAGAGCAGACGTCGGGGAGCTTATAAAGCTGATTTATGAGCTGTTGTTTTCCGTTTTCTTCGCCGTCAAAGCTGAATGTGATTCGGGAATAGTCTCCCGATTCCGTTTGGCTTGCGGTTATGGAGCTGATGTTGAATTGTCGGCGACGGAACATACTTGTAAGTCGATTCAGTACGCCGAATTGATTTCTCACCAGCACCGCTAAAGTATATCGGTTCATAACTCAACCTCCAGCTTTGTGATAATATCGTCCATACTTCCGCCCGGAGGAAGCATAGGGAGAACAAATTCGTCCTTGTTGATTTTGCAGTCGATAACATAAGGGCCGTCAGAGCCAAACGCCCTTTCAAGCGCCTTATCAAGCTCGTCAGGGGTTGTTACCGCTTCGCCGTGTGCGCCAAAGGCACGGGCAAGAGCAGAAAAATCCGTTTTACGCTCCAAAACCGAATTGGAATAATGCTTATCATAAAACAGCGTCTGCCACTGGCGAACCATTCCGAGCACGCCGTTGTTCATAATAATTACTACAACGGGGATATTGTATCTTACGGCAGTAGCAAGCTCGTTGAGGTTCATACCGAAGCTTCCGTCGCCCGTAACGAGAACGCTTCGTTCCCCCGTACCGTACGTTGCACCGATTGCCGCGCCAAGCCCGTAGCCCATCGTCCCAAGACCGCCGCTTGACGCAAAGCGACGAGGAGTTTTGAAGTTAAGTCCTTGCGCCGCCCACATCTGATGCTGTCCAACATCGGTACAAACGGCTGTATTATCGCCCAAGTGCTTATTGAGAGTTATAATCGCCCTTCTTGGAGTTAAGCCCTCACGGTTATCAAGAAAGCTCTCTTCTTCTTCACCAAAGGCGTTAACCTTTGCCATCCACTCGTTCCTTTTACTTTCATTAAGAAGCGGAATAAGCTTTTTCAAGGTGAGCTTTACGTCGCCTCTGAGTCCGCAGACTGAGTTCACCGTTTTATTAAGCTCTGAGCCGTCTACGTCGATGTGAACTATTTTGGCGCCTGTTGCGAATTTTGTGCGGTTACCTGTAACACGGTCGTTAAAACGAACGCCAAGAGAAACTATAACGTCGGCGCTGTGCATTGACATAGACGAAGCGTAATGACCGTGCATACCCTGCATACCTAAAAATCTCGGATGGTCAGTCGGGATAGCCGAAAGTCCCATAAGAGAACAGCCTATCGGTGCGTCGATTTTTTCGGCAAGTAAGAGCACCTCGTCCTGTGCGCTTGCTGTAATCACGCCTCCGCCAAAGTAGATAAAGGGGCGTTTAGCGGAGTTTATGATTGTCGCCGCTTCTTCAATACGCACGTCCTTGGCGGCATAGGGCGTTTCTTTTTTTACGGGGGCTTTTGGCTCGTATTCGCATTTTTCAATCTGAACGTCCTTTGGAACGTCAATCAGCACAGGTCCAGGTCTTCCCGACTTTGCGAGCCTGAACGCTTCACGGATAGTATCTGCAAGGTCAGCTACGTTACTTACGAAGTAATTGTGCTTTGTTATAGGGAGGGTAACGCCTGTAATGTCAATCTCCTGAAAGCTGTCCGTGCCGATTTGCGTTGTGGGGACGTTTCCGCAGATAGCAACCAGCGGAACAGAATCAAGATAAGCTGTTGCAATACCCGTTACAAGATTTGTAGCTCCGGGTCCTGAGGTTGAAATAACTACGCCGACTTTTCCCGTTGTTCGGGCGTAGCCATCGGCGGCGTGAGCTGCGCCCTGTTCGTGGGCAGTAAGAACGTGATTGATTTCGTCCCGATATTTATAAAGGCTGTCATAGACGTTAAGAATCTGACCTCCGGGATAACCGAAAACGGTGTCTGCTCCTTGCTCAATCAAGGTTCTGACTAAGATATCTGAGCCTGAAAGAAGCATCGTATCACTCCTTCCTTAAATAATTGCAAATCAGCTCGCCGCACCTTTTACAGCCGACAAGGGTTGAACCCTTACTCATAATGTCAGCTGTGCGGTAGCCGTTATCGAGGTATTTAGAAACAGCGCTTTCTATTGCGTCCGCTTCATCGGGCATACCGAAGCTGAAGCGTAGCATCATCGCCGCCGAAAGAATCGTGCCGATTGGGTTTGCGATATCTTTCCCCGCAATATCGGGAGCAGAGCCGTGAATAGGCTCATAAAGTCCGCACGAGGTTGCCCCCAAACTTGACGACGGAATCATACCGATTGAGCCTGTAATCATAGACGCTTCGTCCGAAAGAATATCGCCAAACATATTTTCCGTTACAATTACGTCAAATTGCGAGGGGTTTTTTACAATCTGCATCGCACAGTTATCAACGAGCATATCAGAAAGCTCAACGTCGGGATATTCCTCACTGAGTCTGTGCATTACCTTTTTCCAAAGACGGCTTGAATCAAGAACGTTGCTCTTTTCTACGGAGCAAAGCTTCTTTCTTCTTTTTCTCGCTGTTTCAAAGCCGATTCTTCCTATACGTTCAATTTCGCTTTCGCTGTATTTGAGCACGTCGGTTGCAACGCCGCACTCGGTTTTGTGCTCTCCGAAATAGATTCCTCCAATAAGCTCTCTGACGATAATAAAATCAATACCTTTTTCAACAATCGATTTTTTCAGGGGGGAAGCGTCTGCGAGCTGTTTCCATATCTTTGCGGGGCGGTTGTTGGAATAAACGCCCATTCCCTCACGAAGCCTCAACAGCCCCTTTTCGGGGCGCATATTACTCGCAACATCGTTCCACTTGTTGCCGCCCACAGCGCCAAGCAGAACGCTATGGGCTTCAACGCACTTTTTAAGCTCAGAATCGGGAAGGGGATTATTGTATTTGTCAATTGCACAGCCGCCCATATCGACGTCAGTAAAGCTAAAGGTATGTCCGTAAAGCTCGCCGACCTTATCAAGCACTCTGAGCGCCTCGTTTACAATTTCGGGACCTATGCCGTCGCCACGGATTACCGCTATATTTTTAACCATTGCTTTCGCCTCTTTTCAAGGAGTTTAATAATCCTCCGTTTTTAATAATATTTTGGATAAAGGGTGGAAAAGGCTGTGCCTTATAGGTTTTTCCTGTTGTAATATCAGTAATCACGCCCGTGTCAAAGTCAACGCAGACCTCGTCTTGTGCGCTTATTTCTTCTGCCGCTTCTTCACACTCCAAAATAGGAAGCCCGATGTTAATGGCGTTGCGGTAAAAAATTCGTGCGAAGCTTTTTGCAATAACGCAGCCCGTACCACAGGTCTTGATAACAAGCGGAGCGTGCTCACGAGATGAGCCACAGCCGAAATTCCAACCTCCAACCATCACGTCGCCCTTTTTAACCTTTTTCACAAATTCAGCGTCAATATCCTCCATACAGTGTAAAGAAAGCTCCTTTGCGTCAGAGGTGTTCAAGTACCGTGCAGGGATTATAACGTCAGTGTCCACGTTGTCGGGGTATTTGAAAGCCTTTCCTTTTGTATTCATTTTTACGCCTCCTTATACTCTGTGATATAGCCTGTAAGCGCACTTGCGGCGGCGGTATGAGGCGAAGCGAGATAAACCTCGCTCTTTATGTGTCCCATACGGCCTACGAAGTTGCGGTTGGTTGTTGCAATACATTTTTCTCCTGCGGCAAGAATACCCATATATCCGCCAAGGCAAGGACCGCAGGTAGGAGTAGAAACGATTGCTCCTGCGTCAAGAAAGGCGGTGTAATAGCCACGCTCCACGCATTCACGAAGAATCTGCATCGTGGCGGGGATAATAATAACACGGATTCCGTCGGCTACTCTTTTGCCCTTGAGAACACTGTAAGTAGCTTCCATATCCTCCATTCTGCCGTTAGTGCAAGAGCCGATAACGACCTGGTCTATTTTGACGCTATGAAGCTCGCTTGCAGGACGGGTGTTTTCGGGAAGATGAGGACAGGCAACAGTAGGAACGATTGTACTAAGGTCAATATCAATAACTCTTTCGTACTCTGCGTCAGAGTCAGCCGTGTAAATAACAGGCTCTCTTTCGCCTCTGCCGCTTAAATATCCCATCGTTATAGCGTCAACAGGGAAAATACCGTTTTTAGCGCCCGCTTCGATTGCCATATTGCAAATGCAAAAACGGTCATCCATAGAAAGACTGTATACGCCGCTGCCTGTAAATTCCATACTCTTATATAAGGCTCCGTCTACGCCAATCATACCGATAATAGTGAGAATTACGTCCTTGCCGCTGCAATTTACGGGAAGCTCGCCCGTCAGATTAAATTTTATTGCAGACGGCACCTTGAACCAAGCCGTACCCGTTGCCATACCCGCCGCCATATCGGTAGAGCCGACTCCCGTGGAGAATGCGCCCAGAGCGCCGTAGGTACAGGTGTGACTGTCTGCGCCGATAATGCAGTCGCCTGCTGTAACAACCCCTTGCTCAGGCAAAAGCGCGTGCTCAATGCCCGTTTTACCAACGTCGTAAAAGTGGCTGATACAGTGAGAGCAAGCAAATTCACGACAAGCTTTACTTTGCTCTGCGGCTTTGATGTCTTTATTGGGTACGAAGTGGTCAAGAACGATTGCGACCTTGTCTTTATCAAAAACAGAATCTAATCCCGCTTTCTTGAATTCATTCACCGCAACAGGCGTCGTAATATCGTTACCCAGCACAATATCAAGCTTCACGCTGATAAGCTGTCCCGGTTTTACCTCGTCAAGCCCTGCGTGGGCGGCAAGGATTTTTTGAGTCAAGGTCATTCCCATTTTTTTACTCCTTTTGTGCAATTACTTCCACTTCAACCAAGGCGCCCTTTGGAAGCTCCTTTACCGCAACACAGCTTCTTGCGGGCTTTCCCGTGAAATACTGTGCGTACACTTCGTTGAAGGCGGTAAAATCCGCCATATCAGCAAGGAAACACACGGTTTTTACTGCGCTTTTAAGCGAGCCTCCTGCGGCAGTAAGCACAGCCTCTAAATTTTTACAGACTCTGTGCGTTTGTTCTTTGACGTCTTTTCCCTCAAGAAGTCCCGTTTCGGGATTCAGTGGAATCTGACCTGACGTGAATATAAGATTACCTGTGCATACAGCCTGCGAATAGGGGCCGATTGCCGCCGGTGCATTTTTTGTCTGAACTTTATTACTCATAGCTTTGTCTCCTTTATACCAGTTTGAAGCCTTCGTCACGGAGCGTTTTCGTGATGAGGTTCACGTGCTCGTAATCTCTTGTTTCCATTTCAATACGGAGAAAACATCCGTTTACGCTCTCGGTGTTGCCCTTTTCATAATGAACGCCCGTCACGTTGCCGCCGCAATCGGCGATAATACGGGAAATTACCTTTAGCTGTCCGGGCTTGTCGATAAGCTCAATCAGTAGGCTTGACGAACGCCCTGAATTAAGAAGCCCTCTGTCAATAACTCGTGAAAGGCTTGTAACGTCTATGTTTCCGCCTGAAACAACCGCAACCACCCGTTTGCCCCTGAGGTTGAATTTACCCGCCATCACAGCCGCAACAGCGGTTGCCCCTGCGCCTTCTGCAATCATCTTCTGCTTTTCTATAAGAGCAAGAATAGCGCTTGAAACCTCGTCGTCGCTGACAAGGGCGATTTCGTCAACGTATTCGCTGACGTAACGGAAGGTGTTTTCGCCCGGTTGCTTTACTGCGATACCGTCGGCGATGGTTGAAACGGAAGAAAGACATTCGATTTCTCCGTTCTTTACTGAGTTATACATACTCGGTGCGCCTGCGACCTGAACGCCGTATACTTTAACTGAGGGTCTGATTTGCTTTGCGGTATAGGCAATGCCCGAAATCAGACCGCCGCCGCCAATGGGAACTACGATAGCGTCGATATTGTCAAGGTCGTTGAGAATTTCAAGAGCAATCGTACCCTGACCTGCGATTACGTTTTCGTCGTCGAAGGGATGAACAAAGGTGTAGCCTTCGCTGTCACGAAGCTCTAATGCCTTCTTATAAGCGTCGTCGTAACAGCCCTCAACCAAGCACACCTCAGCGCCGAAGCCCTTGGTTGCTTCTACCTTTGAGATAGGGGCGGAATCGGGGAGGCAAATGAGGGATTTGATTCCGTTTTTCGTTGCCGCAAGTGCGACGCCCTGTGCGTGATTTCCTGCTGAGCAGGCGATAACGCCCTTTGCCTTTTCTTCCTCGCTTAGCATTGCGATTTTATATGCAGAGCCTCTCACCTTAAACGAACCCGTGATTTGCAGATTTTCGGGCTTCAGATACAGCTCGCAATCAGGAGCGATTCCGTAGGCTCTGACTACGTCTGTTTCACGAATAATGCTTTTAAGAACCGTCTGTGCGTCGAACACCTTGTCCAGAGTTAACATTTTCATTCCACCTTTCTTACTTTAAGCTTATGCGATTATTTGTTGCTTTAAGGCAAAATAAAAAACCGCCTCAAAGCTTATACTTGCTTTGAGACGGGTGTAAATTTTAATTTATCACTCGCGGTACCACTCAAATTGCGGATATAAAAATCCGCCACCTCTTCGAAGTCAGACAACTTCTATGCACTAACGTAGCATACACGGGAAACGCCTACTGGGTGTTTATGCCTTTGGGGCTTCCGGCTCAGAAGGGATGGGAAGTCTACTGTCCTTTACCGGGATCGCACCGTCCCCGGCTCTCTGTGAAATTCGCTTGTAGGTTCCGTCTTCATCGACGCCTTTACTTTATTCGAAGTCAAACAACCTCTATGCACTGACGTAGCATACACGGGGTTCCCTACACACTTAACGCTTCAGGTTCCCGGCTCAAAAGGGAGAGGACAAGGATAACAAACACGCTGATTCGCACCAACCATCAGCTCTCTGCGCTGTTTCTCTCGATGACCATTCTTCGTCACAGCCTTTAGTAATATTTGATTTGTTTCTCATTTTACTCCGAAGAAAAGGAGAAGTCAATAGATTTTTAAGATTTATAACACGAATCTTTTTGAGGGATACTATCGAAAATTTCGATGACAACCGAAATCATATCAGTAAAATATCCCCTTCGAAGTAAAAAATCTCCTCGCTTTACAATTTCGTTTGCAGAGCGAGGGGGGTTACTCTTAAACTGTTATGCTGTTATTGATTGGTTGTTTGCGGCTTTTCACGGCTTTTGATGTCCTTGGCGAATAAAAGCTTGAAGATAGTTCTTAGTGTTTTCAAAAACACAGCGAGAAAAAGCTATCGAGAGAGTGGCTTGAGTGAAATTTTCGTGCAATCGGCAAGCAGATTTATTTCAAGCTCTCCGTTTTTCACGGCGTAGCGTCCCACGAGGTTTTTGCCGTTGCCAAAATATTTATTTTCGAGATTTTCATCCTTTTCGTCTTCGCTAATCTCGCCATAGTCTTCTCTTGCAAAACGCAACAGAGATTCGTCGATTTTACGCTTTATTTCGTCGTTTATGATTTCGTCAAGGGCTTTGTCCATATAAATATCTCCAAAATCGAACGACGCCACAGCATAAAAGCCGTGAGGAAGTCGGCTTTCACACAGCGCACTTGCTTTATAAAGCTCCTGTGCGACTTTTTGAAGGTCACGTTCCTGTGCTTTTTTATAGAGTATCATTTTAGTCCTCCCTTGAGAGCTATTGATTTTCGTGGGCAGTTGCGGTATAATTACAAAAGCGCAGACGCTTAAAGAAACGGAGAAACGCAATGCTGTACATAACACGACACGGACTGACCGACTGGAACGCAAGACGAAAGCTTCAGGGGCGAACTGACGTTCCTCTTAACGACGACGGGCGAGAAATGGCTCGTCGGGCGGCAAAGGAATACGCTGATATTCACCTTGACGTTTGCTACTGTTCGCCGCTTAAAAGGGCGAGAGAGACCGCCGAAATTATCCTTGAGGGCAAAAACGTGCCGATAATTTTTGACGAGCGACTTATTGAGATGAGCTTTGGCGAATACGAGGGACTTGAAAATTCATTTGAGATTCCCGATTGCCCAATAAACACTCTTTTTTGGGAGCCTGAAAAGTATAAGGCTATCGGCGGTGCGGAATCGTTTGAGGAATTATTCGAGCGAACAGGGGCGTTTATCGACGAGGTAGTTTTCCCTCAGCTTAACGAGGGAAAGGATATTCTTATCGTCGGACACGGGGCAATGAATTGCAGTATCATAAGCCGCATAAGAAAGCTCCCTATGGCTGAGTTCTGGAAGGGCGGACTTGAGCAGTGTAAGCTTTTGAAGCTTTTGTGACAATATAAACGTAAAACCGGAGAAGAAAAACTTCTCCGGTATTTTTACAGCGAAAGCTTATAAATGAGAGCGTCGTCGTCCTTATAATAGCCCGTTCTTACTCCGATACGCTCAAAACCGAATTTTTCGTAAAGGGCAATAGCAGGAATATTTTTCGAGCGCACCTCAAGAAAAATCACCTCGTCTGAGTTACCTTTACGAGAGCTTATAAGCTCTTTCATAAGCTCCGAGGCAAGCCCCCTGCGCCTCAACGACGGGCGCACGGCGATTCTGTAAAGCTCTGCCTCGCCTGCAACTGACGAACCAAGATAAAAGCCCGCAGGCTCGTTTTCGCTTAATATGATGTTACTGAAGGTTGTTTTCTGAGAGAGCTGGGCAGTAACTGCACCCTCGTCCCAGAACGAATCGGGGAAGCATTCACGCTCAAGCTCTGATATTATTTTTATCTTATCCATATCAGCCGCTTATATAATTCTTATAAAACTCAACGAGCTTGTCACGGCAATCCCTGTAAGCGTCAAGCCCAAGGTAGTAGGGGTTTTCAATTCCAAGAACGGTGATTTTTTCTTCGATATTGGGAATATTCTTGAAAAGGCTTTTTACAGTTATTTTCTGACGCTGAGTCATAACGTGGATAGCGTCGAACTTATTTACGTCAAGGTCCATAATTGAGGTTGGGGTGTGATTGGTGACAATTCCTATTTCTTCGAGAACCGTATGCACGTTTTCGTCAATATCGTGACCGATTACGGCAAGACCTGCGCTTGAAAAGCTATATTTCGCCGACTTTTCCTTAGAAAGCTTGTTTGCGATTTCCATCGCCATAGGGCTTCTTGCCTTATTGGCAGTACAGACTATGAGAATTTTCTTCATATCGTCACTTCCTTAATGTGTGTCATACCAGCTTTTTCCTGTCTTTACGTCAACCGAAAGCGGAACAGAAAGCTTTACGCAGTTTTCCATTTCTTCCTTGAGAAGAGCTGCAACCTCTTTTTCACAGCCTTGCTTTGCCTCCACGATAAGCTCGTCGTGAACCTGAAGAATGAGCCTTGCGGGGAGCTTACTTTCTTCAAGCCTCTTATAGACCTTTATCATTGCGATTTTTATAATATCAGCCGCCGTTCCCTGAATAGGCGTGTTCATTGCAATTCGCGACGCCGCCGCCTGAACGATTTTATTCGAGGCGTTTATTTCGGGGATAAAGCGCTTTCTTTTGAACATTGTTTCTACAAAGCCGTCCGCCTTTGCCTGTGCGACGGTTTTTTCCATAAAATACGCCACGCCGCTGTATTTATTGAGATAAGCGTCGATATAGCGCTTGGCTTCGGCTACGCTTACGTCTATATCCTTTGCAAGAGAAAATGCGCCGATTCCGTAGACGATTCCGAAGTTTACCGCCTTTGCCGCCGAGCGCATCTCGGAGGTCACCCATTCAAGCGGCTGGTTGAAAACTTGGGAGGCTGTGATTGCGTGAATATCGTCGCCGTTTAAGAAAGCCTCCTGCATAAGCTTATCGCCCGAAAGGTGAGCAAGAACTCTCAGCTCAATCTGAGAGTAGTCGGCGTCGATAAGGCAGTACCCTTCCTTTGCAACAAAAAATCTTCGCATATTTTTTCCGAGCGCCGTTCTGACGGGAATATTCTGAATATTCGGCTCTGCGCTTGAAATTCTGCCTGTTCGGGTTTCAGTCTGCTTAAAGGTTGTGTGGATTCGTCCGTCGTCACAGACAACCTTCAACAGCCCCTCAACGTAGGTTGATTTGAGCTTTGTAAGGGTTCGGTAAGACAGGATTTTTTCGATTATCGGGTGCTTTCCCACGAGCGCTTCGAGAACCTCGGCGTTAGTTGAATAGCCGCTTTTGGTCTTTTTGGCGAAGGGGAGCATCAGCTCGTCGAAAAGAACAGCTCCGAGCTGCTTTGGAGAAGCGATATTGAAGCTGTGCCCTGCAAGAGCGTGAATTTCGTCGCTCAGCCGTTCGATGTCGCCGTCGAGTCCGTCTCCGAACTCTCTGAGGCTTTGTGCGTCAAGGGCAACCCCGTCCGCTTCAAGATTAACAAGAACCTTTGAAAGCTCAAGCTCAATCTCGGTAAGGACAGACGTCATTTCGTGACGGGAGAGGGCGTTATAGAGGGCTTCGTTGAGAGTGAAAAGACTCTGTGCGAGCTGTTCATAGTTTTCATAAATAGGAACACTGTATGTGTTGCACAAGCGTGAGAAGCTATAATCAGACGAGCTTGTGTCAAGAAGATAAGCGCATAAGGTCGTGTCGAATACGGCGTTTTTTATCTCGTAGCCGTTTTGCACGGCTCTTGTCCAAAGCTCCTTGAGGTTAAAGGTTCTTTTTGGGCAATCGCTCTCAAAAAACTCTTTTTCGTCAACATTCTGTATAATCTGACATTCGTTATACCGACAGGCGTAGATTTCGCCGTCAAGCATTATAACGTCAAAGGCGTCCTTATCAAGCTCGATTTTTTCGTCCGCGTCCTCTGCCTCCTGTCTTGTTCTTGCAGAGGTTGCGGCTTCGTTCTGAGCTTGAGCCGAGATATTGAACTTTTTAAGCATCGTGAACATCTCAAGCTCAGTAAAAAGCTCGGCGAGCTTCTTTTCGTTCTGAGCTGAGGGAATATAGGCGTTAATATCCGTTTCAACGGGAGCCTCAAGCGAAATCGTACCGAGAGTACGGCTTAAAAAAGCGTTTTCTTTTCCTGCGGCGAGCTTGTTTCTGACGCCCGCTGTGATTTCCAATGTGTCTAATTCGTCATAAATTCTACTTATTGTAGAATATTTCTGAATAAGCGACAAAGCCGTTTTTTCGCCAATTCCCGCAACGCCGGGAATATTGTCGCTACTATCGCCCATAAGCGCCTTAACCTCAATCATCTGAGAAGGCGTAACCCCGTAAACCTCCATAATCTTTTCGGGGGTATAGAGCGTGTCTTCCTTGTTTCCGGCGAGGTTTACCGCCACATTATCGGTAATAAGCTGAAAGCTGTCACGGTCGCCTGTTGCAACCACGCAAAGATTTCCGCCAAGGTCAGCCGAGTGAGAGAGCGTTCCGAGAATATCGTCCGCCTCGAAGCCCTCCTTTTCAACAACCGCAACCCCCATTGCACAAAGGATTTCCTTAATAAGAGGAAGCTGCATTGCAAGCTCGTCGGGCATTTTGTGCCTGTTTGCCTTATAGCCGTCGTAAAGCTTATGGCGAAAGGTCGGAGCTTTAAGGTCAAATGCTACCGCAACGGCGTCGGGGGCAAATTTGGTGATAAGCTTGAGATAAATATTAAGAAAACCTGTTATTGCATTAGTAAAAACGCCCTTTTTATTAGAAAGCGCTCTTATTCCGTAAAATGCACGGTTGAGTATGCTGTTTCCGTCGATGACAAGGAGCTTTTTCATTTTCCTTTCCTTTCGGTTATTTTTTGAAAAGAGATTTCAAAGACGAGATTGCGCCCTTTTTCTTCTTTCTGGGCACAAGCTGCTCTGCTTTTTTATAAGCGGACTTATAGAAATAAAGCTGAGTGTCAAGCGGCTCCTCGCCCTGTGCTGCACTGCGTTTTTCATAAGTTCCGTCGGGGAGCTGAAGTCTTGCCTTTACGTTATCTGCAAGCATCATATTGAACATAACGATGAGCCTTGCTTTAATAATCGGGTTCTTGACGGGTGCGGCAACCTCAACCCGTCGCTCCGTGTTTCTTGTCATAAAGTCAGCGGAGCTTATATATACCTTTTCTCGCTCGTCCTTACCAAAAATGTAGATTCTGCTGTGTTCAAGGAAGCGGCCGACGATAGAAATAACCCTTATATTTTCAGTATAGCCCTTTATCCCTGCCACAAGACAGCAGATTCCCCTAACAATAAGGTCGATTTTCACGCCCTTCTGGTTAGCCTGAACGAGCTTTTGGATAATATCAAAGTCAGTAAGGCTATTGAGCTTTAGCCCGATATAGCCGTTTTCTCCAAAGGTGATTTCCCTGTCAATCATTTCGACTACCCTTGATTTAAGGCAGTTTGGCGCAACAAGGAGGGTAGAGCTGCTCTCAACTGCAGTACCTACTGAAAGGTTATTGAAGATAAGCGAGGCGTCGGTTCCAAAATCACGGTTGGCTGTTATAAGAGTAAGGTCGGTATAAAGCTTTGAGGTTCTTTCGTTATAGTTTCCCGTTCCGACCTGGGTTATATAGTTTATATCGTTTCCGTTCTTTTTTGTAATAAGCATCAGCTTTGAGTGAACCTTCATCTCGTCAAGACCGTAGATAACGGTAACACCCGCTTCTGCCAATCGCTTTGACCAGCCGATATTATTTTCTTCGTCAAATCTTGCCCTAAGCTCAACCAGCGCAAGAACGTCCTTTCCGTTTTCAGCCGCACGGATAAGGGCGTTAATTATCTTTGAGTCCCTTGCGACACGGTAGAGCGTAATTTTCACAGAAACAACCGACGGGTCGTCAGCCGCCTCGTCAAGCAGCTTTATAAAGGGACGGAACTCCTCGTAAGGATAGGTGAGAAGCACGTCGTTTTTTTCAACCTGCTTTATAATAGATTCGTCAAGGTTCAGAGAGGTTGAGGGCTGAGGCTTCAAGGGAGCGAAGAAAAGCTCAGGCTTCAGCGGTTTTATCTTATCGCAAAGCGCTGACACAAAGCCCATATCAAGCGGACAGGACTGCTCAAAAACGAAGTCCTGACCAAGCTCAAGCCCCAAAAGCTCGGAAAGCTCCTCTTTTCCTATATGCTGATTTGTTCTTGTCGTCTCAATACGCACGGGGGCGAGCTTTTTACGCTTTTTTATGACTTCCTCCATAATGTCACGGAAGTCTACGTCGTGGTCATAAAGCGCCTCGTTAACGTCAATATCGGCGTTTCTTGTCACACGGAATATCGTTTTATCATAAACCGTGAAGTTCGGGAAGACGAGCTGAGCAAAATATTCTACCAAGTCCTCAAGCAGAACGAAGCGGATTTTTTCGTCGCTCTGAGGGAGAAGAATTATTCTTTCAGAAGCTACCCCTGTCGAAACGGGGAGTATTCCCAGAACAAGCTTTTCGCCGTCCGACTTTTTCTTTTTGAGAACCACGCCGACATAAAGCTCCTTATTTCTGAGGAAGGGCAGAGGGTGATTCTTATCAAGAATTGTCGGAGATAAAAGCGGTAAAAGCTCACGGCGGAAATATTCCTCAAGATAAAAAAGCTCCTTTTCAGCGAGCTTATCAAACGAAGCCTGCTCAATTCCCTGAGCCTTCAGCTCGCTCATTATCTCAGTATAAGCCTCGTCCTTTCTCGGAAGAAGAACGCTAACCTCACGGGCGATTTTCTGAAGCTGCTCAGAAGCGGTCAGAAGCGTTTTATTGTCTTTTTTGGCGGATTTTATAAGGGACTGGTCGTGAAGCGTTCCGACTCTTACCATAAAAAATTCGTCGAGGTTATTGGCGAAGATATAAACAAAGCCAAGCCTTTCAAGAAGCGGCACAGTTTTATCCTCCGCTTCTTCAAGCACACGCTTATTGAACTTCAGCCAAGAAAGCTCTCGGTTATCAAAATAGTTGTTGAAAATTTCACTCATTCTTGCGTTCCTTTCAGGGTTTCTCGCTTAATTTTTTCGGCTGAGTCTTCGTTGAGCCTTTTCTTTAGCTCAGTAAGCCAAGGGGAAAATTTCACGTTTTCTTCGCCATAGCGGAGATTTTCGGTGTATTCAAGGTCAATCCACGTTGAAATAGGGGCTTCGTTGTGAGAAAGGACAGCTTCCATATTATCAAGCGCTCTCATTATCTTAGCTTCCTCGGTTTTATTTTCCGATATTTCGTTATAAAGCTCTGAAAGCTCTTGCCTTTTCTTTAGCGGCAAATCGGAAATAAGCGCGCTAAAGGCGTCAGCCTCAGCCACATCGTTTTCATCGGTCTTATCGAACGAGGGAATATCCCCCGTTATAGCTTCGCCAAGATCGTGAATAATACACAGCTTCAAAAGCTTTTCTTTGTCAATTCCTTCAAACTCGTCAGCGCACAGCATCGCCATAAGCGAAAGCCGCCAGCAGTGCTCCGCTACGCTTTCGTGGCGACCGTCTGACGTCCACGAGTGTCTTGTGACGCACTTGAGCTTTTCGGCTTTTGAGAGAAAGGAAATAAGCTCACGCTGAGTCATATAAGCCTCTCTCCGCAGTACTGACAGCAGCCGTTAGCGTCAGTTTCAGCCATTGCCCCACAGATTTCGCACTCAGCTTTTCTTGAAGCGCTATGTTGAGCGACTTTTTTACGGGGCTTTCTGATACAGATAAAAACCGTACCGATTATAATCATCACTATTCCTATTGCAAGCGCAACATATGAAAGCACAAGCATCGTCGTATCCGAATCAGTCTTACAGAACGTGAACAGCAGGTAAATAATCACAACCAGAGCGCCGCATACAATCAGCAATATAGAATTTGATAATCGTTTGTCCTTCATTTATGAGCCTTTCTGAAAAGTTATCTTCTTCGTCCGCCTCCCCCGTGACGGCCTCCGCCGCTTGAACGGTGCGTACTGCTTCGGCTTCGTGAGCCGCCTCTTGAGGACGAGCTTGACGAGCTATTTATCGTGACGAAATAAGTGCCGGTGAAATCGCTGGTGCTTTCGGTGTATTTGATGTTGTTTGTGGAAGTGTAAGAGGCTTTGGGGAACTTTTTAAGCCTTGTGTAAGAGTTATAGCTGCATTTGTAAATTGCCCTTGCAACGATAAAAAATAAGATTGCAAAAGCCACTATCCACGTTCCGCCAAAAAGCTTGTCGTCTACGATTATATCAGAGGTCGGACCTGTGTCGGGTCCCTGATAATAATAGTTCTCAACGCGGTCGAGGAAGTTCATCGAAGCGTAGTAGAAATCCTGTTCTACAAGGTCGTCGTAGATGTAGTCAAAAATATAGTCGATTCTTCTGTCGCTGAAATAGTCAATACACTCTCCGCTTGTTGAAATCCAGTCGTATTTTGTATCGTTATTTATGAGAAGGAGAATACCGTCTGTGTTTCTTCCGAATCTTCTTTCATAGCAAAGATCAGCGTAGTCAATTACAGCCCTGTCACTTTTGTTGCTTCCAACGTCGTCTGTGATAACGATAGAGATATTGAAGCCTGTTGCGTCTGATACCCTTGAAAGCTTTGAGGCAAGGTTTTCTATCTGTGACGAGGTGAATATGGTGTCGATTGCGTCGGGGTAGATTTGAAGCGAGGTTGAGCGAGTAGACGAAGCGACGATGAGAGATGATGAGCCTATTGCACAAGCGCTCACGCACAAAAAGCAGACAGAGGAAATCAGAGAAATTATATAAACAGCAAGTTTTTTCATTTTTTCCTCCTTATTCCGACGTAACAATCGTCATTATGAGTATTGCGGCGAAGAAGGCAAGCATTGCGGCGATAATTGCGCCGACGAAAATTGACATTACAGTAAGCTTGACCTTATTTACAGGAAGGATTCCCGCAAATTTTCCCGTCTGACCGTTCATAACGAACATAAAGTCCTTGCCCTTATATTTATAGTTCAAAAACCACACGGGCAAAAGCGTATAGTGCCACACGAGCTTTCCGAAGCCGCCAAAGGTACGGGGGGATTTTATTCTGTTGTACGCCTTTGAGAGATTTTCCGTGATATAAGTTTCAGAAGCGTCGGTCAGCTCCTTTTGAAGATCTGCTGTGAGGGCTTCACGGTGAACGTCGTATTTTTCGGCGTCAACGCCCTGAAGGTAAGACATCGAAAAATCCTGAAGCTTAGAGAAATTGAACGGCTCTATTGCGTGCATAAGGTTATTGTCAATTCTTGCCGAGCCATCGACGGGAACCTTGTTGAAATCAATATCAGCTCGTCTGTGGCACTTATAGGTATCAATCTTTCGTCTGTTTGAGCTTACCATTGTGTGCTTTTCACAAACTGCGTCGAAGTTTATATCCATTTTGGCGTCAGCGAGCCAGAACGGAGCGTAAAGAGGTCTTATGTAATCAAGGGTTGCCTTTGACTTAAAGTCCTTGGGCAGATAGAATTTGCGCTTACAATGCTCCCTAAAGGCGTTAAGAGCGTCGTCCTTTGTTGTATTGAAGGGGATAATATAGTCGGGCTTGAGGCTTCCTGAGACGCGACCTGCAAGAACGAGCGCAGAGTGACAGTAGTGGCAAACGGCAGAAGCGGAGTTTTCGTTTCCCGCTACGACCTGAGCGCCGCAGTTAGGGCAGTTATAGAGCGAGCTTTCGTTTTCAAAACGCAGAGCTTCCTCGTCCTGCTTGCTTGCTTTATTATCAGGATGGAGCCTTTCGATTTCCTCGCCTGTGAACTTTCCGCCACAGTATTGACAGCAATGCTTTTTCTCATCAAGGCTATATACGAGGTTTGCACCACAGTTGGGGCAACTGTAAACGACAGTTTTTTCCATAAAATCCTCCTTAGTAGGTAAAATTACAGCTATAATAATTATACCACAAAAAGCCCTGCAAGTAAATGAAAATATGAAAATAAACGGCGGAGGTTTTTGGTGAAAAAAAGACAGACTCAGAGCGAGCCTGTCCTGTTTTAATATCAGAAAATAAAAACAGCCCGGATAAACCGAGCTGTTAATATTAAGATTATTCCTTAACACCACCGAGTGCAACACCTGCAACAATGTATCTTGAAAGCAGGAAGTAAACAACGAAAAGCGGAATGATAGTGATGAAAAGTCCCATATAAACCATACCGTAGTCGGTACGGAACTGTTCGCTTCGCAGCTGCTGAACGAACATAGGGAGAGTAACCTTTGTAGGAGAAGTAAGAACCATTGAAGGTGTGAACAGGTTGTTCCACGAAGCAATGAAGCCGAAGATAGCCTGTGTTGCAAGAGCAGGACGCATCAGAGGAAGAGCGATAGTATTGAATGTTCTGAATTCGCCTGCACCGTCGATACGAGCTGCCTCAACGATTTCAACCGAGAACGCACCCTGCATGTACTGTCTCATGAAGAATACAGTTGTAGGAGCTGCGATTGCGGGGATGATGATAGCGAAGAAGCTGTCGTAAAGACCGATTTTGAGGATAAAGTCCATAAAACCGATGATTGTAACCTGTGAAGGCACCATCATAACTGCAAGGATAAAGGACCAAGCGAATCTTCTACCCCTGAAGTTGTAGGTGTGGATACCGTAAGCTGTCATTGTAGAGAAGTAGATAGAGAGGATAGTTACGGGAACAGTGATAAGAGCACTGTTGAGGATAGCGCCCCAAAGCGTTGTCTGTAAGCCTGCAGACTTAGCCATAAGGGAGTTCCAGTTGTTGATAAAGAAATCAGAAGGAATAAGAGCGATACCTGTTTTGATTGCATCTGAGCTTCTTGTAGCGTTGATAATCATTACGTAGAAGGGGAATAAGCTCAAAAGTGCAAGCAGAACGCATACTACTGTTCTGATAATCTTTTTGATGAGAATTTTTCTGGAGTAGCTCTTGAGCTTCTGATCGTGAATGTTCTTATTGGACATTACTGCTGTTGCCATATTAAGCTACCCCCTTTCTTTTCTTGGGCTTCTTTTCTCTATCGCTGAGGAAGAAGAAGAACACAAGGCTGATAATAACGGTGATTATGAAGAGAAGAACCGAAACAGCGGCAGCCTTACCTGTTGTACCTGCTGTTGAGAGGTTTCTTATGTACATCGTTATTGTCGTTGAAGAGTTACCCGGTAAGCCTTCGCCTGACATAGTTACGTTGAATACACCGGGGATATCGTATGACTGTAAGCCACCGATTGCCGACGTAACGAGAACGTAGAGCATAATAGGCTTGAGCATAGGCAGAGTAACGTGAAGGAACTTTTTGAAGCCTGTGCAGCCGTCGATGTCTGCTGCTTCAAACAAGCTCGGGTTGATACCAAGAATACCTGAAATCAAGAGGAGCATTGTGTTTCCGTACCACATCCAGAAGAGGATGAAGGAAATGATGCCTCTTGTTCCCCAAATACTTTCCATGAAGAAGAAGTTTTCTGCAATGAGTCCCATATCCTTGAGGAAGTTTGTGATAGGGCCGTCGTTGGAGAAGAGGGAATAGAACAATACCGAGATAGAAGCCGCGGTAATGATGTTAGGCATGTAAATAAGTACCTTGAATGCGCCCTGGCCCTTGATTTTGCACTTTGTGTCAGTGAGCCAAACAGCAAGGAGCAGTGACATAAGGATCTGAGGAAGGAAGTTTACAAGCCACATAATAACTGTGTTTCCGAGGAACTGAACAGTAAATGTGTCGAAAGCCTGCTGACCTTCGCCGAAGCCGAGAATGTCAACGAAGTTGTCGAATCCGCAGAATGTGGAATGAACCTTCTTATTTCTTTCGTAAATATCGAATACGCTCAGATAGAAAGTAGAAACAAGGGGCCAAAGCTGGAATACTAAATAAACGAGAAAAAATGGAGCAATGAAGATATAGCCCCAACGTCCGTATTCAACGGATTTGTGCTTAGCTCTTCTTGCAGCAACTTTTGCAGCAGCCATTTTTCCACTCCTTTCATTATCATGAAATATGACAATTTTCCATTAATATATAATACACAAAAACTTTGAGGTTAAGGTGTAATTTTTGTCAGATTTGTGAGTTAAAGCTTAAAACAACTGCTCCCTCCCGTTTCGGAAAGGAGCAGAGTTTTTAGCTATTCAGTTTTCAATCAGCGTACTGATTAAGCCTTGAGGTAGCTGTAAGTATCTACAACTGCCTTCTTGAAGTCAGCGATAGCTGTGTCGTAGTCCTTGTTACCCTTGCAGTATTCAAGTACTTCAACGTCAAACTTACCGTTGATTGTCTGGTCTTCAGCTGTCATTGTAACAACGATACCAGCGATAAGAGGCTTGTTGAGTTCGAGGAAGTTCTGGCCTTCAACGAGTACAGGGCATGTAGAAACGCCTGCATCAGCACATTCCTTGATTCTCATGTCAACAGCTTCTGTGTTGTTTACGTAGTCGCTGTTAAGAGCGTTGATCTTAGCCATGAAGGAAGCATCACATGTCATGTACTTGATGAGCTTAGCAGCAGCGTCCTTATCGGAGCAGCCAGCTGTAGCAGCAAGCCATGTACCGCCCCAGTAGAAGTTCTGAGGACCAGCGACCTGGATGTACTGACCAGCGTAGTTAGTGGAGAGGCACCAGTATGTGAACCATGTGCAAGAAGGCCATGCAAGAACCTTATCGCCTTCCTTGTTAGCGTTCCAGTCATCACCCCACTGGCTTGTGTTCCATGTGAGTTCTTCCTGGTAAAGTGTCTTAGCAAGTTCCATGTACTTTGTCATGTTGTCGTCGATAACGATTGTATCGTTAGAGTCATACCAAGCGTTTGTTCTGGAACCCTGGAAAATTCTCTTAACGTCATCAATACCGGAGATAAGCTTTGTTTCGCCAGCAGAATCAGTGTTTACCTTTCTAGCTGTTTCGAGAACCTTATCCCAAGTTGCGAAGTAGGACTGAACTTCGTCAGGATCTGTTGTGCCGAGGTACTTTTCAGCGAGGTCAGCACGAACTGCCCAAGAACCGGGAGCTGCCTGCCAAGAGAGTGCCATAAGCTTGCCTTCGCCGTTTGTAGCAACGTCGAGTGTGTACTGTGCCTGCTTGCTGTAATCATCAGCTGTGATGCCGAGGTCAGCAATAGGAAGAATGTAGTCAGAGTTTGTGTACTTGAGGATGTAGTCAGCCTCGAGTGCAACTACGTCAGGGTAGAGAGCGTTGCTGGGGTCTTCAAGAATGTTGTCGAGCTTTTCCTGATACCAGTTAGATCCACCTGTGTTTACGTAAACGATTCTGCCGTAGAGGTCAGGGTCAACTTCTGCGAGAACGCCGTCAAGAATCTTCTTAACGTCATCGTTCCACATCCAAACGTAGAAAGCGTTTTCAGCGTCTGCGTTACCTGTGAGTACGTTCTCAGGAACTGTTGTTTCTTCGGGTGCTGCTGTATCAGCAGGAGTTGTTGTGTCGCCGCCATCAGCAGGAGTTGTTGTGTTGCCGCCTGCAGCAGGAGTTGTTGTGCTAGGCTCAGTTGTAGAATTCTGGTTGCAACCTGCAACAGAAAGAACAACTGCACATGCTAAGAGCATAGCTAAGAGTCTTTTCTTCATGTTTCTTTTCCTCCAAATTTTTTCCTGCATTTAGCAGGACTTGTTAAAGTTTTGAATTCTCGGAATATAATATGCGATGTAAGCAGATTATATTTCAGAACTCCTGACTTCAGTTGTTACTATATCACAAAAGTGAACCGATTGCAAGTCTTTTTTTTGAAGTTTTTTTGTCATAATCATCAGAAAACGATTACAGCACAAAAGAATTCATCAGTTTTGGGCAATTTGCCAAAGGTGTCGTGCAGTTTTCGTAACGGGAGTTAAATTAAAAAAGTGAAAACGATTACCTACGTATAAAATATGGATTTACATTCACGCCGACTTAATTTTTAACGGCTTAATTAATTTGTTTTTAAGTTGAATTAAGACAAAAAACAGGATTCCGATTTGTGCAAATGCACAAAAAATCACACTGTCGATTTTGGAAACGATTTCTGTCTTTTGCCCGAACTTTTGAGTATTTTGTCTAAATCGACTACACAATGTTATGTTTTTGTGGAGTAATTGCATATTCTTTTTCCCGAACCTTTTCCGAGAGCTTTTTTGGCGTATTTACCACATAAAAAATGCAAAAAAAGACTTGAATTTCATCGGAAAATAATGTAAAATAATTATGGTATTTTCTTTCGGGAGGTTGCTCCTTGATAATACTATTATAATATAAAGGGAGAGTCGGGTATGAATAAGTCAATTTTTACAAGATACTGTTATTCCTGTCGCTCTCTTGCGGCGGAGTAATATTTTGCGCTGTTTTTTCGTGTGAAAAAGCAGTTTTTTTATTTTGAAGCCATCGGCAGAAAGGAATTAAAAGGAATTAAGATGAAAAAAGTAGCTATTGTTATGGGAAGCGACAGCGATCTGCCTGTTGTAAAAAAAGCAGGAGACGTCTTAAAGGAGTTCGGAGTGCCTGTTGAGTGGCACGTGCTTTCTGCTCACCGTTCTCCTGTTCAGGTTGCAGAATTTGCACGTTCAGCGGCGGATAACGGCTTTGGCGTTGTTATTGCGGCGGCGGGTATGGCGGCTCATCTTGCGGGCGCAATCGCAGGAAACACAATCTTACCCGTTATCGCTATACCGGTTAAGGCAAAGGCATTGGAGGGAATCGACGCACTTCTTTCGTCGGTTATGATGCCTCCGGGGGTGCCTGTTGCAACAGTAGGAATCGATGGGGCGGCAAATGCGGCTTATCTTGCGGTTCAGATTCTTGCAGTAAGTGATTCTGAGCTTTCACAAAAGCTCGTAGCATTCAAAAAAGCGCAAAAC
Source organism: Ruminiclostridium sp. (assembly GCA_045591405.1). Classification (GTDB taxonomy): domain Bacteria; phylum Bacillota; class Clostridia; order Oscillospirales; family Ruminococcaceae; genus Ruminiclostridium_E. Next base: position 22,515 of record JAZNST010000089.1, read on the forward strand.
GAGAAAAATCTCGAAGCAGATAAAAAAATAGCACAACTTGCAGAACAGAATTAAGGAGGACAAAATCATGGCAAACATCGAAAGAACAGAACAGCTTTACGAAGGAAAGGCAAAGAAGGTTTACGCTACCAACGACGAAAACCTCGTAATCGTATCCTATAAGGACGACGCTACTGCGTTCAACGGTCTTAAAAAGGGTACAATCGCAGGTAAGGGCGCAATCAACAACAAGATGACGAACTATATGTTCAAGCTTCTTGAAAAGGAAGGCGTTCCTACTCATTTCGTAGAGGAAATCAACGACAGAGAAACAATCGTAAAGAAGGTTTCTATCGTTCCTCTTGAGGTAATTGTGAGAAACGTTGCAGCAGGAAGCTTCTCTAAAAAGCTCGGAATTGAAGAAGGCACACCTCTCAAGACTCCTACTCTTGAGTTCAGCTATAAGAACGACGACCTTGGCGACCCGTTTATCAACGACTACTACGCTCTTGGTCTTGGCCTTGCAACCAAGGAAGAAATCGACCTTATCACAAAGTACGCTTTTATGGTAAACGACTTTATGCTCAAGTTCTTTAAGGAGCTTAATATCGACCTTATTGACTTTAAGATCGAATTCGGTAAGACGGCAGACGGCACAATCATCCTCGCTGACGAGATTTCTCCCGATACCTGCCGCTTCTGGGACAGCACAACTCACGAAAAGCTCGATAAGGACCGTTTCCGTCGTGATATGGGCGGCGTTGAGGACGCTTATCAGGAAATTATGAAGAGAATTTTCGGTTAATTTCAGGCGTCTGAGCGAAAGGTGGTAATCATTTGGGCGGATTTTTCGGCGCAGCTTCCCACAACGACTGCGTAAGCGACGTTTTCTTCGGAACGGACTATCATTCTCACCTTGGAACAAGACGAGGCGGTATGACGGCGTACGATAGCGAACGTAAATTCCAAAGAGCAATTCACAGTATTGAAAATTCCCCGTTCAGAACAAAGTTTGAAAAGGATATGGACACTATGACGGGAAAGCTGTGTCTGGGTTGCATCAGCGACACGGACCCTCAGCCCATCATGCTTCGTTCAAAGCTCGGCGCTTACGCTGTTTGCAGTATCGGCGCAATCAATAACGCAAAAGAGCTTATGGACGAGTTTGTTGACGTTTTTTCATCAAGCTTTGAGATAATGAGTAGCGGGCTTATAAATTCAAGCGCAATCGTCGGAGCGCTTATTTCACAGAAAAGTAACTTTGTTGAAGGAATAAGGCACGCTCAGGAAAAAATCGACGGCTCGCTTTCACTTGCAATTCTCACTCCCGACGGAATTATTACGGCAAGGGACAAGCTCGGAAGGCTCCCTATAATCGTCGGAAAGAGAGACGACGGCTACGCCTTTTCGTTTGAGTCGTTCGCGTTTCAGAAGCTGGGCTATGAAACCTATCGTGAGCTTCTTCCCGGCGAAATCGTAAAAATAACCGCTGACGGCGTTGAAACGCTCTCAGAGGGTGGCTCGCAGATGAGAATCTGCTCGTTCCTCTGGACGTATTACGGATACCCCAATTCCGTTTACGAGGGAGTAACCGTAGAAACCATGCGTACGAGAAACGGCGAAATAATGGCAGAGCACGATATGAAAAACGGAACGCTCCCCGACGTTGATTTTATCTGCGGAGTTCCCGATTCGGGCGTTCCTCACGCTATCGGTTACGCAAATAAAAGCGGAATACCCTTTGCAAGACCTTTTATCAAGTATACTCCGACGTGGCCCAGAAGCTTTATGCCTCAGAGCCAGAAGATGAGAAATAAGGTCGCAAAGATGAAGCTTATTCCCGTTCACGAGCTTATCGAGGGCAAAAAGCTCCTCTTTGTTGACGACAGTATCGTAAGAGGCACTCAGATGTCTGAAACGGTTGAGTTCCTTTACGCAAACGGCGCAAAGGAGGTTCACATGCGTTCAGCTTGTCCTCCGATAATGTTCGGTTGCAAATATCACACGTTTTCAAGAAACGGCTCAGAGCTTGACCTTATCGCAAGAAAAATTATCTTTGAATTTGAGGGCGAAAAGGGCGCTGAGTTTATCGACGAATACAGCGACACGAATACACAGAGAGGAAAAAAACTCCGTGCCGAGCTTTGTAAAAGGCTCAGGCTCACTTCTCTTGAATATCAGTCGCTTG
>JAZNST010000090.1:0-2612 GCA_045591405.1 Ruminiclostridium sp.
CCCTTCGTCTGCGCCTTCGCTCCACTCCGTTTCGCTTCGGCTCATCCTCACGGCTCGCTCCGCCCACGCTCTTATCAATTCACCCTGAGAGCGTCAACAGGCTTCATCTTCGCCGCTTTTGAGGCCGGAAACGCTCCGAAAACTGCTCCGATTGCAACGGAAACGGCAAAGGAAGCAAGCACCGAGCCGATATTTACCGCAAACTCAACTCCAAGTATCAGACAGCCCACAAGGCATACCGACACAGCCGTTGCCATTCCGATAAGACCGCCGATTACGCTTATAAATACGCTCTCGGTCAAAAATTCAAGGAGAATGTCACGGTTTTTGGCGCCGATTGATTTCTTTATCCCGATTTCACGGGTGCGTTCGTTCACGCTGACGGTCATGGTTGTCATCACAGTTATCCCCGATACGAAAAGAGAAATCGCCGCAATCAGCGATAAAACTATCGTCACGGTCTCGAGAATACCTGTGAGCTGTGACTTTTGCTGAAGCAGATTCGTCAAGGTCAGCTCCTGTGTATTTTTTATCTCGTTCACAGTTTTTTTGAGCGAATCCGTCAGCTCCTCGTTGCTTCGTTCGCTTTCGAGCAAAAGCGCAATCTTATCAAAGGTTCCTCTGCCCGTTTCGTCCTGCATTGTGCTGTACGGTATATATATGAAATCGGGAATAAGCCCTTGAAGAAGATTTTGAAGCGTATTGAGCCCCGATTTTGCAACCCCGACTATCTCATATTCAATAAAGCTTCCGCCAAGAAGCAGATTGATTTTTTTGCCGACGATGTTGCTTCTGCCATAGGTTTCGAGGGCAATAACCTCATCAATTACGCAAACCCTTGCGTTTGACTGAACGTCGGCGTTGTCGATAAGGCGACCGTGAGCCGCTTCAAGAGAGATGATGTCCTTTGCGTCCTCGTCTACGCCCCACGCACAGCACGTCACGTTCTTTTCAATAAGTCGTGCTTCGACCATACTCGCCATAAGCGGCATTGCCTTTTCTACGCCGTCAAGCTCACCGAAGCATTCGACGTCATATTTTGTCAGCGGAATCTCGTCCGCCTCCTCAGACGGCTCAACAAGCGCCGAGTTTATTCCCATTGTCTCAAGAGCGCCCGTAATCACGTTCGTTCCGATAGTTCCGATTGACGAGATTATGACGACGGCAAAAACGCCTATTGCAATCCCACTCATAGTAAGGAGTGTACGGGTTTTCGTTCTTGCGATATTTTTGATTACTCTTGAAAGAGTGTTTGATACAAATCCACTCATAGAATCACCGTAATTTAACCTTCGTATCGCCTGTGAGCTTTTCGGGGTTTTCAACTATGTCGTCGTCAAAGCTTACGCCGCTGACGATTTCAGCGCCCTCCGAAAGCTCCGTTCCCGTTACTATTTCACGCCTCAGCGCAGTCTCGTCCTTTAGAACGTAAACGTATTCGCCGTTTTCATCCTGACAGATAAGGTCGTAGGAAAGCATACAGATTGTCCTTTCGTCGTCGGTTTTTATTCTTGCCTTGACCGTATAGCCCGAACGAAGCGCATTGTCGGCGTTATCGAGCGTGAGAACTATGTCTACGACAGTCCTTGCCGAGCCTACCGCCGACGAAAGGTGGGCAATATCAGAAATCGAACTCACAGTAGCCGTATAGTTTCCCTCGCCGATTGCCGCCCCTGAAAGAACGGCGGTCTGTCCAACCTCAACGTGAGGAATATCAGCCTCAGAAACGCTCACGCAAGCGCTCCACACTCCCTTTTCGTCAACGCACAGAACTCCGTCTGCGCTCACGCTTGGGCAATAGCTCGCCTTTTGAGGCTTTACGGTCGTAATCACAGGTAAAAAGCTCTCAACAGCCTGAGGCATTTTGGCGGCGGCAACTGCGCCCGCACTCAGAATAACGGCAAGCACCGCCGTTTTAATAATCTTACTTTTCATTTTAATCAGCTCCGTTTTTATATTTGCCTTTATTTTGCCGTGCTTGGAATAAATTATTATAAAAATTGCAAAATAAAAACAAAAAAATGACGGAGGATTTTATGAATTTGATTCTGTGCAGTGAAAACTGCATACACCAAAAGGACGGATACTGCTGTCTTGAGGACTGCGGAAAAATCACGGACGCAGTTAATTCGTCGTGCTGTTATTTTGACGAAAGGAAGAAGGAAAAGAATGATAAGAATAAATAATCTGTCAAAGGTTTATTCGATGAGAGGGCATTGCGTAAACGCTCTCAGCGGCGTTGACCTTCATATTAAAAGGGGAGAGTTTGTGGCGGGCGTCGGCGCAAGCGGCTCAGGAAAATCAACACTTATGAATATAATGGGCTGTCTTGACGCTCAGACTGAGGGAAGCTATTTGCTTGAGGGGGTTGACGTTTCGTCGCTTTCTCAAAAACAGCTCAGTAAAATCAGAAGCGAGAAAATCGGCTTCGTGTTTCAGGGCTTTAATCTTATTCCGACGCTTACGGCGCTTGAAAACGTCGAGCTTCCGCTTGCCTATTCGGGCTGTCCCAAGGAAAAACGGCGAAATCTTGCGCTTATGGCACTCGAACAGGTAGGACTTGAAGAAAGAGCCTTTCATAAGCCCCCTGAGCTTTCGGGAGGGCAACAGCA